>DXFH01000002.1 GCA_019114515.1 Candidatus Limosilactobacillus merdigallinarum
GAAAATTCCATAATTGTCCTCGCTGATCTAAATTACAAAAAAAGAGCTGTGAAAGATTCACAGCCCGATATTATCGGAAAAACAGGATTCGAACCTGCGACCCCCTGGTCCCAAACCAGGTGCTCTACCAAGCTGAGCTATTTTCCGTTGATGATCGCTGAGTTAACAACGATCAATATCTTACCCGTAAATCATTCATTTGTCAACGTCTCTTCTGCACCATGCGCAAAGAATTGCGTTGCCTTAACTGCTCGCTGCCAGCCGGCATACAAGCCCGCTGCCTCTTGCTTGCCCATCGCTGGTGCAAACTGGGTACCGGACTTGCTGAGCTTCAATAATTCTTCCTGGTCAGACCAGAAGTCAACGGCCAGGCCTGCCAAATAAGAAGCACCTAAAGCCGTGGTTTCTTCGATTTTGGCGCGCACGATCGGCGTCTGGAGAATATTGGCCTGGAATTGCATCAAGAAGTCATTGCGCGATGCACCACCGTCAACGGCCAGCTTATGCAACGGAATGCCCGTATCCTTCACCATCGTGTCCACAACATCCTTGGTCTGGTAGGCAATCGCTTCTAGCGTCGCACGGGTGACTGCACCCCGATCAGACCCCCGGGTTAAGCCGAAAATCGCTCCCCGGACATCTTGATCCCAGTAAGGTGCACCGAGGCCGGTGAATGAAGGCACTACATAGACGCCTCCGGTACTTTTGGCATCTACCGCCAGTTTTTCGGATGAAGAAGCATGAGCAAAGAATTTCAGCCCATCACGGAGCCACTGCACCGCTGAGCCGGCCACAAAGATGCTTCCTTCCAAAGCATAATGGGTCTCCCCGTCAAGACCATATGCGATGGTCGTCAACAGGCCACTATCCGATAAGGTCGGCTGCGTGCCGGTATTCATCACCGTAAAGGCACCAGTGCCGTACGTATTTTTGACACTCCCTTTTTCAAAAGCGCCTTGCCCAAACAAAGCCGCTTGCTGGTCACCAGCAATCCCGGCAATCGGGATCTGGACCCCAAAGAAATGATAGCCCGCCGTGTAGCCAAAGATGTGTGAAGAAGGTTTCACTTCGGGTAGCATGGCGCGCGGAATATCTAACAGGTCCAAAATGTCTTGGTCCCAATCCATCTGGTGGATATTAAACAGCATCGTCCGGCTGGCGTTGGTGACATCCGTTGCGTGCACGTGGTGGTCGGTCAGGTTCCACAAAAGCCAGGTATCAATCGTGCCGAATAATAGGTCGCCGCGCTCCGCCTTCTCACGCGCGCCCGGCACCTTATCCAGAATCCACTTAATTTTAGTAGCGGAGAAATACGAATCAACGACCAAGCCCGTCTTATCATGAATCAGCTTCGTGTAGCCATCGTTTGCTAGATGATCGGCAGTGGGCGCCGTTTGCTTAGATTGCCACACGATTGCATGGTAGATCGGTTTGCCAGTATTGCGATCCCACACGACCGTCGTTTCACGTTGGTTGGTAATCCCAATGGCAGCGATCTTGTATGGCTGGATGCCTGACTTGATGATTACTGCTGACATCACCTGCTGGACGGCATCCCAAATTTCTTCAGCATCATGCTCAACCCAACCGGGCTGCGGGAAGTACTGGAGAAATTCCTGCTGGGCAATTGCCACTTCCTCTCCCTGATGATTAAAGATAATGGCCCTGGTACTGGTAGTCCCCTCATCAATTGCCATTACGTACTGCTGGTCATTCATTATTCCAACCCTTTCTGCATGAAATCACTAGGACTATTTTACAACACTTTTGTAAATGACAGCGTTTTAATTTGGCTTGCGCAACTCGCGACGAATGGTGGCCACTGCGCCTAAGTTAGCTGCACTGAAGATCAAGCGATCATTGTATTCCAAAACGGTAGCGCCCGTCGGCATGATCCATTTACCGTCGCGGCGAATCCGGCTGACCGTCATATCGTCAATAAATGGCAGGTCCCGCAACGGCCGGCCCGTGTACTTGTGGTTTTGAATCTTAACTTCCCATAAGCTGGCCTCAGTGCCCAGAAGCATCTGGTAAACTGTTGGTGACTGGATCAACGACCGCAAAACACCGGCTTGCACGTTGTATGGATTGAAGATTTCAATGTTTTCCTTATTCAAAATCTCCAGTTGTTCTTCATTATTCGTGCGGTTAGTTTGCGCCGTAATGACCCGGTTAACCCCATGCTGCTTGACCATCCGCGCTAAGTCAAAGTTACGGGCATCATTTTGAAAACCTAAGACGACAATGTCAGCGTCAAGGTAATTGCCCTTTTCCAAGGCCTCTTCGGTGAGCGGGTTAATTAACTTCAAGTCACTCACTTCACTGTTATAGGTCTTGTAGTTGTCTTCATCATCCGTTACCATCCAGATGTCGTACCAGTTACGGCCTAATTGTTGCGCAACCGGGACCGTTAACATATTGGTCCCCAAGAAAACTACCCGTTGCCGGACCAGGTCTTCGCGGTCCAGGCGGTAAAAGCTATTGAATACAATTGGCGACAGAATGCAGACAATCACGGCAGCCAAAATGAAGGCATCTGACTGCGCCTGCGTGATGGCGTGCAGGTTACGGGCTACTTCCAGTGATGGCAGGACTAACGTGATGGTCGTGACCGTCAAGAAGCCGCCAGCAAATGAGTTACGCCGGTTGAAGCGCAGGTGGTAAACAGGAATGGCCCATAATTTAGCAATAATCAGGCAGACCACTAAGGCCGGAATCAACGCCAACGCCTGTGGATTATTAAAGAGTTGCCGCAAGTTCAAGCGGGCACCCGTCATAATGAAGAAAATCGGAATAAAGAAGCCATAGCCAATGGAAGTCAGCTTATCTTCGGTAGCTTCGCTGGGTTCCAAGAGCTTCATTACCATCCCGGCTAAGAAGGCTCCCAGGATATTTTCAGCACCGACCGTTTCCGCCACGGTGACTAACGCAAAAATCAGGAAAAATGCTAGACGCACATCCAGTTGGGTAGTTGACTTGGTAACCTTATTAAACCAGACATAGGGCTGCTTGAAACGCCGCAGTAAGAAGATGGCCGCTAAGAATAGCAAAACGATCAGCCAAATCCGGCCACCGTCGTTACCATTAACCGAAGCATAGATCGTCAAAGCAAACATTGGCACTACTTCACCTAAGACGGCGGTCAAGAGGATGGTCTGCCCCATTGGCCGGCTCAGAATTTCCTTCTCCTTTAACGTAGCGATGACCACGCCTAGAGCGATCGTACAGAACAAGATCGTTGCTAAGAAGACATCGGGAAACAGCCCGAGAAACTTCAGAGCAAAAGCGAGGATGACCGCGTTAACCACTGTACCTAAAAAGGCCAGTCCGGCCAGTTGTACCGGTGAGTGTTTCTCTGCGTGCTGCGCATCCGGCTTGCATTTAAATAAGTCGAAATTGATTTCCATCCCGGACAGAAACATCAGGATAATAACCCCGATACTTGCCAACCCGGTTAATTCAGTCGTGGGTTGGACAAAATTCAAACCGCTTTTACCTAAGATAATGCCCATCACAATTTCGGCCACTGCGGTAGGCACGCCAGAAATCTTAAAACGCGCCATTAAAATCGGAATTAACAGCGCTGCTAGGATCACAATAAAGAATGATAATCTAGCCATTTTTCTCCTCCTCAAACACTTATGTTCCCATTTTACCCGGCTTAAGTGTAAAATAAAGCCATAAATCAAAAAGGAGTGTCCATTATATGGAAAAACATGCATCATGTACTAGTATGGTCGTCGGCAAGCTTGCTTCCACCGACGGCAGCATTATGATTGCGCGTAATGAAGACTGTAAGGCGGCCTGGCCGAAGCGGATGGTCATCCACCCCGCTGGCGACTTGCCAACCGATTACCTTTGCAAAGAAACCAAGCTGAAGCTCAAACTGCCGGCTCACAGTGCTAAATACACTGCTACCCCTGAATGGACCGACAAGTATGGGACTTACGAAGAAGACGGGATTAACGAATACCATGTCGCAATGTCTGCTACCGAAACAACCGCTTCTAATCAACTAGTACTGGGCTACGACCCCCTGGTCAAAAAGGGGTTAAACGAAGAAGCAATGCTGACCGTTGTTCTACCTTTCGTAGAGACCGCTCGTGAAGGGGTGCAGCGCTTGGGTGACTTAATTGCCAAGTACGGTACCGGTGAATCAAACGGGATCCTGTTTGCGGATGACAACGAAGCTTGGTACTTTGAAAATGGCTCTGGCCACTACTGGGTTGCTCAGCGGATTCCGGATGATTCCTATGCTGTCATTGCCAACCAGATCTCCATTCAAGAAATTGATTTTGCAGATTCGGACAACTTCATGTTCCACCCGGACATCCGCTCCTTTGTGGAAGAACATCATTTGAATCCAGAACCAGATCACTTCAACTTCCGGAAGATTTTCGGTACGAACGAACGGTTCGATGCCGGCTATAATACACCACGGGTTTGGTATGGCCACCACATGTTCAACCCCATCCAAAATCAGGATGAAGATCCCGAATCAGCTGAATTGCCAATGCTGATGAAGCCGGAACACAAGCTGTCAGTCTTGGACGTACAGCGTTACCTGCAGTCTCACTACCAAGGTACGCCATACGACCCAGTCGGCATCCTTGGTGATGACCGCAGCCGTCACCTATACCGGCCAGTCAGTTTAGCCAAGACGCAGGAATCGCATATTCTGCAGATGAACCGGCCTAATAGCAATGACATCCACTGGCTATCAATGGGCGTTCCTTCCGAAAGCGTCTTTGTACCATTCTTCGCCGATATCGATGACATTCCAGTGCAGTACAAGCGTGGTCGCCTGCCCGCTTCCCTTACTTCTGCTTACTGGATTTACAAGCAGACCAGTGTCTTGGTTGACAGTCACTACCACGAATTCATGCCGTTGCTAAAGGACGTGCAGAATAAGCTGATTTCAGAAAGCCTAGGCGTAGTGGATAAGGCCGACCAAGAAGCACCAAAGCTCCAAGGTCAAAAGCGGATTGATTACCTGACTGATGCCAGCAAGGAATTTGCCAAGAAGGCGCTGCATGAGTATCAAGCATTGGCAGTGCAGTTAATCGAAAAGATGACTGATTATTGCGAACTGGTATACAACCCACGCGAAACTCTTTAATCAAGTTATTAATTACTAAAGCAAATAAGCGTCAATGACTAGGATTTTGTCATTGGCGCCTTTTCATAGTCTAAAAGTAATTGGATGAATTATTTGCCCTCACCGACTAACGGGTCGATCATTAAGTTAACTCACAGGAAAGGAAGTGAAAAAGGCGTTTCGATGGTCGACTGCTAACCGTAATCAAATAGATTTATTTACGGCTAAAACTTAAAAAGTACTACCCCATAAGTCAAGATTTTGTCGCTCTTTATTCAGCAGCAATCACCGACACCTTGCATTATGACGCTGAAAGAATTAATGGATGAATGGCTACCACAGTACCAAAAAATGGTTGCCCGACATACTTATGTCAATACGTTCAGCCGTGCCAAAAAGCTCCTGGCTGACCTCGGCCAGTCAACGGATATTGGTCAATTGGACCGCCGGCGTTTATCAGAGTACTATAACTCCCTCATTCATGATGAGGGTTATAGCAATGCTTCGGTCCGCCTATTTAAATCCACCACCCGGGTCATGATGGACTACGCGGTGGATCAAGAGTACCTTGAATATAATCCGACGGCACATTTGCACATTCGCTTCCGTCGTAACGAGGACCGGCCCCTGCCCCAGGAAAAGTATTTTGACGATGATGAACTCAAGATCATTTTGAAGTTCATGTACCAACAATCGCCCCACTATGGTCGCTTCTGTGAATTCCTCTATTTGACTGGCATGCGCTATGGTGAAGCTGCTGCGCTCTACCCTTCTGACCTCATTAAAGGACAAGATGGCACCATCCAGGCTCACATTTGGGGCACAATCATTTATGATGATGGGGCAAAGAAACAAAAAAATCCGAAAACACCGGCTGGGCGTCGTGACATTGTCTTGTCATCCCGGGCAATTCAAATATGCCGCGATGAAATGGCTACCCATCCGAACGCCCCTTATATTTTCTCATTTGGGCATGACCACCCGCTAGCCGAAACGAACCTCAATCATTTGCTAAGAGAATGCCAGGAGAAATACGACATTCACAAGCAAGTCACACTGCACATTTTCCGGCACACGCACATTTCCAAACTAGCTGAACTCGGTGTCCCCTTGTACGTGATCCAGCATCGGGTGGGTCACGCTAGCTCCGAAGTCACGCGTGAAATTTACCTGCACGTGACTAATAATACTCGCCGCAAGCTGGAACAAAAAATTGAGCAACTTTGATGAAAAAAAGAGCCTTTCTTCTTTGATTTCACAAGCCTTAGTGATAATCTATATACAGGTGGTTAAATTAAGCTGATTGTTTACTTCCCACCAACTAGTAATTTTCATGGTAATTAATTCCACGAGTGGAATGGTATTTTGTTACTATCTCCCAAAGTAGCAACGTATTTTAGCGGCCCCTTTTTCTAGGGCCGTTTTTTTTGCCTCAATATTTGATTTGCTGGTAAACTTCGACCACCTGAGCTAATTCAGCAGCTGTCGGCTGCCAGCCTTCATAAAGATTGAAAAGAATGGCATCTTTTTGATCGCGATAGTCCTGTAAATGAGCGATTGGGTAACCGCCAATCGTCCGCCGGCAATCATCAAACGGTGGAACCTTTTCCATATCTGCCGGCCGTAATTCTTGCTCAGTTTCATAGAGATGCACTTGAGCTTGCATTTCTAAATAGTTGGCAGCATTCATTGCTTTAATCAATGGCCATTGAAAACGGGGGAAATGCAGGTACTGGCCCTTTTGTCGTGCCAGCAACTGAACAAACATTTTCGTTGCCCGCCCATTACCTTCACGGTAAGGATGCAGCGTATTCAGATTGTCCAATAGTTCCATGTACTGCCGGTTACTGATTTGAGGTTGACGCAATGCTGGCCTTAATAAACTGTCGTTAATATAACGCCAGGCAATGGGTATAGTAGCAAATGGTTGGGCATAAAAATCGACGCCATTCGTTTGTTTATGCAAATCATAATCTTGGCGCACCTTGCCAGCCCAGGAATACAAGTTGCCAAATAGCAACCGGTGGATATGATTGAGATCATTAAGATCCTTAATCTGATAATCACTTTTAAATAAGCACAGCATTTTATAGATGACCTGGTGAAATTCCGTTTGCTGCAATGTGGCCTCGTCTTGGATGCCCAGTTTATTTTTTAAACAGCCATTAGGATAACAAAAGCGTTTAAAAAAGACCTCATCATTTTTCATCATGCTAGCCCCCATTAAGTTAATAAAGTAGTATAATTAGGTCACAGTATCTGGATAGTTTCCATCTTAATTATGAAAGGGTGAAGACTATCCTTTTTTCTTCCCCTGTTCATAATCAAAATATTTGGATGGAGGAAACCCATATGAGCAAATTAGCAGGAATTGAATTGACAACCGAGAACGTGGAAACCTTTTTTATCCCTGTCAGGCAGATCAAAAGTCTCTACATCAATGGTCTGGAATCCACTCTTGATTTAAACAGCGATGGAGATTTAGAAAAAATCACTCGTTGTCAGGCCATCGTCTTGGGGCTTGACTATCGTCAGGTTAACCGGCAAGAAACGTTTGCCATGTCCTATCGAGATAAGTGTCTGCACCTGGGTGATCGGCTGCAGCAACATGCCGACCTAAGTGTGATTACCCTCTGCTATGAAAATGGCCAGGAACGAGACATCCGCGTGCCCTGGAATTTTCGGAGTGATTATCGTAACTACAATATGATGGTACACATTGATAAAGAGTTCAATAAAGAAACGGTAATTGTTGCCGAAAATCAAGAATTCTTAAAGAATCAACAATTTTGGATGGAAGCATAGCGCTGCGGTATGAAAAAGCCCCCTAAATTAGATGATTAGTCTAGTTTAGGAGGCTTTACTCATTTTAGAAAGGCGTTGCTGAGTTATCATCTTCTTGATGATATGATTCATCACTGCCACTGTTATTAATAAAGGAAATACTATCTGCTACCAATGACAGCTGGATTTTGTTGCCATGGACAGCTGAATGAGTTTCATATGACTGCACATGGTAGGCAACCGAAATAAAACTGCCCTGAGGAGTATCTTTCAGTCTTGCTAGCAATTTGCTTTGGGCTGCTTTAGCAAAGTAACTATTAAAGAGCAGGAAGTCTGTTTCGTAGCTGCCCTTCGTTTTAAAGTTTCGTAAAACGCCTAAACGGAACTGAACAGAAGCAGCATTCTTGGAGACCATCTTAATAGTTGGTGCGCTGACTAAACGGCCAGTAGCAACACCATTATTCATCGGATTAGTAATTGCCATAATTATTCTCCTTTCAAAATACCATCTAATTATATCACTTTAATGTCTCTTTGATGTAGTGCAAATAACGTCCTTCATGGGCAATAATCCGCCGGGCATCATGCAAGATTGTCACCTGGTAGGCAATTGAATTCTGGTTAGCAGTAAAAATCCTTTGCGCTTTCATTGCGTAGTCCAAAAAGTTTTTCCGGTGAACCGGCCGAATTGGCAAGTATCTTGTCGTTATGCTCCGTCGATGTGGAACATTATTAATGCCATCTCTTTCGATATGCTGTAAAGCCATCGCGGCCGCCTGGTGATATTTAGACGGCACTTGGGCTAGCCACTGTGGACCATACCCTTGTTGCGCTGCCCGCAAGGCATTGCTATATAGTCCTAAATAAAACATCTGCCTTTTGCCACGATAGTATTCGCGATAAAAGCTTTTGTCGATTAAGGTAACCTTCTTACCAGAAAAACTGATCCCCAAGTAATTCAGCTGGGTGGGACGCTGTGAATTTCCTTGATAGATTTGCTGATTCTCATAACGCAATGTTTTGGTTTTGGCGGCTTCAATTTCCAAATGCAATTGAGTTTGCGCTAAAGCGATCAATTGTTGTTTAAAGCGTTCAACCTGCTTGAAATCCGCTTTCTGCTTAGGAACTACTACAATAAAATCGTCACTGTAGCGTCGATAGATTCCCTTATAACTGGCAGCTAACTGGTCAGCCTGCTCATCAAAGTCAATCATATATGTATTAGCTAAAGCGCCGCTAATGGCTGTTCCTTGAGGAATTCCCAACCGGTTAGGATGTGAAACGTGCAATTGTTTGGTCCGGACGGCCTGGTTATATTCATGGAAGTTTTTAAAATAGCTGCCATGGACTCCATCTGTTTTTAAAGCGCTAATCTTGTGGCGAGAAACGAACCGGTATCTTTCCAAGCCGGTAATGACGTTGTACCAATCAGCGGGCAATGGCTGAGATTGGCCATAGAGCACCTTGCTCAGCTGATCACGGAGCAATTGGTGCCGCAGGTTATCAAAAAAATTCTTGAAGTCGCCTTTAATAATCCAGCAAGACGGTTGCTGGCTAATAAAGTCAATGACCTCCTTTGCCCCTAGCAAACTTGAATGATGTTTACGGTAACCAATCGGCACGGACTGCAGGTGATGATCAGTTAAATAGTCTTCGTATTTCACATTTAACATTTCGGCATAAAATTTGAATAACCAGCCGTCAGTGTGCGAAGGTAAAGTGATCTTGCGTAATTTGACATGCACAATATGGCCGTCGTATTTTTGCATCTTGATATTATATTGAATAAAGGGTAGCCACCGATGTTTGGCCACTAGTTTTGGATCTAACCAGCGCATCAGCAACGCCTTTTTAACCGTTTCATTCAACGGATAATCAATATGCAGATAGCGTTTATCCTTTTGAAAATCAATCGTTTTGATCGCTTGTTGTTTCAGATTTAATTCATTCATAATTGGTCACAAAAATAAAAGCGAAACCAGCTTGTCCAAAAAAACAATCGTGTTGGTTTCGCCTGTTTTGATTCTGATAGATTACACGAGAACCTACAGAAAATACATTATCAATCTCAATGATTGATATTTTTGGTTAACACTTTATAAAAAAGACTATACCAGTGGGTGGGTAATCTTTATATTCTCCTAGTAATAGAAATAAAACTAGTCATCTCTTAATTACTAAAACAATATTTACCTTTGGTAATAGTAATAATACTTATCACCATAATCCAAACAAGGCCCGCTCTGCGGGCTTTAATATAGTAATTTCTACTATATCGGGTGGCAGATAGTCAGATGGTTCAGAATTCAGAGAGCTCGTGTTCTAATTCTTGACAGCATCATTATATCATACTTTCTGATTATCTACTTTACGATCAAGCTGATTTACTCAACCGCAACATCGATTCATCAAATGTGTAGATATTCTCGGACATGCTGTTCGGTTGCCGGATCCTTAAACCAGATGTGCATCCCTTTCATGGCCCGTGATAAAAGCACGCGGTAGGTGTTTTCAAACAGGACTAATGGATCCACGTTTCTTGCCTGATAAAGTGCACTCTTAAAGGCACTATCCGCACTGGCTTTTAAGTTGTAGCGCCATGAATTAGTAGCCGGATCCCAAATGAGGTCGTCCCACCAGATCAGGCCGGTATAATCCCATTCGACTCCCTGGCAAGTATAAATGCTGGCAACCTGGTCTAGCGAATCATTTGACTGGCCAGCGTACCATTGTCCCTGCTTTTTATCCTGGTTAGGACCGGGATTCCAGTTGGCTTGGAATCGATAGTTGCCGTCAACAATCTGAATGTCACTATCCTGTAACTTATTACCCCACTTCCAGCAGTATGGTGCGATCAGTTTTACTTTAGGAGTTGTCTGCTGTTGCTGCTTTAACCAATTAACCATGGAAGCCAACGAATCATCGACAGTAATTGGCATTCGGCTGACCAGTGACTGTGGCCGGTTTTGGAATAAGTCATCCAGGCTATTAACCAGGTTGCTCTGTAAGCCAGACCGCATTTGGGTCTTCATCTGGTATTGCAGACAGTCAAGGTGGTGAGTTTTGGCATAATTAACAAAATTAATCACCGTGCCGCTTTCGTTGGGCCGAATCCTCTGCAGGTCGTCTTGCAGCAAGACAACGAGTTGGGCACCCTTCTCTACAAAGAGTGTGTCTAATTCCCTCTTCACGTCGGTAATGCGGTGTGCTTCGTCTAGTACCACTAATTGACAATTATCAGGCGTGTTACCAATGAATACCGGTCGCAAACCAGATTCGTAACCGATAATATTGGCTAACGCTTTGCTCCGCGGCAACGCATAGGCCGCTTTTCTGCGATCACCGCCATACTTCAGATAATCATAAATTAAATGCAACCCCACCACCGTTTTACCGGTCCCCGGGTCTCCACTGATGATCACTAGTTTCCGCCGCCTTGAACCGTTGAGGGCTTCTTTGATTAATTGGGCAATTTGCATATTAATACTGCTTTGACGACCCAGCATTACCGCATTCTCCTGCCGATTAAAGACCTGCTGCAAGCCCTTAAACGATAATGGGTTCAGCGTATACTGGCCATTAATTATTTGTTCAGCTAACTTTTCATTTGGTCGGTTGCTAAACATCTTTTGCAAAAAAGTCGGGAAACTGGCGGCATGATTTTGACCAAAAATGGTAATGCCACGAATGTTCCACAGCTGGTATTCTCCTTGAAGCAGCTGTGTCGGATCGGCCATATTGTGGCAGAATGCTACCCCGTTGATCGTAATTTCACGGCGCTGTCTTAATTCACTAATTGCGGAATGATGTATTGCAGATCCTTAATATAGGTAACTAATTGGGCACATGGGTGGTGGCGTGATTCATCATTGCGACTAATCAATACCGTTTCAGGGGAATCATCTGCCAAAATATGATTCCACTGCTTATTTTCAATGATCAAGATTTGATTTTTACCATTTTGATCATAACCGACAAGGATGGCATCAATCCGGTCCGACATCGGCGTTTCATATTCAAAGATAATCGTTAACTCACCTAGGCCAGCATTCATGATATCTTGCAACAACAATGGTAATGAATTTTCCCAGGATCGATACTCGGCATTCTTAGTATCAATCTGGTTATTATCGTGCTCTAGTTGCCATAATTTTGGAGCAAGCTGATGAGCATTGCTTAAATCATACGCTTCTTTAACACTGCTACAGTATGTTGCCATCATTAAATACCTCACTAAATTAACATTATCAGACAATAATCGTGCTCATCTGCATGTGTTTAGCATGACCATATACGTCTTCTCATCCACCATTTTAATGAGATACATCCCAGTCAGCAATGTTTTCTACATTGGAAAATAGTACATTACATTTTAAGATGTACAAAGCTGGTAAGAGCTGGATGGTTGCTGGTTTGATGACCACTGCTGTTTTAGCTGGTTTAACTTTAGGCAACGTTAACACTACTGAAGCGCACGCTGCCGTTGCTTCACCAGCCGTCGCACAGCAGAGCTCTGCTGCAAAAACAGACAGCAGTGCAGCTGCCTCCGCTGCCGTAACGCCTTTACAATCAGCTACTAAGGCACAGTCAGATGCTCAAGTTGCTTTCAATACCGCTATCGACAATGTAAACAAAGCTGGTAAAGCTTACAACGACGCTTCTGCTGCATTGAGCACCACTACCGAAAACGCAAAGACTGCTCACAGTAACTGGGATGCTGATGTGGCTGCTTTGAAAGGTGATCACGAAACTTTGAACCAAGCTGGCCAAGCTTTAAGTCAAGCTTCAGATTCTTTGGATCACGCTGCTACTTCATTAGCAAACGACAAGAATTATCAATATGTTATCGCTAAGGACAAGGCTAACGCTGCTGCCACTAAAGCTCACTCCGATGCAGCTGCTGCTTACCAAGCATATGTAAACGAACCAAATGAATGGAACGATGAAGCTCAGCAGGTAGCTTCTGCTGCGGCAGACAAGGCAGATGCACAATTAAGTGCTGCAAACCAGGCCCTTAACACAATTAAGAGCAACGCTCAACAGGCCTTACTGCTGCAGACCATCAGCTTCGAAGGGATCTTAGTGCATATCGTCATAACAATACTCACGAAAACGCTGTTGCTGTTTATAACTCAAAGAAGGCTAGTGATTACGCACACAGCATTCTTGATGGCATGAACAATTACTACGCATACCTGGAAGCACAGAATGCATACGTTGCTGCTGTAAAAACTTGGGCACATCATAAAAATCATGATAATGCTGTTGCAGTTGTAACAGCTAAGAATGCTCGTGATGCCGCACAGAGCAAGGTTCAAAGCGCACTTAATGCACGTGACAACTTTAACAAGCTTACTCAAGCATTCACTACTGCAACCGAAAATTACAACAATGCCAAGGTTAACTACTTGAGCAGCTTAGGCCAATACAACTCAGACAGTCAACTGCTGGATCACTTCAACAAGACTAGTGAAGCATTCACCACTGCTGCTATTAACTATGACAATGCCAAGGAAGCATTCCTGGTAGCACAAGGTAATTTAACTAATGCTAACAAGACCCTGGAACAGTTTACTCAGACTGATGCAGATAAGTATGGTGATCTTTTAAAGGGTGGTACGATCACGATCACTGCTGGGGAAGTTCCGGCCGTACCATCAATTGATGATGTTGCTGGTGCTTTAAAGGCTGCTAAAGTTAACTTCGCTACTGTCGAAACTCTGGATAACGGCGGATCACAAGCTCCTTCTAAGGATCAGATTACCGACAACAAGGATGCACAAAATGCGATCGCTAGTGTTGCATGGGCTGATCCAGCACAAGTTGCTAAGGACTCTAAGACTGCTGGCACTTACACCGAAAAACTTTTAGTAACCTTCAAAGATGGTTCCACTAAGACTATCGACTACAAGTTAGTGGTAAAGCCATCTTCCAAGACTGATGACAACAATCAGAACAGTGTTGTATCCAAGGTTGAATGGGCTGACCCTGCACAAGTTGCTAAGGACTCCAAGACTCCTGGTACTTACACTGAAAAACTTTTGGTAACCTTCAAAGATGGTTCCACTAAGACCATTGACTGGACGTTGGTTGTAAAGCCAAATGAATCTAAGAATGATCAACAAAACGACAACAAGGGCACCCAGACACCATCTACTTCAGATGTTCAAGCAGCCATCAAGAGTGGTAAGACTGGTTCAAGTGTTGTAGTTAAGGCTGCTGCCAAGAAGAGTGTTGCTAAGAAGGCTGCTGCTAAGAAGCTGCCACAAACTGGTAACAACTCTGCTGTTGTTGCATTAGGTGCTTTGACTGGTATGCTTGGCTTAGGTCTGGCTGCTAAGAAGCGCGAATTCTAATAAGCCTCTATCTTAAAATAAAGACTAATTAGTTAAAAACCGTAGAGTTTAAATACTCGGCGGTTTTTGTTATCCGTGCTTTAACCCCTTACTTTGATGTTAGAATTATCTTTGTGAGTAATTGTAATTTCATTTAAATGGAGAGAAAGAAATGGATAATAATCAAGTAAAATTACAAGAAGCTTCAAAACTTTTAAAAGAGATTGAGGCTGATAATGATGATTTAGATAAGAGAATTAAGTTACTGGATAAAGTAAACAGTTTGATTGCTAATGTTAATGATAACCTTGATCCAAGCGTCAAAAAGCAAGAAAAAGTGTCAGATTCAAGCACTGCTGAAAGTAGTAATGAAAAAGAATATCCAGCTAGCAAGGTAACAATCTCACTGCCTAACGTAAAAGAAGATTCCAGCGCTGACATTCAGAACGATGAAATGGATCATCAAAATTCTGAAGTACAAAAATCAGCCAAGCATACGCCAGATAAAAATACAGTGCATATGAGTCGCAAACAATACCGCGAAATGATGGATAACAAGTAAACAATCAATTTCTTGATCGATGGTAATCGTTATGATTATCATCATTTTTTATAGAAAAAAGCGCCATGGTATAAACCATGACGTCTTTCATTTGGAACATTTTAATACCAAATAGGTTTAAATGTTATGGAAATAATTCTAATTAATATGATTAGAATTCACGCTTCTTAGCAGCCAGACCTAAGCCAAGCATACCAGTTAAAGCACCTAAAGCAACAACGGCAGCAGAGTCGTTACCAGTTTGTGGCAGCTTCTTAGCCTTTGCATTAGTAGCAGCAACGGCCTTCTTGCCATTAGCCTTTACAGAAACGTTGCTCTTCTGACCTGCAGTAGCAGTTGCATTGCTGTTACCTTGGTTAGCTTCAGTGTTTTCGCCAGGCTTAGTAGCGTCACCGTTGTTGGTATGGTCACCGTTGTTGGTGTGGTCACCAGTGCTGCCTTCAACAACCATGTTGTCCAGAACTGCCTTATCATGGTTGTAGATGTCTTGTAATGCAGAAAGGCTACTTTGAGCTTCGTTTAACTTATTCTTTAAGTCATCAATGTGACCCTGACCAGCCTTAACAGCAGTAACATTCTTTAAAGCAGTGTTGTAGTCATCAACAATCTTCTGCTGATCAGCAATACGACTTTCTGCGTCAATATAATCTTGACCAGCCTTAATCTTAGCTAAAGCATCTTCCCAATTTTGAAGACCTTGCTTATGCTGATTGTTGGTCTTAGTGGCTTCATTCAAACGGTCTTGGTAACCTGTGTTAGCTTTGTTGCTCAACAAATCGTTAAAGTTCTTAACTTCAGTCTGAGCTGCGATATATTCATCTGAACCTTCTTTAGCAGCATTTAAGCGAGCAGTTGCATCAGCTAAACGCTTGTTAGTGAGGTTAACCATATCCTGAAGATAACTCATAGTTGAATTATCATCTTTAATCCAACGATTTAACTTATCAATCTGTTCTTGTGCAGTCTTAGCAGACTGTTCAGCAGGATTATTATTTTTGATACGTTGAATTTCATTCTTGGCACCTTGAGCACGGCGTGCCATTACGTCTAGTTCAGAGAATGTTTTCCCTGGTTCCTTAATAGTATCAGAAGGAAGTAAGTTATCCATCCGTGCTTGACGCCAGTTCTGCCAAGCCTGATCAGCGGCTTGCTTAGTATCATCGCGGAGCTTATTTGCATCCTTAGAAGCCTTAGCAGCATCATCACGTGCTTTAATTAAAGCATCGTATTTATCAGCTAACTGTTTGAGAGCTTCATCCTTAGGAATGTATGTCTTTTGTAATCCACTAATAGTCTTTTTGATTTTAGCTAACTTCTGCTTAGCTTCTTCCAATGCCTTTTCATTAGAAGCGTTAAGTGCACGATAATG
The DNA here is from genome assembly GCA_019114515.1 of Candidatus Limosilactobacillus merdigallinarum. Classification (GTDB taxonomy): domain Bacteria; phylum Bacillota; class Bacilli; order Lactobacillales; family Lactobacillaceae; genus Limosilactobacillus; species Limosilactobacillus merdigallinarum. The sequence continues at coordinate 16,149 of DXFH01000002.1, forward strand.
TTCAATTAACTTATCGGCAGCTTCTTTGTCAGCAGTAGCTTGGTTGACCGCATCCTCTTTAGCTTCTGCTTCAGCTGAAGTAGTTGATGGCATATCATTAGCAGACTTTAATTCGTTTTGAGCACTATCTGACTGAACATGAGCATCAGAACCTGCATTCTGGCTAGACTTCAATGCGTCTGAAGCAGAGTTAACTGCATCACTAGCAGTCGATTCAGCATTTTGCCAGCTAGCTAACTTTTGCTGATCCTTTTCATATTGTGCAGAACCAGATTTAACCCATTCGTCATGAATCTGTTTTAAAGTCTTGTCGTAGCCTTGAGCCTTTTTAGTATTAGCTTGTTCAACGGCATCAGAAGCGCTTGTCCATTCGCCGTATGCCTTATCAGCTGCTGCTGCAGCTTCGTTACGACGGTTAGCAGCAGAAGTATAAGCATCAGAAGCAGAAGCAACAGCCTTTGCGCCGGCGCTGGCATTTTGAGCACTAGCTAGTGCATCGGAAGCATTATTAAAACGAATCTGCTGATCTGCGACATCTTGAGCGTCTTTAGCAACAACATTGCTTTGAGAGTTATAAGTAGATTGTGAAACCGTTTGCTTTTGAGCAGCAACGTTTGTAACAGGAGCATCGTTAACAGTATCAGCGTGTGCTTCAGTTGCATTTACATTACCCAATGTCAAACCGGCCAGGAGCGAGATTTCGCCGCCCTCTTTTTCTCATTTTGCCACGGAGCGTGGTCTTAGTTCGATTAACGAATGAGATGTTCATTAGGATAAAATAATTTAACAAATTCATTCGCTTATCGAGAGCTACTACCCTATTTACTAGTTTTGCAGCTACTTTTGATGGTTGTTTCTTTTACCGTTTGGACGGTCCATTATATATTGCTCTATCAAGTTTACAATCTGTCTATTTTGTGGCAGATCAGAGTGTTGTGCATCTTCACCAGTAACCGTCATCGTGGTGAAGTGCTTAACCTGCTTTTGATAGATATACTTACCAGCTTCCACACTAGCCTCTGGAACCAAGCCATCAGAATCGTAGCTTTCGGTCCCAATCACGGAAATCACGTCTAGATCCTTTGGAATATCACTACGATTTTTGACAAAGTCGGAGAACATCTGCGTCTTGTTATTGATCGACGTTTCATTAAAGTTATATGGCGAGCCGATAGTCATCAGTTTCTTGATTGTTATGTGATCCTTGTAATCGGTGTAGTAGTGTTCCAGCCAATATGTCCAAATCAAACCACCATTGGAGTGGCCAAACGCCTTAAAGTTATTGAACTTATATTCTTCGCTCAATTCCTCAAACGCATTATCAAACATCTTCGCCTGCTTCTTGATGTTGTTATAACCGTCATGATTGTTTTCAAAGCCGACTACGATAATTGGCTCCCGATCGCCACGAGCAATCTTGCCAGAATAAGTGATTTTGCCCGAATTCTTCACTTCGAGCTTTAATAGGCTATGCTTATTCTTCGTATCTTGGTTCAGCAGTTTAACCAAGGTATTAAAACGTTCCTTCGTCGCTGAACTGCCGGGTACCATGATAATCGGTGACATTCGCGACTTCTGGAATTGCTTAGCACGCCGCGTCGACGACTGCATCCAAAAGTAGGCCGGAATTGCCAGGATAAACATTAATAGTAGGGTTAATCCCAGCAAACGATATGTCTTCTTTTGTTGATCATTTGCTTTATGTTTAAGCATTTGCATCTGCCTCCCGGTCTACTCGTTGTGCTTCGTGTTCAACCTGCATTGCCAAACGAACAAATGGCAGGTAACAAATCACATCGACCACTAATAATAGGAGAGAAAAAATTAGTGCTATCCAGTCACCATTGGTACCTAAGAAAGCAACTAACGGTCCTGGCGTCCCACTAGGTACTGAATATACTGGCGTTGGAATAATGTGTAGTGCAATTGCCCCAACCGCCAGCATCATGTTTAGTACCGGCAAAATGAAAAATGGAATGAAGTAGAAAAGATTCAAAATAACAGGTACCCCGAAAAGAACTCCATAATTGACATTAAAGAGAACTGGAAGCATATTCCAGCGGATCAATTGATGATCTTCAACAGATTGTGCTTCCACAGCGATTGCAATGAGCATAGCCATGCAGAGACCAGCACCACCAAAAGTACCAAAACTGTTGTAAATTGTAGTCCCTAGATATGGGTAAGGCACATGGCCACCATGGTTAGCTAAGGCATAAGCCAAGTTAGCATTAATAGCACTGGAAGATGTGGCGTTCATCACGTTATAAGGACCGCTCATCCCAAGCCATTCAAGAAAAGTCGTTAAGAACGATAAACCAGCCTTGATCCACGCAGGCTGGTCGCCATTGCTAAAGTCTTGCAGATTACCGTAAGCAACAGCAATCACATTGAAGTTAACCAGCAAATTAATCAGAGTATTGATAACTAATGCCACTCCAATAACTGCAAGCATTAACTTCAAGGCCTTAAACATCCGTCGCTGAATGGTAATAACGTGTTCATGACCGGATAGCTTAACCGGCTGACCAAAGTATTTAAAGACCAGGCCAACCAAATATCCGATCAGCATACCGACAAAGACCATTCGACCATTGAATAACCGCCATTCAAATGACATTTCATTACCACCACTCGGATAGCGAAAAGCCAGCATCAACATGGCTGCAATCCCAGTGATACCTGCCATTTGGTCATCACGATGGTGGAAGCGGGCGGTATATTTAGCCGCGATCATGGCCGCATATAAGCCAGTCATTCCTAAACTGACATTCGTAAGACCGGTAAAAATTGTACGACCTGCGTTCAGTACATTATCCGGCAGCCAGTTGTAAGCAAAAAGTATGTTATAGATAAAGCCGTTTTCGTTAAATACATCTAGCTGTATAAACCGCGAAACTGCCCCAATCAGAGCAATAGGAAATAACGCCACTAACGTCCGTCGCACGATTCGGATAAAGGACAGGCGACGGAAGGCCAAACTGTACCGTAGAAGCCTTTTATACATGTCATCATCTTCTTTTCATAAACTATCTTCCTATTATATGTGCCAGGAAATAAAAAAGGAAGGCTATCGATAAAATGATAACCTTCCCTTACCTAATTTTACCAACTAGCTTTCCGCACACCCGGCAGCTTGCCTTCATGGGCCAATTTGCGGAAGGTCAAACGTGACATGCCGAACTTACGCATGTAAGCATGTGGCCGACCGTCAAAGTGGTCCCGATTATGCAATCGAACTGGTGACGAATTAGCTGGCAGCTTCGACAAAGCAATGTAGTCGCCGGCTGCCTTTAAAGCCGCCCGCTTCTTTGCATACTTGGCAACCATTGCTTCTTGATGCTTTAACTTCGCAATTTTTGATTTTTTAGCCATGCAATTTCTCCTAAGTCTTGTCTAATCTACAAGTAACATTGAAGTAAAATGCATTTGCTTGTCAATTCACTCTTAATTATGCCGAAATATGACGTATGATGCAAGAATTTTGCTTACTTTTTATTAGTTAAACTATTTTCTTCATACAAATACTTTATCTAAAATAAGAGCTTAAGATCCATAAAGTAAATTAAGCTTTATGTTAAACTAGCAAGCTAAAAACCAGTTTGTATTGTGGGGCTCAGCAGTGAATTTGTCGTAATCATTGTGTAACAATGATTACGACAAGGCCAAGCTTTGAGACAACTGGCTCAAAGTTGTGCCCACTGCGTTCCAGCCCCATTAACAACACAAACTGGTTTGTTTATTTATTATTTAAGTTTAAATGCCGGCAATAATCACGATACTGTTCTGCATAGCCGTACTGCTTATTCTGCGCATCTACCAATTCCTGGTTGTGCGTGTCGACGCGGCCATTCTCCATCGTCCGCTGATACAGGTACAAGTAAGGCACCTCCGCCTGCTTAGCCAATTCCAGTTCGGCATGACGATCATATGGTACATGGCGGAAATTCAGGTTGGCGATCCCTTGATCATCAATATCCAAAATCAGGTAATGCGCCCGGGTGTCTTTCTGCAGCCGGTCCCAGCCGTTAAATGGTTCGCCCACTGATCCGGGATTTAAAACGACCCGTTCATCACTGGCATAGCGCAGCAATGCATGGTGAACATGTGCATAAATGGCCACGTCGGGTGTTTCTTTACCGAAAAGCTGGTCAAAATTCTCCGTGGGCTGCGTCGGGAATAGTGCTTGCCCCATATCCAAATCAGGCAAGTTGTGAGAAAGGCCAAAGGTTAACCCTCCTTCATGCACTACCTGGTGGAGTGGCCACGAAGCTAGTCGGTCGATTAATTCTTTGCTCGTATGTTCAGCAACATATTCGGCCAGCCGGGCAAAATAGACCCGTGACGGCTTGACTAGCGGCATCTTACCACGCGCACCGTTGACGACCAAATCATCCCAATTACCCCGGACGACTACTGATGGCTTGAGCTCATCGAAAATCTGCCAGATCGTTTTTACTCCCGGGCCCGGCATCAGTAAGTCCCCGAGAAACCAGCTATCATCAATTCCCTGCTTTTTCGCGTCCGCGTACATCGCTTCAAAAGCATGGACATTACCATGGGCATCCGAAAATACTGCAACTCGTTTCACCATTATCCCGTCCCCTCGTTTTGCTATAACCAATTTTACGAAATACAATTCACAAATTCAAAGAAATCTGGCCAATCCATGTGGTAGACTGATTGGGTATGTTAAAAAGGTAGCTCGTGGCCATTAATGGCAAATTTACAGAAAGGCTAGGGTAAAAAGTGCTGCGTCACTGTACGAGCTTCCTCCAATGGTTCGACCATGTGTTAGCGCCCTATTATCTATGAAGCAAACGGAAAATATTGACAAACGCACCCGGACAATTGTGACGATTATCCTCCTGGTGACCTGTTTTATGAGCCTGATGAGCCAAACCATGATGGTGACCGCTCTACCGGTGATTCAAAAAGATCTAAATGTTTCGATGAACGCCGCCCAGTGGCTCACGACCGGCTACACCCTGATCATCGGGGTGGTGACGCCCTTGTCATCGAACATGTATGATAAATTCACCAACCGCCATGTTTTCTTGACGACTTTGGGAATCTTTATCGTCGGCACCCTGCTAGGCTGCTTTGCGACGAACTTTGCGACCCTCTTATTAGCCCGGCTCGTTCAGGCCTGTGCAAGCGGGATGCTGATGTCATTTCAAATGACGACCATGATCTCCATCTATCCGCCGGAGAAACGGGGGTCGATCCTGGGGCTCTCCAGTTTGGTGATTTCAGTGGGACCGGCACTTGGCCCAACCATTTCTGGCTTAATCCTGCAAGTATTGAGCTGGCGCTACCTCTTTATCTTGGTGCTGCCATTCATGGACCTGGCATGGATCGCCGCCTACTTCAAACTGTCCAATTACAGTCAGCCGAAACCAATTAAGATTGATTTCTTATCTGTCCTGATCTCTTTATTAGGCACTTCGCTAACTTTAGGCAGCATGACCGCTTTCATCGTCAATATCTGGCTGGGATTATTGATGTTAGTTAGCGGCCTCCTCGTGTTAACCGTCTTTGTCCGGCGGCAATTACACTTGGAAAACCCCATGCTAAAGGTTCAAATCTTTCTCAAACCGTCATTTTGCTTGATGACCATCGTCACCATCTGTGCCTTCATGATTATGCTGGGAACGGAACAAATGATGCCGATCTTTACGGAAAATGTCCAAGGAATTTCGTCATTTGTCTCTGGCATGGTGCTATTGCCGGGAGCATTCTGCAACGCGATCATTGCACCAATTGCCGGTCACTGGTATGACGAACACGGGCCCAAGCTGCCGATCTTTACCGGCTTTGCTTTCATCATTCTAGCCTCCATTCCGCTGGTCACCGTTAGTCACAGCACGCCATTATGGCTGTTGACTTGCGCTTACGCCTTGCGAATGGCCGGCAACGGACTGATCTTTGGGCCGGCACTATCGGAAGCCTTTACCCATTTGTCACTAGCCGAAAACAGCCACGGTACCGCCTTGAACAATTCGCTGCGCCAATGCTTCGGCGCCGTGTCCGTAACCATGCTGGTAGTTATTTCGAATCTGCCTTCCTCATTACTGGTGGGCGTCCGGGCATCGCTATGGGTGACGGTCGGCCTAGCCTGCTTGATGATCATCACGTTTATTTACTACCTATCAGTTAACAATCGCTTAAAGGAGTAACCAACTTCATGAATGATATTGCTGGACATAACGATGCATTTCCCAATGGGTGGCACCAAACCTTTTATACCTTATGGCTAGGATGCTTCATCACCGGGATGGGGTATTCTATGACGATGCCTTTCATCTCCCTGTTCATCAATGAACTAGGTAACTTTTCCCGTTTCCAATTAAACATTTATTCCGGTTTGGCCTTTGCGGTGACCTTTATTAGCCAGGCGATCGTCTCGCCATATTGGGGCAACCTGGCCGATCAGAAAGGCCGGAAATTAATGTGCTTGCGGGCATCAGGCGTCATGGCTTGTACCATCTTCATTACCGGTTTTTCCACCAGTGTCTGGATGATCATCGGCATGCGTTTCTTGCAAGGAGCCTTCTCTGGCTACATTAATAACGCCACGGCTTTAATGGCTGGTGAAACCCCTCACCGCCGCTCTGGCTGGGTCATGTCGTCCATGATGACGGCTGGCGTTTCCGGCAACTTGGTAGGTCCACTGCTGGGTGGATCGCTCTCCGGTGCTTTTGGCTACCGGATTCCGTTCTTCATCACTGGTGGCCTCATGTTCTTAGTCTTCTTAACGAACTGGATTCTCGTGAAGGAACACTTCCAGCCAATCGAAAAAGAAAAGATGAAGCCCATGAAGGAAATCATCCACATGATTCCCAACGTGCGTTTAATTTTTGCCATGTTCATCACTACCTTGATCGTGCAGGCATCCGTCATGAGTATCGACCCGATCGTTTCGCTGTATGTCCGGGAAATGATGCATAACCGCGGCAATATTGCCTTTATCGCCGGGATCGTTGCGGCAACTCCCGGGCTAGGTAATCTTTTGTCCGCTTCCAAGGTGGGGCACATCATGGACCACATTGGGCCGGAAAAGGTTCTAATGGTCGGTCTAGTCATCGCTACCCTGCTCTTTATTCCAATGACCTTCACGCGTTCGCCATGGAGTCTGGCATTCTGGCGCTTCCTCTTGGGATTGACCAACGCTGGCTTGATGCCGGCGGCCCAGACGATCCTGACACTGGACGTTCCGCAAGAGGCATTTGGCCGAATTTTTTCATATAACCAATCCTTCCAAGCCTGCGGATCCGTTTTTGGTGCATTAATGGGGTCTGTCATTTCTGGACTTTCTTCTTATGCCGCCGTCTTTGCGGTCACCGGGATTAGTCTGCTGGTTAACTTATTGATTGTATTGGCAGCACGCCATTTCAAAGGTAACAAAAAACAGGCCTAACATTTCGTAAAGCCTGCTAATCATTAGAATTAGTCACATTTTTAAATATTTACGAACCGCTCAGGAAATTTATTCCTGGGCTTTTTTATGTGGTCGGTAAACCATGAAGAGGCAGATCGCAATCACCGACGTGATCGTATCGGCAGCCGCCTGTGCAGCCAAAATACCGGTGTAGCCAAAGAGGTGTACCAGGACAATCATGCATAATGAAAAGACCAACCCCTGGCGGCTAAACGATAAGAGGAATGCGGGCAAAGCCTTCCCCATCGACTGAAACATCGTGGTGAAGACTAAAATTACCCCGGCCAGTGTGGATGATGAAACCAGCCAGCGGATCATCGGAATACCCGAATGGATCACCTGCGGGTTCGACATAAACCACTGAATCAGCCATGGCGTAATTACTGCCAGCAAAATCGTCAACACAATGGCACAGCCGCCGACGACCAGCAAGTCTAAACGAATCGTTTGGTAATAGCGCTTGTAGTCCTTCGCGCCATAGGTATAGCCGATCAATGGTTGCGCACCAAAGGCAAAGCCAGCAAAGATCATGTTGATCACCGTGCTGATCTTCATCGAAATCCCCATTGCGGCGACTTTAACCGCTCCATAACTAATCAGGAAGTCATTGGTCATCGCAACGGCAAAGGTCGCCATCAGGTTCGTGACCGATGCCGGAATTCCGATGGCATATATCTGCGCCTGCAAGTGACGGCTGATTTTGGTTTCATGAATCGACGTGGTTAAATGCTTGCTGCGGGTGCGGATAAAATGTACTAGCAGCAGGTCAGCAATCACATTGCCAGTGACCGTTGCGAGTGCGGAACCGGCCGCACCCAGACCAAAGGTGAAGATGAAGAGCGGATTTAAGACGATGTTGATTAAAGTCCCAATCATCGATCCCGCCATCGATTCCACCGCCAATCCTTCCGTCCGCAAGATATTCACGGGCGAAAAGTTAAAAATAATGGCGGTAGCGCCAAACGTGATCACCAAGTAATATTCACGTGCGTACTTCCACGTAGCACCGGAAGCCCCCAGCAAGTGCAAAAACGGGGCTTGAAATACCAGCATGATGATGGTGACGACGACACCACAGACTAATGGCGCATAGAAGCAGTAACCACTAACCCGGCGACCGACATCATACTTCTTCTCCCCAAACAAGCGCGAAATTACCGAGCTGCCCCCTAGACCAAAGATGTCGCCTAAAGCAATCATTAGGGTAAATAACGGGGCACCTTGGGACACGCCTGCGACCAAATTGGGATTCTGCGTTTTCGAAACGAAAAAAGTATCAACCAGGTTGTAAACCAAGGTCACTACCATGTTGAGAACCACCGGTAGTGACAACGTAAAGTAGGCTTTCCTGATCGAAGTCTGTTCAAATAATTTATCCATTAGTTAACTCTCCTAACTTGTTAATGATAGGACGATTACTTAAAAGTTAAAAGGATAAATTAATAGTATACAACAAAAAACGGGGCTAGTTTGGCTAGTCCCTCTTTTACGTAAAAGGCGAATATTAATTACCGTAGTCGCCGTTCATAATGGAATTTTTAACCAGCACATAGTTAACCTTACGAATCGATAGCAGGTCTTTGCCCCCAGCATATGAAATAGAAGACTGCAGATCCTCTTTCATCTCGTTTAAGGTATCTTTAATCGACCCCCGGTAAGGCACTAACATCTGCTTGCCTTCGACATTGCGGTAAGCACCCTTTTGCAGTTCCGAAGCGGAACCCCAGTACTGCTTGTAATGCTTGCCATCAATAGTAATCGGGTTGCCCGGTGATTCTAAGTGTCCCGCGAGCATTGATCCAATCATCACCATCGAAGCTCCAAAGCGGACGGATTTGGCAATGTCACCATTATGGCGGATCCCACCGTCTGCAATGATCGGCTTACGGGCTGACTTAGCGACCAGGCGTAATGCAGCTAGCTGCCAGCCACCAGTGCCAAAGCCGGTCTTTAGTTTGGTGATGCAGGCACGACCAGGGCCCACGCCCACCTTGGTAGCATCGACACCGGCATTTTCTAGGTCGCGCACTGCTTCTGGCGTAGCGATGTTACCAGCCGTCAAGAAGGTATCCGGCAGCTGCTTCTTAATGTACTTAACCATCTGGATGACAAAATCCGAATGACCATGAGCCACGTCGATCGTAATGTATTCCGGAGTTAATCCCTGCTGCTTTAATTCATCAATAAACTTGTACTCACCGTCTTTGATTCCGACTGAAATCGATGCGAACAATCCTTGAGCATGCATCATCTTAATGAACGGGATCCGCTTTTCTGGTGAAAAGCGGTGCATGACATAGTAGTAGCCGTTCTGTGCCAGCCAGACTGCTAAATCATCGTCAATCACACTGGCCATATTGGCCGGCACTACTGGGATTTTAAAGCGCCGAGGGCCAAACTGAATACTGGTATCGGCATCGCGGCGGCTCTTGATGATGCCCCGGTTCGGGATTAGCTGCACGTCATCGTAATCAAATGTTTCCATAAATCTAAACTCCTTTTAAATTCGGGGTTGCGTTTTCCAGGAGTTAAATATAACGGAGATTGCGCCTCCCGTCAAGAGTATAATCGAACTATTAGAATAGTCTAATTTAAGATAGTTCGTTTTTACTCTTGACCTCCGGACCGACTTCCGGTAATATGTGCGAGTAATTGTTTTTACAAAATCTATTTTTGAGGTGAAACAAATGTCATCAGTTGTAGTTGTAGGAAGTCAGTGGGGAGACGAAGGGAAAGGCAAGATGACCGACTACCTGAGTCAGAAAGCCGATGTCGTTGTCCGTTCCCAAGGTGGTAATAACGCCGGTCACTCAATTATTTTTGACGGTAAAAAGTACGCCCTGCGCCTGGTTCCTTGCGGGGTCTTCGGTAATGGCGACCAAGTAGTGATTGGTAACGGGGTTGTCATCGATCCCCGAACATTAATCAGTGAATTACACACTTTGAAGGAAGCCGGCGTAGACACTTCCCGCCTGCGAATCTCCAACCGGGCCCACATCACCATGCCTTATCACATCATCATGGATGAATGCGAAGAAAAAGCAAAGGGTGCCGGCAAGGTCGGTACTACTAAGCGGGGCATCGGGCCTACCTACATGGACAAAGCCGAACGAATCGGTATTCGTGTCTGTGATCTTTTAGAAAAAGAAACCTTCGCGACTAAGTTGAAGCGCAACTTAAAGTTGAAGAACGCCCTTTTCGAAAAGGTCTACCACGTCGCACCACTGAAATTTGATGACATTTTTGACCAATATTATGAATACGGTCAGGAAATGAAGCAATACGTGACCGACACATCCGTTTTGATCAACGATGCGCTGGACCAAGGCAAGAAGGTATTATTTGAAGGTGCTCAGGGGTCCATGCTGGACATTGATTCTGGTACCTACCCATTTGTCACTTCTTCCAACGCCGCTGCCGGGGCTGCTAGTGGTTCCGGAATCGGGCCAAACCGGATTGATACGGTTGTCGGTATTGCCAAGGCTTACAGCACTCGCGTCGGTGCCGGCCCGTTCCCTACTGAATTAACTGACAAAATCGGTGATACGATTCGCGAAAGGGGTCACGAATACGGGGTTGTTACCAAGCGCCCGCGGCGGGTTGGTTGGTTCGATACGGTTGCCCTTCGTCATGCTAAGCGCATTGCTGGCATTTCTTGCCTCTGCGTCAACTTATTAGATGTTCTCTCTGGCTTAGACGAAGTTAAAATCTGCACCGCCTACAAGTTAAATGGCGAGAACATCGACCGCTACCCTGCCAGTTTGCAGGAATTAGACGCCTGCGAACCAGTCTACGAAACGCTGCCTGGTTGGGATGAAGATATCACCCAGGCACAAAGCTTAGCTGACTTACCAGAAAATGCCCGTAATTACTTAAAGCGGATCAGCGAATTAACTGGCTTGCCGATCGCAACGGTTTCTGTAGGTCCGGACCGTGATCAAACCATCGTCGAAATTGATCCTTGGCAGATGTAAGAGGAGCTTTTCTAAATGATTGATCGATATACCCGCCCTGAAATGGGCAAAATCTGGAGTCTGGAACACCAATATCAAACCTGGTTGGCGGTTGAGCTTGCAGCGGACGAGGCATGGAGTGAACTGGGGGTCATTCCTGCAGAAGATGTTGCCAAAATCAAAAGCAAAGCGCACTTCACCGTTGAGCGCGTCGCGGAATTAGAAGCCATCACCCACCACGATGTCATTGCCTTTACCCGGACAGTTTCGGAATCGCTGGGTCCCGAAAAGAAATGGGTTCACTATGGATTAACCAGTACGGACGTGGTGGACACTGCGCAAGGTCTCCGATTAAAGCACGTCAATGAGCTCTTGCTGCAAGATATTGATCGCTTCATGGAAATTGTGGCAAACAAAGCTAAACAGTATAAGTACACGGTCGAAATGGGCCGTACCCATGGCGTGCATGCCGAACCAACCACTTTTGGTCTTAAATTGGCGCGCTGGTACTCGGAAATGAAGCGCAACCGGGAACGCTTTATTCATGCCGCTCGCGGGGTCGAGGCCGGTAAGATTTCTGGTGCAGTCGGTACCTTTGCCGAAGTGGATCCGCGCGTGGAAAAGATGGTTTGTCAAAAACTCGGTTTACGTGCGCAAGAAGTTAGCAGCCAAGTGTTGCCGCGTGATTTACATGCCGAATATATTGCCACAATGGCATTGATTGGTACCAGTCTGGAAGAATTTGCGACCGAAATCCGTTCCCTGCAGCGGACGGAGATTCATGAAGTTGAGGAACACTTCTCTAAGGGACAGAAAGGCAGTTCCGCCATGCCCCACAAGCGCAACCCGATTGGTTCAGAAAACATCTGCGGCTGTGCCCGGGTCCTGCGCGGTTACATCACCACTTCTTATGAAAATGTCTCCCTCTGGCATGAACGCGACATTTCCCACTCTAGTGCGGAACGGATTGTCTTACCCGATGCAACCATCCTGCTAGATTACATGCTGCACCGGTTTGGCAAGATCATTAAAAACCTGGACGTTTTCCCGGAACGTATGCTCGCAAACATGAATTTGACCCACGGATTAATCTATTCCGGACGGGTTCTGAATAAGCTGGTAGAAAGTGGGATGAGTCGCGAACAGGCTTATGACACTATCCAGCCATTAACTGCCAAGTGCTGGACCGAACACATTGATTTCAAGCCACTATTAAATGCTGACCCAACGATCAGTAAACAGCTGAGTGCTAACGAAATCGATGATGCGTTTGACTATCACTGGCACCTGCGCCATGTCGATGATATTTTCCATCGCGTCGGCTTAGATTAACCAAAAGACTAGTTATCCTAACGAAATAGCGGAGCTAAGGATTATCCTTGGCTCCGCTATTTTTATGTTTCTATATTGGTTTCCGTTAAGCATCAGTTTTGCGTTTATGCTGGAGCTGGATCGCAGTGGGTACAACTTTGAGCCTGTAGTCTCAAAGCTTGGCCTTGGGAGCGAGACAGAAGTCGTTTACGACTTCGTTTTCAAGCCCCCGTGAGCACAAATAGGCCTCGAGCGTTCGGAAACCCGAACAATTGAGGCTATTGTGTACCGAGTTGCGGAATTTTGTTTCACATCACTAACGACAATTTCACTGCTGAGCTCCAGCACGCCAACTGATGCTAATCCATACCAGCTTTTGTTACTAATGAAAGAAAATCATTTCATTATATTTCGGACTGATTCGTTGTTACTAATTTAATAAATAATATTGAGTCTAATTAAGCACATTAGTCTTGCATTATTTCTAGGACTGGATCGTGGTGGGCATCATTTGAAACCCAGTGTTACTGGTCTTCAAACTGAAGTTTCGACTAGGTGTTAACACGCCAAGTCGAATTTCACTACTTAGACCGACACGCTGACACAATTTCTATATATCAGCCAATGGTTAAGCAAGTGTAATTTCATCGAGCTGTATTTTTCATCCAAAAACGCTAACTTATCTTATTGCGTCAATTAGGCACTAGTCATAAACAAATTCAGCTCATTTAACCTATTCGCGCAATATTCGTTCAAAGACGCCACAGCTGAAAGTTTCCGGTTATTGCGGTTTAACCGTATTTTCAACTGACTCCTGGTCAAGCGGGGTCGTCCGCTTATCGTTCAAGAAGATGGGCACCGTCTCTTCACGCGTTTCGGAGAACTGCAGACCATAGAATTGTACTGGCGATAAGGTATGGTTTTGCAAGAACAACCGCAATTGAACCAAGGCACGCCGCCAGCCCTTAATCATGGAAGTTGGTGACAAGTGTTCTTTAAAGAAGATAAATTCAAAGTCCCCCACCTTGCGTCCTGGGGTCGTGGTGTACTTCTGCGGCTGTTCATCAATAATCTTCTGCGTCATCAATTCATGCACTACTTGACGCAGATACAAGTTGACACTGGTATCCATCTTGAAACCTAAGTATAGCTGCAAATTAACAATGTTCCGGGTCCCCATCATGTCAACCTTGTAGTAGCAGGTATAAGGCTGGTCGGTGTTATTAACCGTCACAAACCAGTAAACTCGCGCCCGCTTGGGATTTTTATCCAAGATAGAATACAAAGTTTCGCGCTTTACTTGGTGGTGACGGTTAATCCGGGCCATCATGACCAAATTGCTGACATACATCGGAATAGAATCATCCGTGGACAGCTGTATTAATTCATTACGAAAATCTTCCAGATTCAGGTACTTGCTTTGGTCGCTCATTTCATCACGCAGGTGGTCCCCATAATGCCAGCCGATCATTGTGATTAAAATCAAGGCGGTAATCAACACCGTAACGTACCCACCACGCATGAACTTAACCAGACTAGAAATCAAGAAGATACTCTCGATGGCCACATAAAGGATGACAAAGGTTGTCGCCCAGATATGCGCCCAATGTTCGCGCATATATTCGTGCAACAGTAACGTCGTCATCAGCATGGTTGCCGTAATGGACAGTCCATAAGCAGCTTCCATGTGGGCTGACGTCTGAAACCAGAAGAGGATGCTGGAAGTGACGACACACAAAATCCAGTTCACGGTCGGAATATAGATCTGGCCCTTTGACAATGTTGGGTGGTGAACCTTCAAACGTGGCAGCATCTTTAACCCAATCGCTTCTTCAACTAAAGTAAAGGATCCCGTAATCAGGGCCTGAGAAGCAATAATCGCCGCTAAGGTCGCAATGGCAACCCCGAACAGGTACACCCCTTGTGGCAGCATTTGGTAAAACGGGTTATAGCCGGAACCATGTTGTCCCATTGGCAGGTTGTGTGCTAAGAAGGCCCCTTGGCCGAGATAATTCAATACCAGTGACAGGAAAACGAATGGCCAAGTCGTATAAATGCTTTGCCGACCAACGTGGCCCATGTCAGAATACAGCGCTTCTGCACCGGTAGTGGCCAGGAAGACTGCTCCCAGGATAAAGACTCCCATGTGGTTAGATGGTAAGAACAGCAATTGAATGCCATAAACCGGTGACAAAGCTTCCAGCATCCAGGGTTCCTTAATCAAGTTAACTAAGCCAAAAACTGCCAGAAACGAGAACCAGACCACCATAATCGGGCCAAAGCCACGGCCGATCGTGCTGGTTCCAAACCTTTGAATGAGGAAAAGCAATAAGAGGATCGCAAAAGTGACAACGATGACCTCTTGTTGATTATGCACTAATACGCGGTAACCAAAATTAATCCCCTTTAATCCTTCAACGGCGGTCGTAACCGTCACTGCCGGTGTTAAAGTACCATCCGCAAGCAGTGCCGCCCCACCAATCAAGGCCGGAATTATCAGCCATTTGGCATGCTGTCGTACTAACGCGTACAAGGCAAAGATTCCACCTTCACCACGGTTGTCAGCCCGTAATGAAATTAACACATACTTAATGGTCGTCATCAACATCAGTGTCCAGATAATCAGGGAAACAGACCCAACAATGTATTGCCGACTTAAAGCGCTAGTGCCCCCTGCGTCGTTAATTAACGCATTCATTACATACAGTGGGGACGTGCCAATGTCACCATAAACAACCCCTAACGCAACAAGACTGGAAGCTAATAGTTTACCTTTTGCTGGTCCATTTAGCATTTTAATCCCTCCTCTGCTATACATGCAGGCAATCTTAATCTTTTATTCCTAATTGTCAAGACATCAAAAAGGATAAATTGTCCTAACAAAAGAAAATCCCCGATTCGCGAGGAATCAGGGAAATAATTTAATTATGTCTACCTTAGTTTGCACCTAAGAAACTAAGGAATGCTCTTCATTTAGTGGCCTTATTTTGTTCGCTCGTTTTCTCCGCCTTTTCCGTTTCAACCTTTTTCGCTGGTTGTTTTATCTGCACAACCCGGAACTGACTCACATAGCTATTCTGCATCTTCGTCGGGGTAAAGGAGAAATTACCTAAGCGCATGGGCCGATCTAGCTTCATTGGGTATTCCTCTTCCAGGAAGAAGCCCGTCAAAGTAGCAACATCTGTCTTATCAAATTGTGGAATTTCTACGTGGAAGTAGCGTTCAAAGTCCGATAATGGGGTCTTACCAGAAACTTGGTAAACTTGGTTACCCTTCTTATCTTTGTCCAGCATCTGGATTTTATCCGCCGAAAGGTGGTCGATTTCTTCGCGGATATTACCGAACATTTCTTCGTAAATATCCTTATCGGTCACAATTCCCGACGTACCACCATATTCGTCTTGGACAACGGCAATTGGGGCTTCTTTGCGCCGCATTTGCCGCATAATGTCAACCAGCGATTCACTTTCGTAAACGACTGGGATCTGACGGATAATTTCGCGAATTGACGAATCAGGGTTGATCCGGTTTTGCCGCATAATGTCATAACTGAAAATGTAGCCCAAAATGTGGTCCTTATCACCATTTTGCACAACGGGGTAACGACTGAACTGCTTCTGGAAGTACAGGTTAGCCGCTTCCGCAATCGTTGCACCACGGTCAATAACGACCAGTTGTGTCCGGTCGACCATGATGTCCCCTGCCGTCCGGTCATTCATTTCAAAGGCCCGCCGCATATACAGCACGTCTTCCTTATCCATTTCACCAGCGGCTTCGGATTGCCGCGACAAGGTCAGAATTTCGTTTTGCGAATACGTATCTTCTTCAGGCCGTACGTTAAAGCCTAGAAGCTTAGTAAACCAAGCAGCGGCAACCGCAAACAGCCAAACAAATGGGTAGAAGATCGTGTGGAAGAATTGGATTGGGTGCACAATCGCCAGCAAAATCGGTACTGGACGGTCAATTGCCATGTTCTTCGGTACCAAGTCAGTAAATACCGCGTGGAAGAAGGTGAAGATCAAAACACCAACGATTGGTGATAAGGGCTTCAAAACATCAGCTGGGATGAACTTCAGCTTTAAGAGCAAATTAGTAATGTATTCATCACCAATCCACCCTAAAATCAATGAAGTCATCGTGACCCCAACTTGGGCAGTCGACAGGTACTCGTTTAAGTTGGCAACCATGTGCTCAGCCCGCTTAACTTTGCGGGTCTGCTTTAATTCCTGCAATTCGCTGGGCCGCACCTTGACTACTGAATATTCCAGCAGGGTGAACAAAGCCGCCAGCATTAAAATTAAGATAATTATAACTAAACTAACTAAATTATTGCCTAGCAATTTTCAACATCCTTTACTGTTCTTTATCCCTATTGTATCAAGCTTTCATTACCTGGTTAATTGTTTGCTGCCCTTTTTTCGTTAGCGGCCATTTGTGCGGTCACAAATTGCAAAAAGGTCTGTGCTACCTTCCCTAATTGACGCGTCTTTCGCCAGGCCAAAACATGTCCGGCACTCTTAGCAGGACTAAAGGGAACAAAGGCCAACCGCTCATCGTGATACTGCGCAAACACGCCATCAATGCCTAAAGCATAATAGTGGCCATGCGTTACTAACGATTTAACATTCTCCGGTAAGTTGATCATTACTTTAACATTTAAACGCTGGGGATCCAATTTTAAAACATCCTTCAAATCGTCACGCACAATATTGCGGCGCCCAGTGATCAATGGTAATTGATATAAATCATGGGCCGTGATCTGCTTCTTTTTGGCTAAGAGATCATCAGCACGCAAGATCAATCCCCAGCGGTCTTTAACTGGCAGCTGCAGGTAATTATACTTAGCTACTTCAACTGGCTGGATCATCGCCGCCATATCACAAACTCCCTGGTCAATTTGCTGACGCAGAGAATCACCATCACCATCGAAAACTTTAAAGTTCACTTGTGGATACTTATCCTGAAAGCGTTCCACAATTTTCATCATGTATGGCGCAACACTGGATTCCACACAGCCAAAATTAATGGTGCCAGCCAGACCATCATGCCCTTGCTGTAATTCATCTTCTGTATGATCAATTAACGATAAAATTGTCTGTGCCCGCTGCTGGAATAAGATGCCCGCATCATTTAAGTGGAGCTGGTGTTTTTGGCGATCGAATAATTTCACCCCCACCTCTTCTTCCAATTCCATAATCTGACGCGAGAGAGTTGGTTGCGTCACGTGCAATTGGTTAGCGGCTTTGGTTAAATTATTGGTTTCTGCAACCTTAACAAAATAACGCAAAACACGAGTGTCCATTGTATCAGAGCTTCCTTTCATACCTTATGCAGAGATTATAGCAAAGATTGCGACTTTATTCGATATTTGCATTACATTTTAATAGAAATAGGTATTTCACATTAAGGTCAGTTCCTCATACAATGAAAATATCAATTCAAGGAAGTCTTACAAATGGCTAAAAATGAAGAAGCAGTTAAAAATGATATGTTTGGTTTCGGTGACAAGAACGTTGACTATGCTAGGTACTTCATCGATACTAGTTATTTGAATGGCTTAGTAGTATCTGATGACAATGTTGACATTAACGTGGCAAACGTTAACTTTGAACCCGGCTGTCGTAACGACTGGCACATCCACCACAACGGCTAGCAAATTCTGCTGATTACTGCCGGTGAAGGCTGGTACCAAGAAGAAGGCAAGCCTGCCCAATTGCTGAAGCCAGGTGACGTCGTGGTGATTCACGAAGGTGTTAAGCACTGGCATGGTGCTACCAAGGATTCTTGGTTCAGCCACATTGCCATCACCAAGGGTACCAGTGAATGGTGCGAAAAGATTGACGATGCCTACTACAACAAATTAGGTTAAGTCATTAATTGAATTACAGTTAAAAAATTAGCTTTGCGCTTCCTTAAGGCTGGAACGCAGTGGACGCAACTTTGAACCAATTATAAATTGTTTCAAAGTTTGGTCTTGTCGTAAGTGTTTACACACTAACGACAATTTCGCTACTGAGACCTAGTGCAAGCTAATTTTTTATTTTAATTACTCTATTGATTGACTATTTAGAATAAATTTCGCTACTGAGACCGCTGAACGTTCACAAGCTTTCAATATAATATTTTTTACTGTTCGCTTTATTAAGGGCTGAAGCACACTTTAATATCTACACCACAGCTACCTGCTTTTATTTAAGTAGGTAACCTTTTTTTGTGGCAAATGAGCTAAAATAAAATAGTAATAATTGAGGAGGTTTTATTATGACGCTTCAATTTGTTCCATTTAACGAACACCCCGAATACGCCGGTGAAAAGATGCAGGCTTACCTGCGTGATCACCATATTGACGACGTGATTAAAATTGCAAAGATCAGTCCTGATCAGGCTAATGGCGGTCAAGTGGCGAAGGCGGCTAACATCGACCCTGCTAAAGAGCTCAATTGCCTTGTTTTGACTGGTAAAGGTCACGGGGTCGTTAAATACGCTGCTGTTCTGGTACCATTCCAAAAGAAAATTAACACGGGTTCTGTTTTGAAGCACGCCATGGAAGTCCATCGTGAATCATTTGCGGACCTGAAGTGGGTGACTAAAGTTACTGACATGGAATATGGTTCCATCGGTCCCGTTGGCCTGCCAGAAGACTGGAAGCTCTTGATCGACAGTAGTATTAAGGACTTGGATGAAGTCATCTTCGGCAGCGGACGGGTGGACTCCAAGATGCTGGCACCAGTCAGCGTGTTTGACAAAATTCCAAACGTGCAATACGTTGATGGATTAGCTAAGTAATCTTTTAAAGATGCCTTTAACCAATAGTGCGCATGCTGATCAACACATCAGAATGGCTCCCTCACTGAGAAGTGACGGGAGCTTTTTTATTGGCATTCTGTAGATAAAAGCCACAAGCAGAATAGTCCTAGTGAATAATGCCATCATTTCATGCAGCGTTTTTCACCGTTTATTGCCAATCAGCGACCACTAATTGCAAAAGTACACAAAAATTTTCTCCTCCCTGTAATATGATTCACAGATTTTGAGGAAAGGAACTTTTTTATGCTTATTGAAACTACCGACCTCGTTAAAAAATATGGCAACAAACTTGCCTTAGACAAGGTTAACCTGCAAATTAATCGTGGACAGCTGGTTGCCTACTTAGGAACGAATGGTGCCGGCAAGTCAACAACCATTAATATCTTAACCGGACTCTTACCACCGACCGCCGGAGTGGTGACCATTACCAAAGATTTAAAAATCGGCGTGGTCTTTCAAAATAGCGTGCTCGACGACCGTCTCAGCGTTGCGGACAATATCAAATTGCGTGCCGGTATGTACAAAGATTATTCCCGCAAATGGCTGGCCGAGTTAGTCAAACTAACCGGAATTCAGGGATTCATGGTCTCAAATCCCCCATGTTACTAAGATGCTCGATCTGTGGATCATTGCCGTAATTGTCGCCATCGCTGGCATCACAGCCTCTTTTCAAGCACTGGGATAATTAGTAAAGGATCGCGAATCACGCACAGCTGACGACATGCGGCTCACGGACACGCCCGCATCTTTGCAAACACTGGCGTACATTTTATCTAGCGCCCTGGTAAGCTTGTTTGTGCAAGTAATCGTTTTTGCCATTATGGCCGGCTACTTTGCCGCAGTTGACCATCTACATATTCCCGCCGATCGCTTACTGAAAATGGGCTGCTTCTTTGTTTTGGGCGCCATGACGGCCACCCTGTTGAATGCACTGATTGTGCAATTCATTCACTCCTCCACCACTTTTAGCCGTTTGTCAGCCATCATTGGCGCAGCAGCAGGTTTTGCCGTCGCAACTTACATGCCATATGGCGGTTTGACATCGCATGCCCAAAGTTTGGTAAAACTAGTGCCCAATAGTTACGAAGCGATTGCCCTGAGAGATTTATTCTTACAGGGCCAATTACCCAGCAACGGGAAGAGTGAGTTGCTGTCCTACTTAGGTGCGCAAATCAAGATTCACGGATATCTGCTGAGCAGACGCGATTGCCTGTACCTATTATTAGGAGTAACCATCATCTTAACCATCATTGTCATCACCGTTGCTACAGTGACGGACAGAAATAGATAAGTTGGAAATCAAATTTATTCAGGACTCAGTGTATTCTGCAGATTAGCTAAAGATTGTAATCACCGCACAAGATAAAACACCGACCGTTCAGCAGTTGATTAACTACCTACAACGTTTCGACAGAAATGAACGTACCCTGTTACCAATTAGAACCACTGACCGGATCGTTACCATTAAATTCGCGGACCTCGTAAAAATCGAGGTCCAGTCAACCAAGCTGACGTTTTACACCACTAGTGACGTGATTGAGACTACTGGCCGCCTTTATAAAGTCCTAGCAAACCTCAATCAAGACTTTGTCCAGGTATCGCGCCACGCTGTCATCAACATTAACTACCTGCAATCAATTGAAGAAGGATTTGCCGGCAATATGGTCGCCATCCTCACCGGACAGCTAAAAACTGATGTTTCCCGTCGCTACTTGCCATTATTAGAATAGGAGCTTGGTTTATGAGTCGCTTCAGCACATTTCTCAAATATTTATTTACCGGGATGGGCTACGGAGATATCTGCTTTCTTTGCATCCTCACCTTTATTTATCCCAATGTAGCGCCGACTGCGCGCAACACCGTCTCCGTACTAATCCTTTCTGGCCTAATTGGTATCTTATCCATGATTATGCACACAGAGCTGCCTTTAAGCGTTTCTTTGCTGATCCATTTAATCGGTACCTTCTTTATTTTCTGGCTGATGGTTAGTATCAACCAGTGAGGATTTAACTGGTGGTCCATTTTGCTCTTCATCGTCATCTATGTAGTCATCTGGCTGATCTGCATCCTCGAGCAGCGTAAAGCCATTGGCCGCATCAATGCCACCATTCGCAATAAACAGTCACACAATCATTAAGTCACTGAACCAATCACGCCACTGCTCGTTGAAGCAGTGGCATTTATTTTGTTTGCCAGTATCTAGTTAGGGAATAAATTGCACCAGGTGTCTTCTTACTTTTTGTCAGCACATTGTTATAATGAAGTTGAATCTGATAAAGGAGGCATTTACTGATGAGTAAAAAAGTATTAGTACTTGGTGCGACTGGACATATTGCTCATTTTGCAATTGAAGCTCTACTAACTCAAAATGATGACCAACTAGTATTGTTCACCCGCCATCCGCAGAATCTGCCAAAGTATGATCCATCACGAATTACTGTTATTAAGGGAGATACGCTTAAAGACAGTGACCTAAACAAAGCAATGGATGGAGTTGACATGGTGTATGCCAACCTGGCCAATCCAGAAATCAAACAGCAAGCGCAAAACATTGTGACGGCCATGGACAAGCGCGATGTGCACACCCTCGTTTGGATTTCGACATTAGGAATCTATAATGAAGTTCCTGGCAAGTTCGGCCAGTGGAATAACGACATGCTCGGTTTCGGCAAAGCAGATGGCTACCTGACTACTTATCGGGCTGCTGCTGACGTCATCGAAAATTCCGACTTGAATTACACCATCATCCGTCCTGCATGGCTAACCAACAAGGATGAAGTGGACTACGAGACTACCGATAAGGGTGAAGACTTCAAGGGTACAGAAGTCAGCCGTAAGTCTATCGGTATTTTTGTGGCCAAGATTCTGCAAAATCCAAAGGCCTATGCTAAACGCTCCATCGGTGTTAATAAGCCGCATACCGATGGCGATAAGCCCGCTTGGTACTAATTGAAAAATTAACTAAAAAAAGGTTGTCAGCATAAACTGGCAACCTTTTTTCGTGTATTATTCTAATTTTTGGGCAGTGTAACCGGCTTTTTAGTTTGTCTGCATTCGTTTCTTAATGGCGACCGGCTTATTTTCCCGGTTGAGTAAGGTATTCATATACAATGCAAGTTTCGTTCTTACGGTATACGCCGTGCAGATTGCCCACTTCACTAAACCCACTCTTAGAAATCAAGTGCTGCATTGCTTGATTGTCTTCGTGCGTATCAATGCGGATGGATTTAATATCTGGCCGATTGTTCTTAATATAGTCAATCATCTGCTGGAACAGCCCAGATGCATAGCCGTGACCCGCATGATTGGAATGGATCGCTACCCGGTGCACCGTCAAATATGCGTCCGTATCAATCAGCCATTGCCCATCTAATTGATCGTAGGCATGGTCGGGAGATGGCATAATCGTAAATACGCCGACCGTTTCATCATCGTCGGAATGAACCAGGTACGCATAGCCATGCTCAATGTCTTCTTTGACATGCTGAGCATTTGGGTACTCCCCCTGCCACTGGTCAATTCCTTGTTCTGCAAGTTGGTTACGACCGTCCTGGAGAATTTCCACGATCCGGTCAAAATCGGCTGTGGTTGCCTTTGCTAAATGCATCTAAATCATTCCTTTCATTTTCAAAGTCAATGCAAGTACTTTATCAAATCATGAAATGATGTGCAAACAAAAAAGGTTTTCATTTGGGGAATTTTTTAAAATGGTTGATAATAAAGCTATACGAATACTAAGGAGGAGATCTTTATGGGTAAACGTGCATCTCATTGGATCACCGCGGTGATTATCTTAATCATCGTCGAAATTATCGGTTTTGCTTGGCATGCCCAGCATAAGGCCAGCAAGTATGTACAATCAACGACCCCTACCCTGTTTTTCCATGGCGGTGGCAGCAGCTACCACGCCGAAGAGCACATGGTAAACGCGGCGCAGAAAGCTGGTGTTACCAAAACCGTGATTCGGGCCAATATTGATAAAAACGGTAAAGTAACCCTGCACGGCACCATGCATAAGAATTCCATCAACCCGATTGTCGAAGTGAACTACGACGATAACCGGCAACTCGACTTCAATAAGCATGGTCAGTGGGCTACCGCCGTTGTTAAAGAACTGCGCGATACCTATGGCGTAAAGAAGATCAACATGGTCGGCCACTCACTAGGCAACATTTCCATCATGTACTACATGTTAGACAACGCGACTAACAAGAAGATGCCACAATTGCAAAAGGAAGTTAACATGGCTGGTCACTTTGACGGTCTAGACTTTGCACAGCTGCCAAGTGCAGTTCGGCAACCAGCTGACTTAAAGTTGGATAAAAATGGCAAGCCGAACCACATGAACGCCACTTACAAGCAGATGACCGCCCTACGGCACCTCTACCCGAAGGACCAGGTTGAAGTATTAAATATTATCGGTGACATTGGCGGTAAGACTGATGGGACCGTTAAGAATGTATCTTCACTCAGCCTGCGTTACTTAGTGGCTAACCGGGCTAAGTCTTATCAAGTAAAGGTCTTCCACGGCAAGAATGCACGTCACAGTAAGCTACACAGCAACCCTGATGTCGACAAAGTCCTAATCAAGTTCCTCTGGGGCAAATAATGCAACTCACATTACGCAGTCTTTATGACAAACTATCACAGCAGATGGGGCCAAGTGGCTGGTGGCCGGCCGATAGCAAGGCCGAAATCATCTGCGGGGCCATTCTGATCCAAAATACAAATTGGCGAAATGCTGATCGGGCGGTTGCTAATCTACGTGAGCGCACCCACTTTGACCCGCAGAAGTTGCACCAGCTCGCGGATGAAGAGTTGCAGGCATTGGTCCGCCCCGCGGGTTTCTTCCACAATAAAACCCGGGCACTGCAAGCCATTTTCAGCTGGCTAGCTGCCTATGAATTTGACTATGCCCGGGCCGCTAAAACATTTGGTGGTAATCTCCGCAAAGAGCTATTAAAGCTACCCGGTATTGGCCAAGAAACCGCGGATGTGCTGCGGGTGTATGTCTTTTATCAAGCAACCTTTGTTAGTGACAAATATGCCCGCACCCTATTTGCACATTTAGGGGCGGGTAATTTCAAAGCTTATCAAGCGCTGGCACGACGATGTCATCTGGATGAACAGTTCACCCTTGCCGATGCACAGGAATTTCATGGATTAATTGATGAATTTGGCAAGCAATACCTGCGTGGGCATGACCACTTCAATGAAAGCTTTCTTGCTAATGATCAGTTACTGCTTATCTGACTGTTTAAGCAAACGGTTGATAATTTGAAAATAGTTCTTATACAAAGCTGTTAAACGACCATGGTTAACCGTTGTTAGCCATGGTTTTTCTCGTCCGCAGTAATGAAGAAGGACCGTGTTTTTCAATACCCAATCCAGCGTCCATTCTCCTAAAGAAATCGTCTGGTAAATAGCGAGGTTGCGGCAATCAAAATTATAGAGCTGGTCTGGAACCGACAGGATTTGATCGCCATAAAGGGCATTTAATACATCCTGGTCAGGCAGAAGAACTAAATGATTAAGCAAATACTCGAAGATATCGGCTACGTGCACCTTTTTCCGTAATTTAGGCAGGTTCATTAACAAGACGCCAGAATTGTAATAGCCGTCCGCATCAAAGTTTTGCAGGCGAATCTTGTTAATCGTATCAATCACGTTCGTTAAGTTTGTATGGATCGCTGAGGCATACATGTAACGGCTCAGATCGGTCGCATAAAGCGGCTGTAAGTCGTTAATACACAAGATGTCCGCGTCCAAATAGAGAATACGATCAAGTTCTTTTGGCAGGTATCCATGCGCCAGCAGACGATAGTAAATGGTCGTCGGATAGAGATCCGTCACCGGAGCATTTTTAAAGTCGTCCTGCGGAATTTTCACCGGGTGAAAATTCATGCCTAAATACTTAATCGCGACCGCCAGTGCCTCTTCGTGGTGGAATTGGCCGTTATAAATAACATAGACATCAATTTTCTGGGGCTTGGTATTCAAATGAATAGATAATAAAGTAGTCAACAGCTAACGATAAAAACGGTCGTCAATAGTAAATAAGAGGTTCATAATCGATACTCCGTTTAACTTGCACTCAATTTAAAAATGACTTAATCTAATTGTAATGTACATGAGAGGAAATAGAAATATGGAACCGGCAACACAATTAGATGCCATTAAACATTATACTATTCAGAAGCTAGGTAATGACGAAA
Source organism: Candidatus Limosilactobacillus merdigallinarum (assembly GCA_019114515.1). Classification (GTDB taxonomy): domain Bacteria; phylum Bacillota; class Bacilli; order Lactobacillales; family Lactobacillaceae; genus Limosilactobacillus; species Limosilactobacillus merdigallinarum. The sequence goes on from DXFH01000002.1 coordinate 41,876, forward strand.
CTGGTCACGGAATCGATCACATCAAGCGAGTGGTCCGGATGGCCCGTCTTTTATCAAAAGAACAAGGCGTGGATCCATTTATTCCGGTCGCTGCTGCTTACTTACACGACACCATTGACGAGAAACTGGTCATGTCCGTTAAGGAAGCACAAAGCGAATTGCGCGAATTCTTACGTAAAATTGATTTTCGCAATGACCAAATCCAAAATGTGATGGATATCATTACGCAGATGTCTTTTGCTAACACATTAAATGGGCAGCGTCCGCAATTAACACTAGAAGGACAAATTGTTCAGGATGCTGACTGGCTGGATGCGATTGGCGCAATTGGTATTGTGCGGGCAGTTTATTATGGTGGTAAGCACGGTGAACGTATCTATGACCCATTGATCAAGCCACGAGAAAATATGGATCGCAGTGAATATCGTAATTTGGCCCACGAGACCATCATTAATCACTTTGACGAAAAGTTGCTGAAGCTAAAAGGAATGCTAAATACCCAGGCAGCTAAGCGCGTAGCCGAACACCGGCAGCAAATCATGCTGGACTTCTTAGACGAATTCAAGCAGGAATGGAATACCGAAAAGTAAATACGACTCTACTAAACAGGAGCTGGATTCATGATGAAATCCAGCTCCTGTTTTTGTATATTTTGTCCGGCCTTGTCGTAAAGGTTTGTACACTAACGATAATTTCACATTAATCAATCATCACTTAGCAAACTGTTTGTATCTTAATCTGCTAAGTCAACAATATGAGCAGCAAAGCCATGTTGCTTCAAGAGTTGCAACAGGTCAGCGGTCCGCAGAATTACCGTCATCGTGTTGTCATTGGGATGAGCACCAAATTTCTTGGCTTGGGCAACGTCAGCGTCAATATACAGCTGAACATCGTGATCAGTATCGTTCAGCAAACCAAATGGCGAAACGGATCCCGGTGTGACCCCCAGTTTTTCTTTTAAACGCTCTGGACTGGTGAAAGATAAACGGGGCAATCCCGTCAACTGACTAAATTGATGAGCATCAAACCGCTTATCCTCTGCCAGCATCAAGAGGACATATTTCGTGTGATGATGATTAGTCAGCAATAGGTTCTTTGCCCGCGAAAACTCTTCACTTTTCACGTATTGATCAGCTTGGGCGACCGTATACACCGCTGGATGGTGGACAACCCGGTAATCAACTCCAACCGTGTTTAGTGCGGCAAACACCTTGTCTGCGAGACTCACTTATCCTCATCCTTCTTTTTATGTTCGCTTAAATCAATGATCCGCGAGATTTTTTCCACACTGCTGTCATTCGGATTCTGTGGTGGAACATCTTCCGTAAAGAAGCGCAGCAGCAAGACAAGCGGCGGGATGAGTGCTGAATAAAGCAGGCCTTCTAGCAAAGCACCCGGACCTGCTGCTTCAATAATCCGCGGGACATCATTAAAGTTGCCGGTCATCCACACCACTTGAATCGTCAATAAGACTAACGTGCCGGCCAGCTGACTAGTGCCCGTAATCATCCCGAATGAGATTGCTTGTTGGTGCTGCAAATGAACCCGATTGGTCATCTGCCAGCCATTAAGGCCGGCCAGAACAAACCAGTCAAGCAGGATAGGCAACCAAAACATCCAGGTCGTAATCTTTAAAAGAGAAGTGATAACTGCTAACAGGATGACAACCAACAAGGATGACCAGACCCCTACAGCAAACATCAAAGCCAGTGCAAAGATACCGGCAACGGCAATGGTCTGAGTGCCAGTAGGCAAAACACGGTGCCATTGGACGAATGCCAGGCCAAAGGTAGCTAAAGCACAAGCAATGATAATAATTAAATTCTTTGCACGTTCACTCATCATAATGGCTGCTTGTCCGTATCCTGCATCCAGCCAATGGCCAAGGCGCCTTGACCCAAGTGCACACCAATGACCGGTCCAAAGCTGCATAACTCAAACTTAATGTCGGGATGGTCTGCTTGCAGCTTCTCCATCCACTTCTTGCCTTCTTCTTCTGCATTAGCGTGGATAACCATTGCCCGTACTGGGTAGTCCACTGCCTGCACCTTATGGTCAAAGAGCTGTTCTACCCGAATCTTAGCCCGCTTCATGGAACGCACCTTTTCAAAGGCCTCGATTGCGTGGCGATCATTATCAAATGATAATAATGGCTTGATCCGTAAAATCGATCCCACAAAGGCGGAAGCGTTAGACAGGCGGCCCCCACGAACCAGATTTTGCAGATCATCAACCACAAAGTTACTCCGCACAGTGTCCCGCAGCTTGGTTAGCTTGGCAACCACCGTATCTAAATCATCGCCTTGCCGAATGAACTTGGCTGCGTCCATGGCCATCGTCCCCATTAAATGCACGGTAATGTAAGAATCAAATGGCACGATCTTAATCGTGTCCTTCATTTCTTCGGCAATTTGGGCCACCGTATTCAACAGACCAGAAATCGTCTTGGTCAGGTGGATGCTAATAACTGCGTCATAGCCTTCATCCGCTAAGCCTTGGTATAGCTGCATCAGTTCACCAATCGGCGGCTGTGAGGTGGTAGGAAAACTCTTAGAAGTCTTCATTTGTGCATAAAACTCTTCATTGGTAATGTCGACGCCTTCTTGATAGCTCTTACCATTCAAGACAAATGGAATCGGCACTACACGAATGTTGTTGGCAGCTGCTTCTTCTGGGGTTAAATAAGCAGTACTATCTGTAACAACGGCAATTTTCATTTATTCCAATCCCCCAATTTTCTAAGTAAATTCATTTTAAAATTTATCAGGTCTTAAGATAGACCCTAATAGAAATAAAATATCATATCCAGGATGGGAAAACAATTGATAAAAGACGTGTCATTTGCGGGCTAGCAGGGCAAACAGGTATACTAATAAGTAGACTTTTTTGAGAAGAATGAACTTCTCTGCACATGAGGAGGAAATCATTATGTCATTCGATGGCTTATTCACCCGCGCAATCGTTAAAGAACTGAACGATACACTGAAAAGTGGCCGGATTTCACGGGTTAATCAACCTTACCCCGCTGAAATGATTATGGTCATTAGAGCGCACCGCCACAATTACTCCCTATTAATATCGGCTAATCCTTCCTACCCACGGATTCAAATTACCAACACGCCATACAAGAATCCCGCCGTGCCTTCAAAGTTTGCTATGAATATGCGTAAATACCTTGAAGGAGCATTGGTTGAATCCATCAGCCAAGTCGATAACGACCGGATTGTTAAGCTTACTTTCTCCAGTCTGGATGAATTAGGCGATCAAGAACAACTGGTGATGTACGTCGAGATCATGGCACGGCACAGCAATATTTCCCTGGTCAATGATAAGACCAGCAAGATCATTGATACCATTAAGCATGTCGGCTCAGATCAAAACCGCGTCCGTCTGCTTTTGCCGGGAGCTACTTTCCGGATGCCGCCTAAGCAGGACCGCGTTAACCCATATCTACCTAACCAGGGCTATACGGATCTATTGAAGCAGACGACAGATCCAAAAGAATTGGCCCACGGCTTACAAAGTTATTACCAGGGCTTCGGCAGCGACAGTGCTAAAGACTTGGCAGCACGATTGTTAAAGTCAACTGACCTGCCTACTACTTACCATGAGTTTTTAAACGGCTTTGATCACCCGGATCCGGTGATTCTAAGCAATAACCGGGGACGGCAACAGTTCGCTGCCTTTCCGCCACTGGACGCAAACGACGATCAATTACAGCACTTCAATAGCTTGTCGGAATTGCTGGATGCTTACTACACCAATAAAGCGGAGGCCGACCGGACAAAGGAGCTGGCCGGGCAAGTCCTTCAAGTAATTCACACTGAATTGAAGAAGGACAAGCGCAAGGTAAAGAAGCTAAACCAGCAGCTTGACGACGCTCAAAAAGCCGACTATTTCCGTATCCGGGGCGAAATTTTAACTACTTATTTGCATCAGTTAAAACCAGGGATGACAGAGATTGAACTGCCCAATTTCTACGACAATAACCAGCCGCTAAAGATTAAATTAGCACCCGACTTGTCGCCATCGCGCAATGCCCAACGCTACTTTACCCGCTACGATAAGCTGAAAACATCCGTCGCCTATGTGCAGGAACAGTTAAAGCTCACCAATGATGAAATTGACTACTTCCAAAACATCCTGTCACAAATTGACTTGGCCGCCCCAAGCGACGTGCAAGAAATCAAAGTGGAACTAGAAGAGCAAGGCTTTATTCGTCAACGCTCACACGGCAAGAAGCGGCGCAAAATCAATGTCAGCAAACCAGAGGAATTCAAGACCAGCAGTGGCAAAACCGTCCTGGTCGGAAAGAACAACCTGCAAAATGACCGTTTAAGCTTCAAGATTGCCAATAAAAACGACACCTGGCTCCACGTGAAGGATATGCCCGGTTCGCATGTCGTCATCCGCGATAGCAATCCGAGCGACGAAGACATCTTGGAAGCAGCCCAATTGGCGGCCTACTTCTCCAAGGGACGCAACTCTGATCATGTCCCGGTTGATTACCTGCCCGTGAAAAATTTGCACAAACCCAATGGCGCAAAACCAGGCTTCGTCACCTTCCGTGGCCAGTCAACCTTACAGGTAACACCAAAGTTATTAAAACATTAACCATGAAAGAGAGATGGGATATTTAATATGTATGATTATCGCAATGATCTCCTCAATATCATCGAAAATATCGATAATAGCGATGAAGGACTGATCCGTGGTCGTGAGACTCTGCGTGCTGCTATGCACCTCATCGAGGCTTTACCACTAGATGGCGACCATCGCCCTGGCCGCTTTTCAATTAAGCATAATGGTCGTCATCACCATGAACCAATCCATTTTCAGTCAACAAACAATGCGGCAACGGCACAGACCGAGACGCCTACACCGGCATCACAAGCTGTCAAAAGTCCCCTTAACGGTGATCAATACGAAGCTTTAAATAAGCTAAAGGGCATTCAGCAAGACCTGCATAAACTATCAACTAACCAGGACACTGACCACTCTTCAGCAAACAAGCTGGCTGCTCGCTATCATAAAATTACTGGCCAACTGTCAAAAGAAGATAAAGCCGTCCTCGCTGACCAGCTAACGCCCATTAATCATGCACTCAATCATCTCGGAGTTAACCAGCGAACAGCGGTTAAACATGATGAGACAAAGCAACCAGCAGATGGCCAGCCAGGCGCTGAACAGACGGTGACAACGCCTACTGCACCGGCAGCTGATACGATGCAAAAATCGGCGGCCCCTAAAGTTAAAGCACCATTTTCCAGTCAAAAACGGCAATACGTTGTGCAACGGGAATTAAACGGTGCAACTCTTTTGACCGAAAATGGTCAAGATGCTGGTCATATCAGTGAAAGCATCGTACGGAAGATGAACCTAACCTCCGGGACAATTGTAAAAGCCGATATTATGCCAAATGATATTTTCGTGCATAAGTCCTTGCGCCACATTGATCACCTGGGCAAAACCCGCTTTAATGATGAAGAGCGCATTGACACCTTTGAATTCGGCGTAGTCAAGAAGCATAAGCACCACTTACGCGTGACCTATAATTCAAACAATGAACCATTAATGGTCAACGGCAAGAAGCACGCCTTCTTATTGAATATTGACAACCCAATCGTTGGTAATGGCTCAATTGTGGAACTGGCCTGGTACAAAGACGATCCCGATTCAATGCGGATTCGCTGGACCTACCCGACCGAAAGTCCCGCAAAGAAGGATAATGAGCAGTCGACCAAGTCGCAAAACAAGGACGACGGTCAAAAGGAAAAGCCAGAACAAACGCTGACCAAACGTTACCCAGATCTTGACTTGGCAGGTAAAACGGTCGCCGTCCTCGTGGGCAATCGACAAGAACATGAAGACTATGAGCAGCAGATTAAACTCTACAATGGTCGGCCCACGATTGTCGATAGTTTCAAAACCCAAAAGAGTTATCTGAAAGACAAGCTCAAGTCCGCTGATATTGTTGTTTTAGTTAAGAGCAAGGCTCATCATGGCGCTTCGAAGGCCGTGGCGGAATTTCAAAATCAATTCGGCTTTGCCTTTGCAGTGGCTGATACCCTTGCAATGGGGCAATTTGAAGATGCCTTGTACCGAGCAAGTCATGGCTTGCCAGCAGATATTGCCAGCATGGACAATCTGCACTAGCTACTATTCATCGATAAAAAGGAAATCGCCAAAGCTTACATAAAACTTTGGCGATTTTTTTATTGCAAAATATTCAACTAATGCTTTATTCCACAAATTGCATTTCTGCTCCCATTACTTTAGCCGCAGTAGGCTGTTCATTAATGTGCAAGGCCTTAAACGGGAACAGTGCCCGATAGAAAGCCGCCTGACTGCTATTACTGGTCTGCCGCATGGAATCCACTAATAGTTTGCCACTATATTTTCCGAGGTCCATGCGGATTTCAATGGCCGGCAGGTTCAACCGCAACGCCTTCGACAGAAAGGCAATATCCGTGACGGGTAATGGCCGACATAGAGTCACTTCAAACCGGCTGTCCGGATACTCCTTTACCAAGACCTGATATAATCCAGGCTTACTTAATTCCCGAAGCTTCCCCTCTCCTAGTGCGGTGACTTTAGCAGCATCGTCGGCACTTAAAGTGGTCGGGTAACGCTTGGCAACTGTCCGGTAGCTCATTTGGTGGTTAGACTGTAATTCAGCCGTTGTTCCCAATTGATAAACATATTCACCGTCATACAGGGCATTGAATTCCAATAGCGGTTCTGATGAGACCACATCTTCGACCTGATCATCCAGCGGAATGACTTGGATTGCACCATGCTGCAAGTGCTTAGCAATCTCATCTTCATAGCCAGCTAAAGTCGACGGCAGTAAGACCAATTGGGGATCCTCCAGTTGCACGATGGCTAAGATGGACTCCTTAATTAACGGCTCGACATAGCGTTTGCCCGCTACTTGGTCCGACAACAGCAGCGAGTTCGGGTTATCATCTACCGTTACCGGCACATAACCTAGCCGTTTTAATTCGATCGCCATTCCCGCCAGGCAATAATCGTTGGCAGTGCCGTTGCCTAAGTGACGTGCACCCGTCCCAATGACCAGGACCCGCTTGCCCTCCTGCGGCTGACTTTCGTTTTTCTGTTCAAAGGTCGCATAAAAGCTGTGACTATGCTGGTCATATTGGCCGGCTGACGGATCAACCTCTTTATATGTCCGCTGAATGTCGTTTTCCTCTTCTAGCTGGGCCACTTCTTCTGGCTGACTCTGCCAGAAATGGGCAATCCATTGATCGCTCATGCCCCAATACTTAGCGCGCTTTAGCTGGGTGATTGACCCGGGATTTTGCGACAGGTCCTTTTGCAACTTATCCAGTCTGCCCAGCTGATTGAAATAATAGGTATCAATCTTGGTCAACTCCGCCAGTTCTCGACAAGAGTACCCACGCCGGATAGCTTCTAATAACGAAAAAATCCGGTTAGCCTGGGGATGAATAAGAAATTGATCCAGCTGTTCGTCACTGATCTCATGAATAGCATCCGCTTGGGAACTACGCCAGCCAAGGTGGGGATCCTCAACTCCCTTAATCAACGCTTCGATAAAGGAGCGGCCAATCCCTAAAGAGGTCCCGATTGACTTCTTTTCCGTGATCAAGCGCTGATCGACATTAGTTAACTGGTGAAACGGGAATACTGGCACCCGCACCGCTGTCCGGTCCATCACCGGCTCGGTGACCGCACTATGCTTAATCATGCCGTGGTCCAAACGAATATCACGCAGCAGTTGGCCCGCATAAAGGTAACCGCACACTCTTGCTAATGGATAGCCGGTTGCCTGTTCAACCATGGCCGCCATTCGATCAAAATATGGACTGATCTTAATGACATAGAAACGGTTATGGTGGGCATCAAAAGCGAATTGTAAGTGGTTAACCCCCACAATGCGTAATTTACGCGTAATTGCAAAGGACGTATTGCGCATATCCTGAATCTGGCGATCTAAAAGAGTCTGTGCCGGTAAAACCGTCAGCGAATCACCGGCATGGATTCCAATTGGGTCGATGTCTTCCGCAATGCCTAAACTCATCATCGTCCCGGAAGCATCCCGGATAACGGTAATTTCAATTTCTTTAAGGCCGGCCAGACTTTGTTGCACTAACACTTGCCCGCTTTGGGATAGCTGAATGCCTCGACTGACCGCCTCACGCAGTTCATCATCATCTTGCACAATCTTACGGAAGCCAACCGTGCGGGGAAAAACGGAACGGACAATAACTGGATAGCCCACTTCTGTCGCCATATCGCGCGCATCTTGAAAGTTATTCACCGTGCGGATAACCTTCGTGGGAACTTGCAATTTAGCTAGCGTCTGGTTCATTAAAACGGCATTATTCACTTGCCGGACCGTTGCCTCAGGCACACCTGCAATCGAAATGTTGTGTTCGGTTAAGACTCCCGTCTCCGAAACTGACTGCAAAAGATGAAAGGCCCGGCGACCACCCAATGTCGGTACAATCACTGTTGGCCGATATTGCTGAATCACCAAATTAATGTTCTCAGTGGTCAGGGGCATGATGCAATTATCATCGACCGCGGTTTTGACATCACCAGTCAAAGCAAACGGATTATCGTCAATCAGGACCGTGTGAAAGCCGCACTGCTTCATTGTCGTAAGCACGCTCAATGCCGCAGTATCCAATTCAGCGCCGCGTTGCAGATTATTGCTGCCCGCGCCGATAATCAAAGCTGTCTTTTTCTCTTCATCGCTCATTGAGATCGCCTCCCCGCTGGTTCATCATGTCCACAAACTGGTCAAATATTGAGTCCGTTTCGTCAGGACCTGGCGCACCATCAGGGAAAAACTGGACGGAAAAGGCCGGATAACGTAAGTGGTGCAATCCTTGAACCGAGTTATTTAGAAGGTCTACATGGGTGACGAATAGCTTGCTGCGGTCAACACTGTCTCTTTTGACTTCATAGCCCTGTGCCTGGCTAGCATAGTCAATCTGGTCGGTCATAATCTCTTTAATGGGGTGGTTCATCGAATGATTTTCGATCGGCAGCCGGTCAACTTGGGCGCCATTGGCCAGCGCAAACAGTTCATGGCCTAAACCAATGGCCATCAATGGTACTTGCGATTGCACTTGGCGAATCATTTCCAACACGCTGCTTTTTAAACTGTGCGGGTCACCAGGGCCGCTCGATAAGACAACACCATCGGGATCCAAACGCAGAATCTGGTCAGCACTTGCTGTGTAAGGCAAAACGGTAACGTTCAACCGCCGCCGTGATAATTCACGAAGAATTCCGTTCTTTAGGCCGAAGTCAACGACGACGATGGTTTTACCGGTATCCGGGTTGGGATACGGTTTAGGCGTGGCTACTTGAGCGACTTGCTGGTTAGTTAAGACCGTCGCGTGCAGTTGGTCGAAAGCATGATCATCCGCTACCGGCACAATGCTGCCCCGCATTGGCTTACCGGCAGCACGCAGCTTATGTACGAGCGCCCGCGTGTCGATGTTTGTCACTCCAGGAATGTTCGCTCGCTCCATGTACTGGCTCAAGCTAATATCACGTGCATTCAGCGGTGAAAATGCCGATAGATTACGAACAACGACACCTTTAATCGTAGGGTCAATTGATTCATAAATATTTCTCACGATCGGGTAATTACCGACATTCGGCTGGGTGAAAACCACAATTTGATTATGGTAAATCGGGTTAGTGATGATTTCTTGGTAACCAGCCATACTGGTATTAAAAACGAGTCCGCCAAATGTAACCGCTGGTGAACCAAATCCCTCACCAGCAAATACGGATCCATCTTCCAAAATTAGATATCGTGCTGACATAGTAAGCCACCCTTCTGCCAAAATACCGTGTCCGATTATAGCACCGATTGTCAAATTAGCTATCTACCTGTTCCAAATGTTTGATCATCCGCTGAAAGCTTTCTGGTAAAGGTGCGGTAAACAGCATCTGCTTACCCGTCCGGGGGTGTTTAAAGCCCAGTAAGCCGGCATGCAGATATTGACCATGACCAGGAAGTGTCTTGCGCGGTCCATATAAAGGATCACCAGCCAATGGATGATTGATGTACGCCATGTGCACCCGAATCTGATGCGTACGACCCGTTTCCAAGCGACATTTAACCAAGGTGTAATGCTTGAAGCGCCGCAGCACGGTAAAATGCGTAACGGCATGACGACCATCGGAAACGACAGCTTGTTTTTTACGATCCTTCTTCGACCGGCCCAGCGGCGCGTCAATGGTTCCCTTATCTTCTTGAATAACGCCATGCACCAAGGCAGTATATTCTCGCTGGTTGGTCTTGGCTTTTAACTGTGCGGCCAGATTACGGTGCGCCTGGTCATTTTTCGCCACCATCAAGAGGCCCGAAGTATCCTTATCGATCCGGTGCACGATCCCTGGCCGAAATTCACCATTAATGTGAGACAAGGGACTGTGATAGAGTAAGGCATTCACCAAAGTATGGTCAGGATGACCAGGTGCCGGGTGGACAACCATTCCTTGTGGTTTATTCACTACTAGCACGTCATCGTCTTCGTAAACAATATCTAAAGGTATATTTTCTGGATTTAAGTCGATTGGCTTAACCTCTTCTGGGGTCACCGTGACCTGGTCGCCAACTGCAAGCGAGTACTTCGGCTTCTCTACCTGACCATTCACCAGCACATGACCATCAGTGATCCATTTTTTTAATTGTGAGCGGGAAACATCCGTTAATAGGCTAGCAATCACCTTGTCAAGGCGGCCAGTTTGTCCATCATGAATGTTTATGACCTGTTTTGCTTCGCCCATTAACTTGATCATCCTCTCTCAATACCTTAATGATGATAATAATGACCCCCACGGTTAGACATGCATCGGCAACATTAAAGACGGGAAAATTAATAAACTCCGTTTGGAACATGTCGACCACGTAATGAAAGCGTAAGCGGTCAATAAAGTTGCCAATCGTGCCTGCCATAATCAGTGCTAAACCGATCGTTAACCCACGCTCATCGCGATAGTAGTACAGCAGCGCTCCTAAGATAGCAATTGCTAAAATGGAAACCAAGGCAAAGAACCACTGCTGCCCTTCTAGCATCGACCAGGCAGCCCCGTCATTATGCAAATTCGTTAAGCCCATTATCCCCGGAAGCAACTGGTGAAAGCCTTCCATTGCAATATGGCTGCTCACCCATGCCTTTAAGACTTGATCCGCGGCCACCATTAGGCAGATAATTGCGATAGCGTACATACCGTCTGCTCTCCTTATTGTTCCTCTAACACGCCAGCCTGCTTCAAGAAATGCTTAATTGACTGCAGTGAACGCTGAGTGAAAGTGAACGTCATTACTTCACCATTGACCGTAATTGATAAAGTATGTTTCGTGAATAATGGTTGTCTAATATCCTTCAGCGGAATCGATAAGAAATTATGCGACATTACCCGACTGAAGACCATCTTGGTTGGTGTAACGGTCACCGTACGCGAAAATATTTCTAACCCCGCAAGTAGCAGAAAAGCAATGATAAAGACCGCCGTGATCCAATTAAAGTGGGTGATTTCAAAGGCAATGATGATGCCAATCACCAAGACAATCAAGGTCCATGACCAATCAATAATGGCAGTCGTCATATCGGGTTGGTAGAAATAACGTTTTTCTTCTTCCATGAATTTAAACTCCTCGATCTCAAAGGATGTGTTTTGTGTGATTAAAGTTTATTCTGATGCCGCCACCCGGCACAACCCTGGTCTCACCGGTCTCGGGGTCTTAATTGTTAAAGATGGCAAACAGACGCAGTTAACCGGCAATCTGCAGCATGCCGATAACCATGAAGGTGAATTTGCTGCGGCAAAGCTGGCCTTTACTTACTTAAAAGACCATTTTGCAACGAATGAAACGATTCTTTTCTATACGGATAGTCGCCTATTAAGCGACGCTATCGGCAAGAACTATGCCAAGCACTATGAAAAAGAACTGGCAGAATTAACGCCCCTATTGGATTACTTTCAACTGATAGTCACTCAATGGGTTCCTGACCAACATAATCATGGTGCTCATCACCTTGCTAATGAAGCTTTGCACCAGCTGGAATAAAACACACACCTGTTTTCATATTATAACAAAAGGGAGTAATTCCGATGGCATTTTGCTCGGATTACTCCCGATTTTTAATAGATAAGTAAATTTTGCAATCCACCTAGCAGCTGAAGCGCTTAACGATCGTTGTATTAAGATCACTACTTAATAGTGGCTAACCCTTGCTTCTTGCGACCCGCATTAAACCACGGACTAACTGTAAATGCCAAGATGTCGTTAGTGACGTAAACCAGTGAGTTCACCGCCATTGCTAACGTTGCATCACCTTGTGCAAATGTAACCCCCCACAGGATTAATTGGAAAATGCCAGATGCAAGCCACCAGTAGTACTGATTGTTGTAGCGCATGAAGCACATAATACCGGCAGTCAGGCTGATGGCAAAACTAATTGCGTCAATCCACGGACGAGGATCATTAGTAAATTGGCCAATCAGATAACCGGATACTAAGTAAACCAGAATGGTACCGACAATTGCGATCAACCATTCCCGGCCACCGAATTTACGCAGGTGGTTCTTGGTATCATTGTTCCAGGACTTTACCGCAAAGATAACCGGCACATCCAGCGTAACCACATAAGCAAGCTGCTCAAAAATACTCAGGTAGTTCTTAGCTGACCAACCAGCGTAAATGAAGCAGGCAGCAGAGATTAATCCCAGCCAGCCATTAATGGCCTTCGTGGCGTTAATCGCCAACACACACAGCGTGCCCAGCAGTGTACCAATAAAGGTAATTAGGGTAACACTCGTGATCTTCGCATTAATCAATAAGGCTAGTTGGAAGCCAAAAGCAAAGAACCACAGGCAGTAGTTCTGTACGGGCCACCCCTTTAATTGATTAACCAACCAAACAAAATAATTCTCTTTCGTGTAATTCAAAACAGTATTCTCCTAACATATCGCAAATTATTGCGCCCTTTTTCAGGCCAACACAAGATATAGTATCACGATTGCATAAGATACACAATATATAGTAGCTAGTAGAACATTTCAATTGATCTGTCGATAAGAAGGACAACTGACTGAGCTAATGGTGCTCACTAGTGATTGATAAATTTACAGATTTTTTTAAGATCCGCTTTTATCATCCTGCCCTTATCTATTGATCCGTCCTATTGTTAACGCTGCTTCTTACCCCAGTACTGGAAAAGATCGGTCCGCAATGCACCATTATAGAGTTTGCGGCGCTTGGTTGCTTTTTGCCCATAGAACTTTTCGAATTCCAGGTCGGCCGTCAAAATGTACTTGCTCCAGGTAGTTAGTGGTCGGTAAAGTTGTCCCATTTGCCGATAAAGTTCCCGGACGGTTTCTTGATCACTAAGCCGTTCTCCATATGGTGGGTTGGCAACAATCACACCGTTAATTTGGTCCGTATGCCAATCCTTCACTGCTAATTGCTTAAAGGTAATGTCATGCGTCAAGCCGGCTGCCTGACAGTTTCGCCGGGCAATATCCACCATATTCTGATCAATATCGTAGCCGTGAATATCTAGCTGCACGTCATAGTCAGCCTGATCGTAAGCGTCATCGCGAACCTCATCGCTCAAGCCGGCTGGCACCAAGTTTACCCAGCGCTCACAGGCAAAGTGACGGTTAATTCCAGGGGCAATGTTATGACCAATCAGGGCCGCTTCAATCGGGATGGTACCAGAACCACAAACAGGATCAACAAATGGATTGTCGGGGAACCAGTGAGCAAGCAGCACTAAAGCAGCCGCCATGTTTTCCTTTAATGGCGCGCCACCCTTTTCCTGCCGGTAGCCCCGTTTGAAAAGACTGTCCCCAGTCGTATCCAGTGTCAGTAAAACATGATCCTTATTAATCGCTACTTCTAGCGGGTATAAGGCACCCGTTTCGGGCAGATTGGTCCGACGGTGGTAGACGGTTTGCATTTTCTGTACAATCGCTTTTTTCACGATGGCTTGCACACTGGGCACATTATGCAGCTGTGAACGATGACTGCGCCCTTCTACCGGAAATTGGGCATCAATCGGCAGGTATTGGTCCCAAGGAAGAGCAGCCGTTTGATCAAACAGTTCATCAAAACTGATAGCATCAAATTCACCCACAATGATTTTGACGCGGTCTGCCGTTCTTAACCAGAGATTGGTGGCCAAAATATCCTTCATGTCCCCGTAGAAACGAACACGGCCATTTTCCACTCGTACATCATAGCCCAGACGACGTAATTCCTTACCTACCAGCGATTCAATGCCGGCAGCTGCTGTTGCGATTAAATGATATTCTTGCACTGCTTTTCTCCTTACTCTTAATCATTCATACTTCCATTATTTTTGACATATTCGCGAGCCAATTGCCACATCTTTTCATGCTGACGATTAAAGAAATGCGGTGTCTGTGTTAATGACACAAATGCGGTTGTCACCGTCTCCGTTGCTTTAGTTGGGTAATTTTCATCATTAGCCAATTTAACCAGATAGACCGCGTTGATTGGCTGCACCTCATCACCATTGGGATAAGTGTAAAAATCCTGATCTAAGATGCCCAACAATTTAACGGGTTCGATCAGGCGGCCAGCGTCTTCCTTATACTCCCGCACCAATGCTTGACGAAAGCTCTCACCGTATTCCAAATAACCGCCTGGAAATCCCCAGTCGCCGGTATCTGCCCGTGCTTGCAATAGTACACGCCAGTGATCATCAAACAACACCCCTGACGCAGACGTCATAATCAATGGCATATGGCCAACCTTGGCACGAAGATCATGAATATAAGCCATTTGAATGCTCCTTTCGCCACCAATGCGGTAATGCTACTTTAACCGGGATGACCTGCTGGCTACTCAGGTAGGTAGCCATTCCGACCTGTTGATTAGCAATCTGTTGTTCATCTAAACCTGGCCATTGCTTTAGTGCGTCTGCTCCATTCAACCGGTGGAGCAGCACATTGGCAAATTCAAAACACAATCGTAGCGATAAATCCAGTGGTGATTGTGTCGTCATCAGCATGGACAGGTTCACTTTACGACCTTCACGAAGAATCTGGAAGATACCATTATCTGCCAGCTGACGATCATGATGCGGTAGGTAACGATGCGCCTCGTCAATGACTAATGTCACGGAAAACTGGTCATGAACAGCCAAGCGTAAATTAAAAATGGTCTGGCAAATCAATGATACCAGTAAACGCTGCAGTTTTCCCTGTCCTTGCAACAGTGACAGGTCAAGTACCATCGATTGATGCTGCATCGGCTGGCTTAAAAATAGTTTTAGAACATAGGTCAGCTCATAGCTCGTCGCCCGTGTTTGTAGGCCAAATAATTGCGAGAAGCGTTAATCTGCTAGTTGCGTGCGTAAATGATTGATGAGGGGCCAATTACTTTGAATACGCTCATGATCATTGACCTGGCCAAGCAACGAATAGTCGGGATGAACCGGATCAGGCAATACCATCTCGGCAATTAATTGTTCTGGTAACTGGTCTACCTGATAATTGTGCGCCCAGTTCCCTAACTGCCGTAACGCTGTTTCCCATTCTTCAACGGGCAGGTTTAATTTTTTCAATGGGTAAGATTGATGTTTAATATTCTTCGCCACTTTTAAAGCGGTAGTTGCATCTGCCAATAAATGATACCAGTGATCAGTTTGCGGTAGGCCCAAAACTTGCCCAAGCTGAATTACTGAAAGCCGACCCGCGTCCAGATAACAATTATCTCCTAGACGGTAAACACTTGCGTTTGGCAGGTGAAGATATTCGCCGGTGGGGTCCAAAATGATGGCTGCCCTATTTGCTCGTTGATAGTCACTCAGTAAGGACACCGTACTGGTCGTTTGGCCACTGCCCGTCTGGCCAACAATCAATAGGTGATGGTTGAGCGAATGTGCAAACAAATGGACCGGTTGTCCGTTTGCGTCAAACTATGAACAAGCATTGTTCCGCCTCCTATCTTTGCATATTATGACACGTCTAAGTATTTCTGGCGAATATGCAAAATAAAAGAGCACGACCAATCTTCAGTCGTACTCTTTCTCGGACTTACAAATACCGCATGACGGTCAATTTCCGTCCCCAGACTCTTACTTAACACGGACGAAATTAGTCGCCTTGCGATCGACACCTTGACCAGCGTTCACAATTTGGTAGGTGAAGGATCGGGAATGAATCCGGTTGCCCAATGCAAAGCAATTATTGTATTGCCAGCGTGAAGTTTTACCACCCTGGGTCTTTGTTAAGGTAAGATGACTCCCCTTAGCCAAGTATTGCCAGCAACCATTCTTCATTTCTTTTTGATAGATATCATCAAAGTTGCTCTTGCTTTGTGCGGATTTGACGGCATCGCTCTTTTGTGAGGTGACGATTGCCTGGTCACTGTCCTTAGAAAAGCTCATATAAACCTTGTTATTTCCTGATACACTCGTGTACTCGTAAACATGACCAGGAACTTTATGGGCCACCGCGTTAGTACCATAGAAATAGCCGCCCACCAATACTAGGACAACAATAACGATGATTGACCAAATAATTTTTGCTTTTTTACTCATTATTAATTTCGCCTCAATTAATCATCATTATTTTCACTATCACTGCTGTTCGAACTGGATTGGCTACTCTGATGATTGCTGCTAGATTCAGAACTGCTGCTGTCTTTGGCGTCATGGTGTTTAACGTAAACATTCAGCTTGCCATCTTGATAGTCGACATAAAGGACCTCATCTTTATCATTCAGATGTGCCTTTATCAACTTAATGGCTTTTTTATATTGCTTTTTCGTGATTGCTTTGTTAACTGCTTTAACATCGTCTTCGAGGTCAACCTGCTTGGCGTCTTGATCTTCCTTAGAATCATACTTTTCAAAAGACAGATCAATCTTATTTTTATCGGCCGTCTTTGTTAGCTTATCAGCTAATTTTTGCGAAGCATCATCATTTGCAGATGGTTGACTAACTTTAGTACTGGAGCTGCTGGACTGACTTGCTGACTCTTTTCCATCAATCGAATCTGCCGGCGCGGTCGAGCTGCTATTAGCGCTGTAATTATTAGTTGAATTATTGCTGTTATCTTGGTTTTGGTTCACCGTGATCTTCGGACTAACAACAATATTGACGCTGTTCACATTGTTGTTAATCGTCTTCTTCGTTTGGGCAACCACATATGGGTTCACGTTTGGATGATAGTTTGCCGGTACTGAACCATTGCTATTCAAAATCAAAACATCGCCCGCATAAATCAAGTTCGCATTCCGAATATGATTGTCATAGCATAACTTATCAACGGAAATCCCCGTTGCCTGTGAGATGGCCCACAGGGTATCACCCCATTGGATAATATAGCGGGTGCCATTCAAATTATTGCGATCAATATGTTGCATGGACATATTGCTACAAATCCGCTGGGGCGAATTAGCAACCCAATTAGTAATGTCTGCTTGTTCTTCTACCGATCCTCCCATATCACTAGCCAAAGCAACTGGTGCCGCTAGCAATGGGCCTGCCAACACGGCGGTTAATGCAACCGTCAGCAGTTTTCCTTTCGTATCCATCATAACATCCTCCCAATGTAAATGTGCCTTCAGTCTAACCCCGTTTATAACGTAATTCAACGTCCTGATTACTTAATTAATATGGCAAAATGAGGATACAAAAAAGCCCGGCATAAACCGGGCGCCTGGATGCAGACCTCTGTAGGCCATGTTTTGTCAAAGCACGAAAATCAGGCATAATCGTGCAGTGGTAATCATCTATCTCAGCGTAGAAATACGCTCCCCTGGAATCACTTCAATTTGTTATCCAAAGCTCCCCTACCGTAAGTTTGGGTTTACCGCTTGAGGGGTTTACCGCGTTCCATCAGGCTTGTTTCCAAGCCTGCTTCGTCACTGTGGCACTTTTCAGGAATACTAGGGCATAGCCGAAGCCTTAGCCGCTTTTTCCGCCGTCACCGGCAACACCGGTGCCCCGCCTTATCGTTTCAGCGAGCACAAACACTACGGGCATCGCAGCCCGTGCGAGCATGGACCTTCCTAACACGGCAATTGCCGCGCTCGATTACCCAAGGCCTGCATCATATATTCTATTTTAACGGACTAGAGCAGGTGCGAATCGTTGTTCTTATCTTCACCATCTTGGCCCAACTGTGAACCAAAGACCCGCCGTTCCAGATTGGACAGCCGCTTCAGAATGTCCATATTGGTAGCATTTGAAACCGGCTGACTGACATTTGGCGTATGTGAGCCGATGGAAGAACCAACTTCAACTTGCCGGTTAAGTTCGTCAACTTTCGCCTTCAGACGATCATTTTCGTCCTGCAGACGTTGGACTTCCTTATTAAATGTGTCATAATCTTTGATCACATCATCCAGGAATGAGTCAACATCGTCGACATCATAACCCTTACCAATACTTTTTTCCTTAAACTGCTTATGCAAAATATCTTGCGCAGTAAATTTAATGTTGTCCAATCAGTACACCTCGCTCATGAATCAATCCATCAACACAATCAATATTCTACTGAAATGAACGGCTAATTACAAGGTTCTTCGCCAATTCGCTTGATTTTTTTAAGATTTTTGTGATCGTTTCAGCAACTCGGGATGATTTTCCGCAATTTCTTCGGCTGCTTCCTGCAGCTGATCAAAGTCGATAAGCATGATTGGATAGTCATTTGCTTCTGCATACTTTTTGGCGGCGCGATAATCCCAAAACGGCTTGCTCTTGTGATCCGGATTATTCTCCATCTCCGGATCATAAATTAGCAGTAATTCATCCGTATGGTCAAGCATAAATTGCTGGTAATTGTGCAGCTGCTGTGCCGACTGATAATCATGGTTGCTGACACTAGCATGGTAGTCCACAAGTGAGCGCATCTGTACTAGCTGCGCCTGATTTTCTGCTTTCCACCTTTTTTCTACATTTAAGTAGGGAGACATTAGTGCTAATTTTAATTGTTCATAATCAGCCTGCAGCTTTAAGCCAACTTCTAAAACCCAGCGCTCAATTCCGGATTGGGGACCAGTAATTAGCCAGAATGTATCGGTACTTTGATTTAACCGCGCTTGCAGCTGCCCTTTTAGTACTGATTTGATGACCGTCATCTTAGGATCATCATCGTTAAAGACTTCTAATTCGTAGGCCCGATAGCCGCTTACCCAAATTCGATGCACTTTTCTGCCTCCAGTACTATTCTTAACAGCGTTGCAACATTTATTTGGTATAATAGCACGTAGTCAAGGGAGGAGACAAAATGAGCATTCACTACCCGGCTGGTCAAGGACCGCAACGGCTAGGGAAAAAGAGCCTGAATATTCCTATTCCGCATGAATCAACATACGCCAAACGGGGTATGTCATTAGAAAAAGAAATCAACGAGAGTAATCAATATTATTTGGCCACTCACCAAGCAGTCATTCACAAGAAGCCAACCCCCATTCAGCTGGTTAAAGTTGACTATCCAAAAAGAAGTGCTGCCGTGGTTCGTGAAGCTTACTTTCGCCGACCTTCTACTACTGACTACAACGGGGTTTACAAGGGTTATTACATCGATTTTGATGCTAAAGAGACGCGCAATAAGCGTTCCTTCCCCTTGAAGAACTTTCACCAACACCAAATCACGCATTTGAAAGAGTGTGTGGCACAAGGCGGTATTTGTTTTGCATTTATTAAATTTACTGAGCTCAATCAGCTTTATATCCTGCCCGCCACCATCCTCTTTCATTATTGGCATTTGAAAGAACACCATGATCGCTCGTCCATCCCGTTAGCTCAAATTCAGGCTGACGGCATTCGCGTTCATTATGGTTTAAACCCCCGTTTGCAATACCTGCCGGCAGTCGACCACTTGATTGCCAGCATTAGTAAAGGAGTAAGACATGAATAACGAAGATTATCCTAGTCGTCGACGTGACGATGACTTGCAGGATGACAACAATGGTCGTTCATTGACGAGGCGAATTATCGTCTGGGTGCTGAGCGCCTTGCTGTTAATTATTGTGGCGCTGGCCGCCCTATTCTTCTACTGGGCTTCCAGTGCGCCAAAAATCAGTCGTAATGAATTAGCTGGTCAATCAACGACCGTTATTTACGACCGCAATGACAAGGTCGTTTCACGGCTAGGTGCGCAAAAGCGGGAATACGCGAAATCAAGTGAAATTCCTGATTCATTGAAACATGCCGTTGTTTCGATTGAAGACCGGCGCTTCTACAAAAACCACGGAGTGGACCCGATGCGGATTATTGGTGCTGCTACGAACAACATCTTTAACCGGTCTGACGGAACGCAAGGTGGTAGTACCTTAACCCAGCAATTGGTTAAATTATCCGTCTTCTCAACTGCTGCTTCAGACCGAACCTTTAAGCGTAAGGCACAGGAAGCTTGGTTAGCCATTAACGTTGACCGCCACTTCTCTAAGAATGAGATTCTTGAGTTCTACATCAACAAGGTGTACATGGGCAATGGTGTCTATGGAATGAAGACGGCTGCTCAGTATTACTATGGTAAAGATTTAGATGAGTTATCCTTGTCACAAATTGCTACCCTAGCCGGTATTCCGCAATCGCCAACTTACTACAACCCCGAAGTTAAGGATACCAAGGCACCAACTGTGCGGCGAAACGAAGTACTGGATGCCATGGTGCGCAGCAAGTACATTAGTCAGGCTGACGCAACGAAGGCTAAGTCCCAAAGCGTTACCCAAGGGCTTGATGAAAAGCACGGCAATACATCCAGCAACAGCGTCGGCGTTAAGGAACCCGTTGTGGATGCTTATGTAAAGCAGGTTCTGGCCGAATTGGAAGCTAAGGGCTACAACCCGAATACTGATGGTTTGCGTATTCACACGAACATGGACCTTAGTGCGCAAAAGAAGCTCTATGACGAAGCCAATAATTCAGTACCATTCCAAAGTGATGACATGCAGACAGGAGTTGCAGTTACTGACCCTCACAACGGTCAAATTGTAGCAATGCTTGGCGGTCGTCACACAGGCAAGGTAATCTATGGTCTTAACCGGGCAACTCAGACTAACCGGTCCACTGGTTCTTCGGCCAAGCCGCTGATGGATTACGGACCGGCCATCGAATACCTACAGTGGCCAACTTTTCATTCTGTATATGACACTAAGTTCTACTGGCCAGGTACTGACAAACAGCTGCATGACTGGGATAACCAAACTAAAGGTGAGATGACCATGCGGCAAGCCTTGATTCAATCACGAAATATTCCTGCAATCAAAACGTTGCAAAAAGTTGGTATGAAACGAGCAACCACTTTCTTAAATGGCTTAGGCATTAAACAGAAGAAACCGTTCAACCTGCAAAATGGTATTGGTTTATACATTTCACCATTACAGGTATCTGCTGCTTATGCGGCTTTCGCCAATGGTGGTACTTATTACAAACCATACTACATTTCTTCTATCACCACACAAGATGGCAAGACGATTTCCTATCATAAAGATGGCCACCGTGCCATGAGCAAGGGAACCGCGTACATGATCACTGACATGCTTAAGGGCGTAATTGAAGACGCCAATGGAACGGGTACAGCAGCCAAAATTTCTGGTGTTTACCAGGCTGGTAAGACTGGAACGACTGATTACCCATCTGGTCATTCTCAAAACGGTGTCATGGATTCCTGGATGGCTGGCTACACGAAGAATTACTCGATTGCCGTCTGGACTGGTTATGATCAGCCAATGAACCACGCAATCAGTACTAGCTATGAACGGTCAGCAATCCTTCTATACCGGGCAATGATGGATTACCTGGATAATGAGAACCACGCAAGCAACTGGAAGCGGCCAAGCAGTGTTGAAGCTGTTCGTTGGCGTGGTCACCGTGAGCTTGTCTTGAAGGATTCAAAGTGGGCACTAGACTTCACTGCGATTGATGATGATGACAATAGCAGTTCATCGTCACGTTCCGAATCCTCATCCAGTTCTAGTCTTTCATCATCCGAGAGCTCTTACTTCGATCGTCGTTCTTCTAGCAGCAGTGCTAGTTCAAATTCTTCTAGTCAGGCTAATGAAAGTAGCAATAACCAAAGCCCTAGCACCAATTCATCCAGTGCTAGCCCGGCCCCTGCGCCTTAACTAATTGCCAATCCATATGAAAACCACCTCATACAAGCATTTAATTGCTTGCATGAGGTGGTTTTTTCTACCCCAATGGATTCCATTAAATTACTTAATAGTGCATATTCTCTTCGTCGCTGCTAATTGCTTTAAAATCGGCTGGTGGTTGCCGCCGACCACGCTGAAGAATGTAAATCGCTAATAGGACAATAATAATTCCCACAATTTCGTAGACATTCAGGTGCAAAGAAAAGAAGATCACACTCAAAATGGAAGTGGTGATCGGTTGGACCGCGTCCATAATACTGACCACATCAGACGGTGCAAACTTCGAAGCATGGAGAAGCATCCCGAATGGCAAGATGGTACCAAAGAAAATCACCGTCGCAACGGACGAAACCAAAACGGGAGTAATATGTGGTGTGTTAATCCAGAATGGATGGTAGAAGTTGAAGATAACTCCCGCAATCATGCTACCCCAACCAAGCACCACTAATGGGGGATTTTTGGCGACTGCTCGCTGTGGCAGTACCACATACAGGGCGGCGGTTAACCCGGAACCGAGGCCCCACAATAAAGAAATAAAGGAAATAGAAAGGTGGTCAAATTCACCCCGTGTCAGACAAAGAAAAACGCCGACTAAAGCAAGTACGAACGCAATGACATCACTGCGCAAGGGCATTTGCCGTTTAAAAAAAACGTTGCCAGCAACGATGAATAACGGTGCCAGGTATTGCAAAATGGTTGCCATCGAAGCATTCCCGGTTTGCACCGCAAAATAGAAAGTCAACAGGTTCATGCCTAAGCCAAAGATTGCATAAGAAATAACCGATAGACAGCTAGTGCGGTCGCGAAAGACATTCAAAGTCGGTTTGCCATAACGGAAGGCACAAAAGATTAAAATAATCATGCCGGTAAATGATAGGCGCGTTGACAGCATCCAATCCGCGGGAATGGAAAGGTTTTGCGAAATCAACTGCAAAACGGTACCAGAAATACCCCAACTGAAAGATGCAAAGGCGGCCCAAATGATCCCCTTCATCACGTGACTGTAATTTCTCATGGTGACACTCCTTACAAAAAATAACTAGGCATTAATTTAACATTTTCCAGCCGGTTATGCATTAAAAAAGCCAAAAGCTGTGAATAAATCAGCTTTTGGCTTTTTAAACTTAATTTTATTAAGTGTTAGAACAATGAACGAATCCAGGCAATGAACCGTTGAAACCAGTTAGTTGCCTGCTGCTGGGTTTCCTTGCCATCCTTACTGTTAATCCAAGACTTGGCCTTGTTCATCAAGTCACCGCTTGAATTCTTCACGTTGTTGATGGTATTGGTAACGTTATTTACGTAAGTCTTACTCGATGAAATTGGAGAGTTTTGGAAGGTTACCAGTGAATTAACGATCTTGTTCACTTGTGTGTTGCTGGTCTTATTATCGATTCCCCGCTTCTTCAAAGCATCATTTAACATGTCTTCAATATCACTTTTTGAGACCTGCTGGTTATTGCTTTGTTTCTTCTGGGCAATTTGTTTAGAAACATCGCCGACAGCCGCCATTAGTTTACCCGCGTAGCTGGAGTCACCACTGTTTTCATCAATTGCTCCTTGAGTAGCATTCATCACTGAGTTAGCAGCACTAGTGTTTTGTGGGTTCAGCTGGTGACCATCCGCAGCGAAGGCCTTGTATACTCCGGTTAATGCTGATTCACCGGTGACCGGCTTATTAGAGGTTACATCAATCGTGATGTCCGTCACGCCGGCCATCTGGGCAACCATTGCATACTGCTGAGCGGTTACCTTCGTAATATTGCTGTGACCGTTGTATTTACGAATATTAACTTTGATACCGGACCCCGAACCAGCAGGAGTAATCGAAACCGAAGAAATCATAGCCGCATCCGTCGTACTACTGTCATTGTTGTCAATGTATTGACGGTAATCGTCAGCAGTCGCCGTTAATTTTTGATAGGAATTGTCAACGTCCATCGTGTCATTGAGTTCGCTGTAGGCACTTTGCGGTGCCCCTGCACCATAAACCACGTACGACTTCTTTAACGTACTAACCTGGTTATCATCGGACTGACTCTGTTCAGCAGCATAGGCTACGTTGTGAACAGTTGTCGTAACAGCGCCACTCAAACTCAATGCGATCAGAACCGCTGCGATTGTTCGACTTGTTTTATTCATTAGTGTATCCTCCAAGAAAACATCGACTAAATTAAAAGTTGAAAGCACGCAGCTTTATTTTTGAATATATTGATTTGTTAAGGCAAGTTGCTGCAAGCACCTAATCTCAAGCTGAGTGTCAAAACAGCCGCTTGAAACACTGCGCATCAACAGATGACAACTAATGTTGTTTAGCTGCACAAATCTGCTTTCATATTGCATATATTATACCTAAATGCGACTGTCGACTACCTAGCCTTAGCAAAAGTTTAGAAATCTTTTTATTTACTTATCTTTGTCATTAAGCTTAAAAATCGGGATCGGTTCGCCTGATGGTTTACCAGAATTATGGTTATTGATGGGCCGGCGCCGTTCGTTAAAGCGTTTTTGATCAGCCTCAACCGCCTGCGGAGTCTTGAGGCCCCTCTGCTCCCAACTCGTTAGGATGCGGTCCATGTAGCGAAAATTATAGTTGCCACTCAGTACCGTTTCACGCAGCGCTAATTCAATCACTTGCGGATCGTAATGGTCCTTATCGATCCAATCATTGACAATGCTCATTTCTGTCGGATTCAGCACTCTGCCAAAGTCCGCCTGGATCGCCGTAAATAATTTTTGCCGTTGGTTATTTTGCTGAGCTTGTTGCTTTTGCTGCAAGCCATCAGTCAGCAAACGGGCCAGCTTGTGCCATAATGGCGAAAAGTCATAGCGGGTTTCTTCTTTACCCTGTTCATTTTTTTCCAATGTCTGTTTCAAAAAATTATCGCTGCTTAACTGCTGAATCAGATCGTAAATTTGGTCAGTTTCCGCTCCTAAATGATCAGCAATCACGGCAATGCTAGGATTGACGTCCCCGCGTTCGATGTAAGATTGCAATTCCAAAAACATCATCAGTTCACTGGTAGACATGCCAATGTCATGATAGTGATGGAGCAAAAGATTGCTGATAGTGGTCGTCCCTTCATCCATCATTTTCACTAATAAGTCTGCTTCGTCCATGGTTATCTCCTTTTTGCATTAGACAATGACTAATCACCGCCCTAAAAAACTAAACAGGAGCGACCCCAAAGCTCTCATCGCTTCTATCGCTCCTTACAGATTATCAATTTGTTGTACATATTTACCACTCTTAAAGCTGATCAAGTCGTAGCACATTGAACCCCGCTTGTTGACGTAGGTTACTTCCCATACCACACGATCGTTAAAGAACCCTGGCGCAGCCTTCATCACTTTACGGGGATGTTTATCATTCTTCACCTTATTAATGGCCTCCTGGCCGGTAATCCCCTTTGATTGCTTAAGCACGTGAACGTCTCCACCACTTTGTGGAATAATTACCAGGGTTTGTTGACCCTGACTGTTTTTGCCGGCAACCGTGTAGTAGGTTTTTTCCCGGTTAAATATGTAAAAATTACTCGTGCTCGTCAAGTGACCATAACGACGTGCAATTTGTGTGGCCTGCCGTTTTGCCGCTTGCTTAGGATGATTAGCAATGGCTAACGAACTCCAGATCACCAAAATCAAAATCAAGATGGTGATCAAAGTCCACTTTAACGTGTGAACTGCCCGGCTATGATCTTGTTTACGTTGAACATCGCGTCGACTTTGCATGTCATTATCCCTTCTAAACAGTATGCATTGATTATAGCAGATTTACTTTTGTCCGCCTGGGTGATGATGCTTTTTTAAAAAATTTTTGGCTTTCGCTGGCAGCTGGCTGGTTTTGAGACTCACAATGGGCATCTTTTCTGGCAGAGCTCGCTGGATCGTCTTGCCATAACGGCGATTGCCCAAACGTGAATCTAACACGACTGCCAAGCCGTAATCATTAGGCGTCCGCAGCAGACGTCCCACTCCTTGCCGCAAGCGAATAATTGCTTTAGGCAACTCCGATTGGTAGAACGGATTCTTTCCCTGTGCACGCAATAGCTGGTGTTCTGCTTTTGTGTATATTTCGTTAGGCGCGTCAAATGGAATTCGCGGCACCACCAATAGCTGCAGCTGATCTTCCGGCAAGTCAATCCCTTCCCAGAAGCTGCTGGCTCCCAATAACACCGAGTTGGTGCCCGTAGCAAACTGCTTCAAGATCTTGTCACGATTACCATTGATTCCTTGCGCCAGTATGTCGCGTTGATTAAATAACGGCGTCTTATGCAGCAAGCTGTAAACCTGCTCAATCGTAACCAGCGAGTTAAATAAGACCATCGTCTGGCACTGTGTTGCATCCGCTAATTCGTAGATTGCATTGCTCAAATACTCCAAATAACCTGGCTGGTCGGGTGCGGGCGCATCTTTAGCAATCAGCATGCTGGCATTATTCTCAAAATCAAACGCTACCGGCAAGCGCTTGCTCTTCACCTTTTGTGCATCCAAGTCCAGCTGCTGGTACAAGTATGAAGACCGCCGTGAAGTGAACAATGTTGCCCCGACAAATAATTGCCGATAAAAGTAGGCATAAACATTTTCCCGCAGGTAGTGATTATTAACAAGCAGGCCTCCACTCAACCGCATCGTGCTGCGTTCATTAAATTGCCGCACGGTCAGCCAGTAAACGGCACTATCCAGATCATGGGTTAACGTCTTGGTGATGGAATGCAACTGATTATCGGCAGCAAGCAAAAGGTCAACTTGGCTAGCAAACTGGTTCATCAAATAACGATCGCTAGTCAACCAGTGGCCGGGATGGTTAGCAAACAGGTGACGCAATGCGGTAAAGTGCAGCTGCAAGCTTGCTAATCCGGATTCTAGTTCCATCACTAAAGGATTATCCGCATCCAGCATATTCAATAACTGCTGGTTATCCACGGCAACTTCGATAAAGTCTTCGCCCGCAGACGCATTCACATTATTCAAGAATTTCTGGTATAAGGCGACCTGAAATTCATTGAGGCCTTGACGAACATGTTCAAGATCATCATGAATCAGATCCAGATTATAACGACCGAGGGGCAGATCACTAAAGACGTCTGCCAGATTATCATCTTCCCCATCACTGACCAGTGCATTCAGCTGGTTAATGCTGCTAAATAGACGCTGAAACCGCAGTTCAGTACGTGAATGCTTTAGGGCAGTCTCATTCAGGTGCTGGGCCTCATCGACCACCAGGTAGGTCAATGGACTCGTGGCACCTAATTCACGCGCATGTGCCACTAAGTAAGCGTGGTTGGTGATGATGATATTGGCATTTTCTAACCGTTGCTCCCGGCGTACTAAAAAGTCATCTTGGTAGAATGGGTCATCCGTAGCCAGCGACTTCACACCGTGGTGGGCAATTTCCATAAATAATGGTGAGCGATGGGCATTCAGATTTAATTCATCCATGTCACCCGTTGTTGTGGACAAAAGCCACACTAAAATACGGGCCTTTAACAGCTGGACCAGGTGCGAGTCTTCATGGATACTGAGTGAATGCA
The DNA here is from genome assembly GCA_019114515.1 of Candidatus Limosilactobacillus merdigallinarum. Classification (GTDB taxonomy): domain Bacteria; phylum Bacillota; class Bacilli; order Lactobacillales; family Lactobacillaceae; genus Limosilactobacillus; species Limosilactobacillus merdigallinarum. The sequence goes on from DXFH01000002.1 coordinate 69,566, forward strand.
CAAACCGCGAAACATTAATGTAGTGGCTGTCGCCCTTCACCATCACGGCCGTCATTGGGAATGGCAACACCTTGTTCAACTGCTTGATCGGTTCACCAATCAATTGCTGCTGTAAGACATTCGTCGCCGTGCTGACCACAATCTTATGTTGCGGATATGCTAAGAAACTAAGCGGGAACAAGTAACCCAGGGTTTTACCTACCCCGGTACCTGCCTCCAATACCACTTGGTTAACCCCGTCACGACCGAAATAGTTATAAATACAATTCATCATCCGTGACTGCAGGGGACGATAGGTTAACGTTGTGCCATAAAAGTGCTGCTTTTGCCGCTTCGTAACCGGGTAGTGGTAATCATGTGGTGAAGCTTGCGAAGTTGCTGGGTGGATCTTATGCAGCACCATTCCATGACTGATGTACAAATCATCAATCAACGGCAAAGGATGGCGGTTACGGTAACGCAATTCCTGACTAAAAAGCGATGCGGTCTGTTCTGGCAATTCCAAGTGAAGATTAACGATTTTCTGCAAGGTAACGGTTGGTAGTTGTCGAAGGCGTTTAATTAATGCGTTCAGCAGGTGACCGGTGGCTTCCGCGTCCGAAACTGCACTGTGCGGATGATCATGTTCAATGTGCAGGTAATTAGTTAAGTCCCGTAGTCGGTAGCTTTTGGCCGTGGGCATCAAAATTTGACTTAAAGTAACGGTATCAATGGCCTTAATATGTAACGGCTCATAGCCGGCAGCCTCCAGTTCGTGATTTAAAAAGGGAAAATCAAAATCCACATTGTGGGCCACAAAGATCGTATTAGTAAGCAGGCTGTCGATGGTGGCAGCAACGTCATCAAATAACGGCGCGTCTTGCACGTCGCTATTTTTAATCCCGGTCAGTTGTTCAATATTATGGGGGATGCGCATTAACGGGTTGATCTTCGTTTCGAAACTGTTAATGACTTGGCCCGCCTGCACTAAGACGCAACCAATTTGGATAATGCGGTCACCATTTTTCATACTAGTGCCAGTGGTCTCTAAATCGACAACCGAATAAATGGGCCCCTTCATTGCACGCTGCTTTTTCAAAACATTCACCTGCTCTACATTTCACTTCAACGACTATCATACTATATATAAGTAGGTGTTGACCAATCAATCCGACTAGTAAGACTATTGGGCAAGTTATGGTAAAATAGAGATTAGACTTTTTTAGAAAGCGGGTTGAAAATGACGGACCATCAAGAACGAGGCGTGGGTAATAGTCACGCAAAAATCATTCTTATTGGTGAGCATAGTGTGGTTTACGGGCAGCCAGCCATCGCTTTGCCCCTTCAGGACATTAAGACGAAGGCGACCTTACAAACCCAGCCGGATGGGCAAACAATTAACAGTCGCTACTTTCAAGGCAGTATCGCGGACATGCCAGAGACAATGGCTGGAGTGGCTAAATTAATTACTGAATTGAAGCAGCACTTTGCCGGAAATGATGACCATTGGGAACTAACAATTGAAAGCGACATTCCTGCTGAACGTGGCATGGGATCATCCGCAGCTACCGCTGTAGCAATTGTGCGAGCTTTCTTTGATTACTATCGTCAAAGTCTCAATCGCGATGAACTGCTGAAATGGGCCGACATCGAAGAAAAAGTAACGCACCGTAGTCCCAGTGGGTTAGATGCCGCGACCGTTAGTTCCGATTCCCCCCTTTGGTTTATTAAGGGCCAAGACGGCAGTCAGTTTGATTGGCAACTGGACGCCACTATGGTCATCGCTGATACCGGCATTAAAGGGGCTACTAAAGAGGCCATTACTGCCGTTAAACAGCGTTTGGCTTCTCAGCCAGAAAGTACGAACCGGCTAATTGAACACCTCGGTCAATTAGCTAGCGCAACTAAAACGGTCCTGATTAATAATGAAGTAATGAAGCTTGGCGCAATCCTAAATGCGGCCCAGCATGATCTTGGACAGTTAGGCGTCAGCGACCAAACGATTGATCAACTCATTAACGCCGCTAATGAAAATGGTTCCCTGGGTGCTAAATTGACTGGCGGCGGCCGCGGGGGCTGTATGTTTGCCATTACTCACACAGCAATGGGTGCCCGCAAATTAGCGGCTGCACTTACCGCTGCCGGTGCTAAAACAACCTGGATTCAGCCATTGGGAGGAGAATAAGGATGAAGGCAACTGCGCGTGCACATACAAATATCGCGTTGGTTAAATATTGGGGGAAACGCGATGCTCAGCTGATCTTGCCACAGACGGATTCCCTATCGTTAACCCTTGATCCTTTCTATACGGATACGACGGTTGAATTCGACCCTGAGTTAACACAGGATCAGCTTTTTATTGATGAAAAAGCTGTGCCGGCAGACAAAATGGGCAAAGTAGAACGTGTCATGGATACGATTAGGGATTGGAAAAAGCAGTCAATATTTGCGCGGATTCATTCCACTAACCATGTCCCAATTTCTGCTGGCTTAGCCTCATCTGCTTCTGCTTTTGCCGCACTGGCAGCAGCAGGAGCGAAAGCCAGTGGTCTAAACCTAAGCCGGCGCGATCTTTCGCGTTTGGCTCGCCGCGGCTCCGGATCAGCTACCCGCTCCATCTTTGGCGGCCTAGTCGAGTGGCACCGTGGTCAAGATGATCAATCATCATATGCGGAACCCATCATGGAAAAGCTAGATTTTGGCTTGGAAATGATTGCGATCTTAGTGGACACGTCTGCTAAAAAGGTTTCTAGCCGGGGTGGCATGCAGCTCAGTGTGGAAACTTCGCCGTTTTATCCAGCCTGGAAAGAAGTAGTTAAGCACGATATGACCAGTATGAAACAGGCAATTGCCAGTCACGACATCCCCGCTATCGGCCATATTGCTCAAGAAAATACATTGCGGATGCATGCGCTCACATTGTCCGCCGATCCTGGCTTCACCTACTTCGATGGTGACACTCTTCGCGCCATCCACCTGATTGATGACTTGCAAGCTGAAGGGATAAACTGCTATTATACGATGGATGCTGGTCCCAACGTGAAAGTACTGTATGACCGGCACGATCGCAAGCTAATTTTGCAGCGACTGGGCCAAGTATTTGACCCCGCTCGTTTGGTAGTGGCTACCGCCGGACCGGGAGTCTATTACCTTTAATATCCGACGTGAAAGGATTTTCTATCTTGATAACGGAAAAAGCTCCGGGAAAGCTTTATATTGCTGGTGAATACGCAGTAGTAGAAAATGGTTTCCCGGCTATTTTGGTTGCATTAAACCAATTCGTAACTTGTAAAATTGAACATAGTCAGGCCGAAGTAGGGCGAATCATCAGTCACCAGTACCAGGACAACTCATTGTTGTGGCGCAGACAAGGCGACCAGATGGTCATTGACAAGCGGGATAATCCGTTTTCCTACATCCTGTCGGCCATCAGTGTTACCGAAGAATATGCCCGCAGTCTCAACCGGCCGTTGGCTATCTATGACATCACCATTGACAGTCAGTTGGACTCTGCCTCAGGAAAAAAATACGGTTTAGGCTCGTCGGCAGCAGTCACGGTAGCAACGGTGAAGGCACTTTGCCACTTTTACCATTTACCAGTCAATCTAGACCAGATTTTCAAACTGGCGGCCATTGCGCATTTTTCTGTGCAAGGCAATGGCTCATTAGGTGATGTTGCGGCTTCTGTTTATGGTGGCTGGATTGCTTACCATTCTTTTGATCGGCAGTGGCTGGCTGAACAACGACATTACTTAGACTTGCCAACATTGTTGAACCTGCCATGGCCGGACTTAAAAATAGAGAAGCTGACTGCACCCGCTAACTTAGCGCTAGTTATCGGGTGGACCGGTAAACCTGCCTCTACCTCACGCTTGGTAGACCGGATCTCCCTCTTCAAAGCACAAAGACAAGCTGAATACCACGAGTTTTTACAAAAGAGCCGTTTGTGTATTCAGAAAATGGTTGAAGGCTTCCATGAGGGCAGCCTAACTAAAATTAAGCACCAAATCCGGCAAAACCGTGCCTTACTGCAGCAACTAGGCCAACGTTCGGGGGTACATATTGAGACACCGACACTGTTACGCCTATGTGAAATTGCAGAAGGCTTTGGCGGCGCTGCTAAGACTTCTGGCGCTGGTGGTGGTGATTGTGGCATTGTTGTGATTGATAAGCAGGCCGACCTGCAGTCAATGATTCAACAATGGACAGCCGCTTCCATTGAACACTTGCCACTGGAAGTGCATTATTTAGATCAATTACACAAATATACGATCAAATTAAAATAGGATATACTATGAGGGTTAAGATTATTTGGCCCACTCAAAATTCTGATACCTATTAGTAAGCAAGCGTGACCAAAAACAACGGCCACGCTTTTTTTGGAGGATGTTATGGAATCACAACAGGCCCAACGCAAAAATGAACACTTATCACTGGCAGAAAAAGATTATTCATTGAATCACCAGCACGACTTCTTTGATGATCTGCAGCTGATCCCGAATGCACTGCCAGAAATGGCGGTCAAAGACGCTTGCTGTAATGTAAATATTGCGGGGCTCCACTTATCGTCACCATTCTATATTGAAGCGATGACCGGCGGCAGCCAGCGTACCGGCATCATTAACCAACAGTTGGGAAAAATTGCGGCTGACTGCAATTTAGCTATTGCAACCGGCTCAATGTCGATTATCTTCAAAGAAAAAACGGCAGTTGATTCCTTCCTAGCATTGCGCAAAGCTAATCCTGATGGCATTGTGATCGCCAACCTGGGAGCAAAAGCAACGCCTAAACAAGCACAAGCTGCGGTGGACTTAATTAATGCCGATGCCCTAGAAATTCACATTAATGCCGCCCAAGAACTGGTAATGCCAGAAGGCGCCCGGGATTTTTACTGGCTGAATAACATCCGTAACATTGTTGACCACCTTGACGTTCCGGTCATTGTAAAAGAAGTCGGGTTTGGTATGAGTCAGCAAACGATTCAGCAATTGATGGCCATCGGTGTGCAGTGGATCAACATCAGTGGCCGTGGGGGGACCAACTTTGCCCGCATCGAAAATCACCGTAATCATGATGTTGATATGTCTGACCTCGAAAAATGGGGTTTAACCACCCCCGAATCCCTGTTAGAAGCACAAAAAACGCCTGCTAAGATCATCGCATCTGGCGGAATAGTCTCGCCACTCGATGTCGTTAAAGCAGGCGTCCTTGGTGCAAAGGCAGTGGGCATTGCCGGCTACTTTCTTCACCAGTTAATTAGTTCCGGACCCGCGCAGCTAACAAAAGTCATTCACCAATGGCAGATTGAATTGCCTCGCCTATTAACTTTACTAGGCTGCCAAAATTTTGGTGAGTTAGTCAATACTCAGTATGTGCTGCATAACCAGCTGCTGGAATTTCAGCAACAACGCCAATAAATAAAGCCAAGCATTCGTCACGCGGATGCTTGGCTTTATTTAAATTAATTTGACCGTTATAGCGACTGCTTTTTTCACTGTTTGATAAACTGTCGAAACGTCTAATACGTGGTCAACAAATTTCTGTTGTTCTTCAGTAGACAGGTCAGTGGTCATCCCCACTTCGATGGTCATGGACTCAACGATGGAACGACTATGCCCCAAATCCTTGGTAGTGACCGTCGTGTTCAAGTGGAAGTTCTTAATTGGCAACTGACGGGACTTGATTACCATACCGGTTGACATGGTGATGCATGAATTAACGGCACCAGTTAAGTATTCCACCGGATTGGGCCCCGCATCACTGCCGTCTTCATGAATATCATCACAGACAAAATTATGTTGACGAGCCTGGTTATTAATCTGCCACTCTTGGTCACCCAAGCTGCTGGTTACTTCATATACTGACATTGAAATACCTCCTTAGAAACGTAGACCTTTCGGGAAGAAATTCTTAACGGTGTGGTTGACTAACTTTCCCCAGCCACAGCTGTGATCCTCACAAGTCAATAGGTACCAACCGTTTCCTTGAGCAGGTCCTTGAAGGTTTACTACATCCCCATGAACATACTGCCGCCATTGCTCCTGAGTCAATTCGATATGCTTAACCACGTCACGAGCTGTCAACGTTAACGCCCAAGCCAGTGCTGGCTCAAAGCGATTCTTCTTGAAAGTACCTAAATGCAAGCCAGGTGTTATCAAGTCTAAGTTGTCGATACTAGTCATTGCATCCGGTAAGGAATAGAGCTGGTCACCAAATTTTACTAAACGCTGCGCTTTAAACGCCGGTACGTTTTGCGACTGCCATTTTGTAAATAATTGTTGTTCATCGCGACCCACCTTCCATGACTGCTGGCCACGCCCCTTCTTTTTCTTAAGCTTAGAGTGAGCTGCAGCCACTTTTGCGGTGGGCGATAATTGCAGCTTCGCAATGAAGTGCCCCTCACCTTTAAAGTGGTGGGGAAATAGCCGGGCGGCCTTTGCTAGTTCCGGATTGCCATCTGCCCATTCTGGACGGGCATGATCCATTCCGGAGACTAAATCAATCGCTAGCATTTTTAAATCCGGATATTGCTGTAAGAGCCAAGCAATGTTTTGCTCATCCTCTTCCGGTGAGAAGGTGCAAGTAGAATAAACCAAAACACCACCCGGTTTCAGCATCTGCATGGCCGATCCAAGAATCTTACGCTGCCGATTAGCACATTCAGCGGGGTAATCTGGATTCCAATAGCTAACTGCCTGCGGGTCTTTACGAAACATTCCTTCACCAGAACACGGGGCGTCTACCAATATCCGATCGAAAAAGCCAGCAAAATTTTGTGCCAGCTTTTGCGGATCCTCATTGGCGACGACGGTATTGGCGGTGCCCCACCGTTCAAGATTACTGGCTAATACCCGAGCCCGTTTAGTAAAAATCTCGTTGGCCACCAGTAAACCTTGGTCATGCATTTTGCCAATTAGATGAGTACTCTTACCGCCTGGAGCAGCACAAAGGTCCAGCACTTTTTCTCCCGGCTGGGGATCAACGACCTCACCAACCTGCATTGCAGATGGCTCTTGGCTATATACCCAGCCAGTCACGTGGTCTAACGACTTGCCATCTACCTGGCCATAATAACCGGGAGCCACGCCAGGTACCGAGCCAGTCGCTTTTGCCAGTGTATGCCTTGGTTGAACATTCTTCAACGGATTCACCCGAAAGCCACTGTAACTCTGTCCCTGCAAAGCATGGAAGAAGGCATCTGCCTCCTCCCCCATTAATTTACGATATTTTTCGACAAATGCGTCTGGCAGTTCAACCACTGTCAATCACTACTCCTTTTTACGTTTCTCTTATTTTACCATGCACGAACGTAATGGCGAGGGGCGGTTGCCACCGGTCTTGGATAGTGACCGTAGAAACGGAATTGCCCTTCATTATTGGCCTTGCTGTCTTCCGCTTTTTCCGCGTCAGGCGGTACCGGGACCGCCATTGTCGGATCAAGATAATAGCTGCCATCACGGTAATTAATCACTACTCCCGGTTCGACATTCTGTAAGTAAACATTAAAGTTCAACTGGCCATCAGTTGACACGGCTTGCAAATTAATGCCCCGCGGTACCAATTCATTGCCCCGAAAGATAGGCGTTGCCTGATAGATAACCTTTTTACCATGTTCGATGGCATGACGGACTTTTGTTTCATAGACCGTTTGAATCTCCTGATTGACAAAATCCGTTTCCGTAAATAAGTTGCGCGGGTTATCCTGGTCACCAACAGTACTTGCACTATACTGCCCGGTTTGTGGATTAATGCCCGCCGTTAACGAATAAGCAATTAAGTGGCCACGATTGTAAACTAATTCGCCATCGATGTTATGGTGCCATCCAGTGGGCTGCACGGATTGATCGGTTCGTAGACTATTATCGGCATGGTTACGCCGTTGTAAAAATGCAGTATTGCCGGCAGAGGTGCGTCCTTGCGCATCTAACTGACCATAAATCACCTGGTTTTTCTGCCAAGACTTCGGATTCAAAGTTGATCGTCCATGGTTGACATACATCACCACTCCTTCACCGGATTGGTAAGTATGACTAGCCAATTGTTGTTTTTGCTGGGGCGTTAACCCGCCAATCTCCGTCGCTGGACGATGTTCTCTTTGAATAAATGTAGTGGCTGCCTGCTTTTGCTCGTAAAAATAGTTACCAACCAGCAGGCCACTGCCAATAGCTACCCCGACAAGAAGCAGAACTAATTGTTTCCAAAACTTATGCAAGTTTCATCACCTATTAATCATAATCACGCTTTATTTTATGCGGAAACTGGTTATTTCGCCAAATAATCTGCAATGGTTTTGTGCAATTTTTAGTTGCGTTAGTAAAATTTAAATAATTACCATAGCTTGTGGTTATAAGTCGGTTCATGCAATCAAATGAGATTAATCAATAATATAAAAGAAGAGGTTCTTGAAAAATTCAAGAACCTCTTCTTAATATGAACAGTCGCGAACTCAAACAAATTATTTGTTGGAGTCTTCACGACGACGTTCAGCGATACGAGTAGCCTTACCAGTACGTGCTCTCAAGTAGTACAGCTTAGCACGACGTACACGACCATGACGTACAACTTCGATCTTTGCCACCCGTGGTGAGTTTACAGGGAAGGTACGTTCAACACCGATACCATTACTAATCTTACGAACAGTGTAAGTAGCAGAGATACCAGAACCGTGACGCTTGATAACTACTCCTTCGAATAATTGAACACGTTCACGTGAACCTTCGACAATCAGTGCGTGTACACGAACAGTGTCACCAGCACGGAAGTTTGGAATGTCGTCCCGTAATTGGCTAGCAGTGATCTTTTCAATCAATTGATTTTGACGCATAACTATTCTTTCCTTTCTCCGACATTCATTCTTCCCTTGGGACAGCGGAATATCGTTTATGCGGCTAAACAGCCATAAATAAATATACCACAGATAATTAAGCGCCTCAAGGCTTAATTATTGTCTTCGTTATTTTCTTCTAAATCCAGCTTCAAATCTTGCAGCATGATTTGCTGTTCCCGGTTTAAAGGCGCCGTCTTCAACAAGTCAGGCCGCCGCTCTAGAGTTCTTTTCAAAGACTCACGCATCCGCCATTCCTTAATTTTTTGGTGGTTGCCACTAGTTAATACCTCGGGCACCTTCATCCCCCGAAAATCAGCTGGCCGGGTGTATTGTGGATACTCTAAGAGGCCGTTGGAAAAGGAGTCGCCCATCGGTGAAGCCTGGTTACCTAAAACACCCGGCACGAAGCGTACGGTTGCATCAATCATCACCATGGCCGCTAATTCACCACCGGTTAAGACATAATCACCGAGTGAGGCTTCATCAGTAACTAGGTGGCGAATGCGCTCATCATAGCCTTCATAGTGACCACAAATGAAAGTTAAGTGGTCCTCTTGAGAAAGTTCCTTCGCATATGCTTGGTCGAAGCGCCGACCGGCTGGGTCCATCAAAATGACCCGGCCAGGTTGGTAATGGTCCGCTTGCGCTTCTTTTTGGACAGCATCCATAGCGTCAAAAATCGGCTGTGCCTGCAGCAACATGCCTGCACCCCCGCCAAATGGGGCGTCATCAACATGATTATGCTTATCCGTCGTGTATTGCCGAAAATCGGTCACATGGATGTCAATAAAGCCATTTTCCTGCGCGTGGCCAATCATTGACTCCCCCATTGTGGCTTTAAACATATCAGGGAAGAGGCTGAGAATATCAATCCGCATTATTCGAGACCCTCCATTAATTCAACGATGACTTTTTGCTCATCTAAATCAACCTTCTTAATGACGTCCTTGATCACCGGTAAGAGAAGGTCTTTTTGATTCGGGCGCTCAACTACCCACACATCATTTGCACCTGGTGCCATGATTTCTTTGATCTTGCCTAAGGAACGGCCATCTGTCGTTTCTACTTGCAGACCAATAATTTGGTGATAGTAGTAAGCACCATCCTCCAGTGGCTGCTGATCATCTTCAGCCACTGATAAGAAGCAGTTACGAAAAGTTTCTACATCATTAATATTGTCGTACTCTGCAAGCTTGAGCAGCAACATTCCCTTATGTGGACGTGCTTGTTCAACCGTTACCGGGATCATCTGGTCGCCCTTTTCAATCATTAAGGAAGCACCCTGTTTGAACCGCTCGTCAGCAAAGTCAGTAATCGGTACAACTTTGACTTCACCCCGAATACCGTGCGTGTTGACGATTTTGCCCACGTGGTAGTAAGCTTTGCTTTCCATTAATTTTCAACCCCTTTTGACATCATTTTGTTTTCTTTTATTACTATTGCCTTTACACTCTGCGAAAAGTTTGCCCTTTTTTTGCTCTTTTTAAATAAGCTCTTTTGCTCAATAGTTGTAAACTCAGATTTTACCTTACCCAGTATATAACAAGAACCCACAACTTATTATTACATTAGCACAAGAATAACGTAACAAAAAAAAGAGCGCCTATTAAGCGCCCCAACCGGTTCGGTTCAAGTAACTAGCTGAAACCATTTTGCACACCGGTGTAATCCTTCTTATGCTTATATAATACCATACTTTCTTTATGATACAATGTAAAAGCATGCCGAGAAGTTCACTACTTCTTACTATTTATGCAGGTTGGAGGTGACTCCAATGCATTGGTGTGTAGTCTTTCTTATTGTGCCCAGTAAGCACATAAAACATCTAATTAAGTGGTTGCTCAAGTAGTAACCCGAGCGCTCATTTTTGTGGGCGCTTTTATGATTTTATAAAAAAAGGACCGGCAACTCAGCCGATCCTTTTTTTAATGGCGGTGATCATTAATGACTAACCGGATCTTTTTGTCATTCACCCGTTTATTACGAGCACCTTCAACAACTGTGCGCAATGCACTGGCAACGTGCCCTTGTCGACCAATAACTCGGCCGACATCTGCAGGATCGACATTCAAAACATACTCATGATAACGATTGCTGTCACGCTTAGTAACATTAACCTTTTCCGGATAACGTACTAATGGTTTCACCAACGTCTCAATGAGTTTTGTAAAATCTGTTGTCAACATGACCATCAACCACTACTTCTTAGCGTACTTAGCTTCGTGATACTTCTTCATCACACCAGCCTTTTGCAGCATGTTGCGAACAGTATCAGAAGGCTGTGCACCTTTTTGTAACCAATCCATCACAGCGTCTTCATCGAACTTAACCTGCTTTGGAGTAGTCAATGGGTTGTAGTAACCAAGACTAGTGATAAAACGGCCATCACGTGGTGAACGTGAGTCTGCAACCACGATCCGGTAGAATGGGCGCCGCTTAGAACCCATCCGCTTCAAACGAATCTTAACTGACATCAATGACACCTCCTTGAGTTTATTTCTAACAGCTAATAATATAACAAGTTTTCAAATGAATGTAAAGGGATTTTTCTTGACAGCCTTATTTTTTCAGATTGATATTATCAATTGCTATTAATAATGCTGTTAATGCTTACGACGCAAACGACGCAGCTTCTTAATCCGCTTCATCTTATCCTTCTTCATCTTCCGGGCCATCCGGTTCATGGCCATCTGACCCATCTTGCCACCAGGCATTGCGCCGCCCATCATATTTTGCATAGCACCAAAGTTGCCGTTGGTGATCTGCTTCATCATCTTCCGCATCTGGTTGAACTGCTTAATCATACGGTTAACTTCGACAATTGGCCGTCCAGAACCAGCTGCTAACCGCCGGCGCCGACTAGGACTTATCAAGTCCGGATCTTCACGTTCAGCGGGCGTCATTGACTGGATAATAGCCTTGATATGCACAAAGGTCTTCGGATCCATGTTCATGTTCTTCAGGGCCGGATTATTAGCCATTCCGGGAATCATTTTCATGATATTTTCCATTGGTCCCATCTTGGTTACTTGGTCTAACTGGGCAACGAAATCGTTGTAGTCAAATTCGTCGGCCCGCATCTTATCCATGGCTTCTTGGGCCTGTTCTTCATCAACGTTTTTCTGTGCCTTTTCAATCAGGGTAAGCATGTCACCCATGCCCAGAATTCGTGATGCCATTCGGTCAGGGTGGAAGACGTCTAAGTCAGACATCTTTTCCCCTTCACCGACAAACTTGATTGGCTTGCCGGTGACCGCACGGATAGACATAGCGGCCCCACCACGGGTATCACCATCCAGCTTAGTCAGTACAACCCCAGTAATGTCCAACTTGTCATCAAAACCTTGGGCGGTATTAACGGCGTTTTGCCCCGTCATCGCGTCGACAACCAGCAAAATTTCGTCAGGATAAGCCAGTTCTTTAATCTGCGCTAATTCATTCATTAACGCTTCGTCAATTTGCAAACGACCAGCGGTATCGATGATGACATAATCGTTTTTGTCTGCACGTGCCTTTTCCAGTCCTTCCTTCACAATCTGAACTGGATTTTCATCGGTCCCCTTTTCAAAAACGGGTACGCCAATGGAATCGGCCACTTGCTGCAATTGAGTAATTGCGGCTGGCCGGTAAACGTCGGCCGCAATGAACAGTGGCCGTGCGTTTTGTTCTTCCTTCAAGCGTTTTGCCAGCTTACCGGCAGTCGTCGTTTTACCGGCACCTTGTAGTCCGACCATCATAATAACGGTTGGGATATGGTCGGCTTTGTTTAATGGAACAGCTTCTTGCCCCATCAGTTCCGTTAACTGTTCGTCAACGATTTTGACAATTTGTTGTGCAGGATTCAGGCCTTTCAGCACTTCTGCACCAGCCGCCTTTTCACGAACGGTCTTAACAAAATCCTTAACGACTTTGAAGTTAACGTCCGCTTCCAAAAGGGCCATCCGAATTTCCCGCATGGTTTCACGCAGGTCTTCCTCCGTCACTTTTGGCTTGCGGCGTAATTTTTCCATTGCCTTTTGCAGGCGTTCGGTTAGTCCTTCAAATGCCATGAATCATTACTCCTCTTCCAACGTTTCCATTCCGTTAACCAGCTTATTTAAGTACTGGTCATCCGGATAATGGTCCTGTACATATTGCTTAATTTGATCCGCTTGCTCATTTTGCTTTACAAAATCACGATACAAGTGCAATTTCTGTTCATACTCTTCTAAAGCATTTACTGTGCGTTTGATATTATCATAAACTGCCTGCCGTGACACAGCAAAATTCTCAGCAATCTCGCCTAATGAATAATCATCCGCATAATAGAGCTCAATGTATTCCTCTTGCTTATGGGTCAGCAAGGGCTGATAAAACTCTAATAAAGCGTTCACGCGTTCATTTTTGGCTAGTTCCATATGATCACCTGTTATTAATTCACTAAGCCCTTAAACAAACCATAAACAAATTCACTTGCATCAAAGTCAGCTAAGTCATCAACATGCTCACCCAAACCAACTAATTTAACCGGTAAGTGCAATTCATTGCGGATAGCTAACACAATGCCGCCGCGCGCTGTCCCATCCAGTTTAGTCAGCACGATGCCAGTAACATCGGTGCTTTCCTTAAATAGTTTAGCTTGGTTCAATGCATTTTGACCGGTAGTGGCATCTAATACCAGGAGCACTTCATGCGGTGCGTCCGGAATCTCACGAGACATAATCCGCTTCATTTTAGCTAACTCGTTCATCAAGTTAACTTTGTTCTGCAAACGACCAGCCGTATCAACCAGCAGTAAGTCATAATTTTCGTTCTTGACTTTCTTCACACCATCGAACACAACCGCCGCTGGATCACCGTTCTTTGGACCCGTGACGATATCTACACCATCACGTTTGGCCCAGACATCCAGCTGCTCAACAGCACCTGCACGGAAAGTATCAGCCGCTGCCAATAAGACTCTCTTGCCTTGCAGCTTGTAACGGGCAGCCAGTTTACCAATAGTGGTCGTCTTGCCGGCACCGTTAACACCAACAAACATGATGACCGTTGGACCGCTCTTAGCGTAATTGATCTGATTATTCTCGCCATTGCCGGCTTCCTCATACAAGGAAACCATCTTTTCAATGATGACATTCGAAACTTCCTGCTTGGTCTTTGCATTGCGCAATTTAACCTCTTCCTGCAGGGAGTCGCTCAGCTTCATTGCCATGTCATAGCCGACGTCCGATTCGATCATCAAATCTTCTAGGTCGTCAAAGAAGTCTTCATCGACATGCCGGAAGTTAGCTAAAAAACGGTTAAGACGCGCACCAAAGCCAGTCCGCGATTTTTCCAAGCCACGGTCATAACGTTCCTCTTGGCTTTCTGCAGAATATTCCTCTGCTTCCTGAGCAGCTGAATCCGCAACGGCTGCGGAACTTTCGCTAGCCGATTGCGAGCTCTTTTCCTCACCTTGACTGGAGACATTATCACTTGGTGCTTGTTGTTCACTTGCAGCGGAGTCTGCCTCTGTACTGTCAGCACTTGCTGAATTAACTGCAGCACTGGCGGACGCTTCGACAGATTCTGCCTCAACACTTCCAATGGCCACATTGCTGATTGACTGTGACTCTGCTGACGCCGCACGCTCAGCATTTTCACCACTAGTAGCAGACTCCGTGGGCTCTCCAGCAGATTCACTAGTTGCGTGGGCAGCAGACATACTGTTGACTACCGCAGAACCTTCACTAGCCGTTTCACTAACGACCGCTTCATTTGCTGACGCTACGCTAATCGCCAACTTTTCCTGACTGGCTGCACTAACCGCGCTTGTTGCACTGGTTACTTGTGATTCGCTGCTTACTTCACTATTAGCACTAGTTGCTTCTGATTTCTTCTTACGGCGGAAAATATCAAATAATCCCATTTGTTCAACCTCCGTCTATGATTATTTTTCTTCTGAGGCCAATGCCTTTTTAACATCGATTGAGACAACCCGGGAAATACCGGATTCTTGCATCGTCACTCCATAAAGGACATCCGCATTGCGCATCGTTCCTTTACGGTGGGTGATGACGATAAACTGCGGACCACTGTTGCCAAATTTATCTAAGTAGTTAGCGAAGCGATCCACATTAACATCATCCAACGCGGCCTCGGGTTCGTCAAGAATCGCAAATGGTACTGGCCGCACCTTCAAGATGGCAAACAGCAATGCAATTGCCGTTAACGCTTTTTCACCACCAGATAGCAAGCTCAACTGCTGGTTCTTCTTGCCCGGTGGCTGCGCCATGATCTCCACCCCAGTGGTAAGCGGCTGATCAGGTTCCGTCAGCACTAATTTAGCTTGACCACCGGCAAAGATTTGCACAAAGGTTTGGCTAAATGAGCGCGAAACTTCATTGAAAGCCTTCAAGAAGCGATCCTTCACCTGTTGGTCCATTTGCGACATGGTGGTTTTCAACTGTTTCTTGGCAGATAACAAATCATTTTGTTGGTCAGTCAAGAATTGATAGCGCTGCGAAACTTGCTGGTATTCCTCAATGGACCCTAAATTAACTTCACCTAAATCAGCTAATCCACGGTGCAAAAGCTTAATCTGCCGATCTAATTCTTGATCATCTAGGTCGCTTTGATCAATCTGTGCCTCATCAAACGTCATACTGTACCGTTCACTTAAACGATTCAAGCCATTATCAATTTGTGCCTCTAAACGACCCTTTTGATCGTTATTCTTGGATAGGTCATTTAAAGCGGCCTTTTCCAGTTCTTGCAGACGTTCATTTGCGCTGGTGGCAGCCTGCATATCAGATCGCAGATGGTCGAGTTGATCATTAAAGTTATGAATAGCGTCCTTAGCAGCAGCTAGTTTAGCCTGTGCTTTCTCTAAAGCCGCTTTACTATCTGTCTGTTCTTGATTGCTGTCATGACTATTTTGTGCCAGCTGTGATTGGGCTTGATCATTAGCCGATAATTGCTGCTGAAGTCCCTGACGTTCTGCCTGCAAACGCTTGACGTTACCCTGCGTTTGCTTGAAGCGTTCGGCAACAATGGCTAGCTGCCGTTGCTTTTCGTGCAACTGATCTTCCTTTGCGGATGCATCCTGAGCTAAATCCGCTAGTTGCTGTTTGATTTGGTCAGTCTGTGTGCGAGCGGCACTCAGTTGGTGGTTTATATCATCCTCATCAGCCTGGTTTTGTGACAGTTTTGCTTCATAGTCTTGATCATTAACCTGGTCAGCAGCATAGTTCAAAGCCTGCACCTTCCGCTTTAATTCCTGTACCCGGCTCTGCCCCATCTCAACGTTGGTCTGCAGTTGTCCGGTTACCGTTTGCTGCTGCTGATAGGCTTTCTGTAATTTCTGCAGTGTCTGTTCACTTGCATTTGCGGCTTGTTTTAGTTGACCAAGCTTTTCTTCTAATTGGCTGGCCGCCTGCTGGCTCTGCTGCAGCTCAGCATTGAGCTGTTGCTCATGTTGCTGGCGGCTCAGTAAACCAATCCGTTGATTACGACTAGCACCACCAGACATTGCCCCGCTAGCGTTGATTAATTGCCCATCTAAGGTAACTACTCGTAGTTGGTGACGTCCTGCATTCGCAATCATTGTTGCATGTTGCAGATTATCAGCTAGGACCGTATTAGACAGCAAATGATCAATAACAACTTGGATTTGGGAATCATACTTGATTAAGGACGGTGCCCAGCCAATAAAACCGGGGAGTTGCTGAACCTCACCCAGAATCCGGGGGCGAAAACCACCCCGCAACGTGTTTAACGGCAGGATTGTGGCTCTACCGCCACGCGTTTTGACCAAATACTGAATGATCATCTGACCATCGCGCTGCGTTTTGACTACCAGCTGCTGCAGCTGGCTGCCTAACACCGTTTCATAAGCCTTCGTGTATTGACCGGGAGCATCAATCAGTTCATTGACTGGTCCCAGCAAGCCGGCAAACTGCTGCCGTTGCTTCAACACATTAGCTACACCGCCATAATAGCCGGTATAATCTGCCATCATCGCCTTATAGCTCTGCAGCTGTCGTTTAGCCGATTCAGCATTACCAAGCGCTTGATACCAAACTTTTTGCTGTTGCCGATAAGCCTGGTCTAATTTCTTGGCCTGTTCTTGCTCACGCTGTACACGGGTTGCTAAGTCAGCCGCCTTCTTCTTTGCGGCATCTAGTGCGGCAGTTTGCTCTTTGACATCAGCCTGTTGCTTATTAAGGGTCTGCTTGTGCTCACGTAATTCCTGCTGGTTCTGTGCTGCCTGATTCTGGTTACGATCATGCGTCTGCTTTAAAAAGGTCCGCTGATTATGGAGGCTGGTCAATTGTTGCATCAAGTCAACCTGCTGCCCCTGCAATTGCTCTAATTGTTGATTCAATTGCGCAGTCCGCTCCTGGACACCCATCTTCTGTAAGTCAGTTACATCAGTTTGAATATTTACTTTTTCAGAACGTTGATCAATTAACTGCTGCTGTGCTTCCGTCAGTTCTTGATTATTCTTATCCAGTTGTTTTTGCAATGCAGCACGTTGATCTTGCAGACGCTGCTGATCTTTTTCTTGCTGCTCGCGACGAACGGTGGCCAGTGATTGCTGGTTCTTTAAGGCGGCAATTTCTTCCACCTTGTCCGTCACGATCGTCTGCTGGTCATCTTTGTCCCGACTCAACTGCTCATTTTGCGCCTGTAACTGACTCACGCGCCGTTTGCTTTGCGCTGCCTGTCTTTGGTAATCATCCGCCATTT
Source organism: Candidatus Limosilactobacillus merdigallinarum (assembly GCA_019114515.1). Classification (GTDB taxonomy): domain Bacteria; phylum Bacillota; class Bacilli; order Lactobacillales; family Lactobacillaceae; genus Limosilactobacillus; species Limosilactobacillus merdigallinarum. Next base: position 87,081 of record DXFH01000002.1, read on the forward strand.
TTTGTGATGCCTGCAACTGCTTGCTTAACTGGTCCAAAGCCTGACGCTTAGCAGTGATTGTCCGCACTGTTTTTGTACGGTCAAATTGATCCAAACGCTTCTTCTGCTCCAGATAGTCCTTTGCTAAAGAAGACTGTTCTTCCAGTGGGCCGATTCGTTCCTTTAAGTCAGCAACAATGTCGTTCACCCGGTTTAGGTTATCCATCGTGTCGGCCAGTCGTTTTTGAGCAGTCTGCTTATTAGCCTTGTACTTTGTAACGCCGGCAACCGTTTCGAGGATCTGTCGCCGATCAGATGGCTGGCCATTAAAGACGGCTGCTACCCGTCCTTGTGAAATAATCGAAAATGATTCCCGACCAATCCCGGAGTCAATAAACAGGTCAACTACGTCCTTCAGCCGCACCTGACGATCGTTGATTAAATACTCACTGTCACCATTGCGATAAAGCTTCCGGGTGACGGTCAATTCGGAAAACTCGCTTTGCAGGTAATGGTCGCTATTGTCCAAAGTTATCTTCACCATTGCCCGGTTAAGGGGATGGTGGTCTTTGGAACCATTAAAAATTACGTCGACCATTTTACCGCCTCGCAGAGTTTTAGCTGACTGTTCACCCATTACCCAACGGATGGCTTCAATGATGTTGCTCTTACCACTGCCATTGGGACCGATTATCCCCGTCATGCCCGTCTGGAACTTAATCACCGTCTTGTGGGCAAATGATTTAAAACCATCGATTTCTAATGACAATAATCGCATTCAACACTCACCATCTTATTGCTGCTGCTTTCGTAAGTCCGTCAAAGCTGCTTTGGCGGCTGCCATTTCCGCATGTTTCTTTGAACTGCCGGAACCCATACCAATGATTTTACCGTCAGCACTAACATTTACCTTGAATACCGGTGCATTTTCCGAACCACTTTCGGCCAGCAAATGATATTCAATGTCAACGTCACCATCGCGCTGCAGAAATTCCTGCAAGCTTGTCTTAGCGTCAACCGCATGATCAAACCAGCCCATATCCAATTTCGGGAAGATGACCCGGTGAATGAACTTTTCCACTGCGTCACGTCCCTGATCCAGGTATAAGGCCCCAATGAATGATTCAAAAATATCACAAAGCAGACCCGGACGCTGACGAGCACCAGCCATTTCCTCACCATGCCCTAAACGAATGTATTGGTCAAAGTGACATTCCTTAGCAAATTTAGAAAAACTATCTTCACAGACCATCGCTGCCCGCAAACGGGTCAATTTTCCCTGCGGCAGTTGGGGATAGCGTTTATAAATATACTCAGAAACAAACAGCTGTAGAACAGCGTCCCCTAAAAATTCAATTCGTTCGTAAAACTTCAATCCCTGATTAGGGTGTTCATTGACATAGGAAGCCTGTGTAAATGCTTCTGCTAATAATGATGGGTCGTTAAATTCAATGCCATATTCTTTTTTCAGATATGCTTGTAACTCGCTAATCATTTACCTTTCCTTTCCGAAAAAAAGCCGCTGACGAAGAAAGCTTCATCGCGGCTCATGAATTTGCTGCCAATTACTTGGATTGACGATTGTATATGTAATCGACTACTTCACCAATCGTGTTTAATTTTTCCGCTTCGTCATCTTCAATGGTGGCGCCAAAGGCATCTTCCACTTCCAGGACGAATTCAACAAAATCAATTGAGTCAGCGTCTAGATCTGTCTTTAAATTCAAATCATCGGTAATCTTTGCCCGATCAATATCAAAATGGTCAGCAACGATTGCTGATACTTTATCAAAGATTTCTTTCTTCTCCATCGCTATTACCTCTTATAGTTGATTAAACTAACGTTCTTATTTTATTAGTTTTTTTAGTCGTTGTCTACGTTTTTAGGCTTAAAGTAGGCAACCGTCTTCTCGATAACGTGTGAGGTGATCATTCCATGAATCTGTTCGATCGTTTTATCAACGGCTTTGGCATCCGACGAACCGTGCGTTTTCACTACCGGTGCATTCAAGCCTAGTAAAACAGCCCCACCATAAGTAGAGGTCGACATCTGGTGACCAATATGGTGAAAGACGGGCTTTAAAAGCAGGTAGCCTAATTTTGCCCGTAAGCCGCCATTCATGATGCCATCCCGAATCAGGGTGAGGAACATCTTAGCAGTACCTTCAGTGGCTTTCAAAGCGGCATTCGCGGTCCAGCCATCGGAAACTACCACATCGGCCTTCCCGTACAAGAGATCACCACTCTCAATGTTACCCACAAAGTTCAAATCTTCTTGTTGTGCTAACTGGGCATGGACTTCCTTATGGAGAGTATCACCCTTATCCTTCTCAGCACCATTATTTAATAAGGCGATTCGTGGATGATCGACGCCTAAAACATTTTCGGCATAGAAACGCCCTAGTTGGGCAAATTGCAAAAGATTCTTCTCCTTACTTTCCGCATTGGCGCCAGAATCCAAATAAACAAAGCTATGCCGATCAGAACCCGGTTGCGTAATCGGCAGCACACTGGTCAGCCCGGGACGATCAATTCCCTTAATTCGGCCAACAATGAAAATTCCAGCTGCCAATACTGCACCGGTGTTGCCGGCAGAGAAGAAGGCATCTGCTTCGCCGTTTTTAACTGCCATCGCAGCACGCACAATGGAAGAATCCTTCTTATCGCGAATGGCCCGTACTGGCTCTTCTCCCATCGAAATTGTTTCCGTAGTCTTAATCAAGCTAATACGCTCATCGTTTTTAATTAATGGTTTTACCTGTTTTAGATCGCCATAAAGGAGAAATTCAATATCCTGGAAACGATCACGTGCTTGCTCTACTCCCGCGACAATCGCTTGTGGTGCATTGTCGCCACCCATTGCGTCAACAGCAATTCTCATACTAGTATTACCTCATTTCATTAATCAAAATGCGTGTTTAATTCGTGGCGCTTTAAGTAAAAGACCAATGGCTGGTTCTCATCTTTATTGTCCCAGCCAGGAGTCCTCAGCAATTTCTCTGCATCAGAACGGGCCACCTGCATCATCTTCAGGTCAGCCACCGGATCCCCAACTTTGAAGTCCGGCACCCCTGATTGTTTTTTGCCTAGGATATCACCTGAGCCCCGCAGTTCCAAGTCTTTTTGTGCCACTACGAAGCCATCAGTCGTTGAAGCCATTGTCTTCATCCGGGCAACCCCTTCTTCAGTCTTTGGATCTGCGACCAATAAGCAGTAACTCTGTTGATCACCACGACCAACCCGGCCCCGCAGCTGATGCAATTGGGCCAATCCAAAGCGGTCTGCATCATAGATGAGCATCACCGTCGCGTTCGGGTTGTCAACGCCGACTTCAATCACGGTGGTGGCAACTAACACAGCGATTTTACCATCAGCGAAGGATTGCATTGCGGCTTCCTTTTCATCCGCATCCATGCGGCCATGCAACAGTCCTACCTTATACTGGGGCTCAAAATATTGTGCATAACGATGGTAAAGGTCCGTGGCATTTTGAACATCAAGTTTTTCGGATTGTTCAATCAACGGCGAGACGACATACGCCTGGGCTCCCTGTGCCAGCTGGACCTTAAGAAAGTTCAATGCCTGTTCAGATTGGTCGGACTTTAGCCAAGTAGTTTTTACTGGCAACCGGCCTTTAGGCATTTCATCAATTACTGACACATCCATTTCACCGTAAGTAGTAATAGCCAGTGTGCGGGGAATTGGGGTGGCCGTCATCGCTAAGACATCCGGATGCGCGCCCTTTTCCCGTAACAATTGCCGTTGATTAACGCCGAAACGGTGCTGTTCGTCAATAATCGCTAGCCCCAGTTTAGCAAAGTGAACCTGTTCTTGAATCAAAGCATGGGTGCCAATAATCAGGTTAATTTCTCCCGACTGCACTTTCGCTAAAAAGAAACGGTGTTCCTTAGCTGTCATTGAACCCGTTAACAGGCCCACATGAACATGGGTACCATCAAAGATTTTAGCTAGCTTGGCTGCGTGCTGGTTAGCCAGGATTTCCGTCGGCGCCATTAGAGCCGCTTGATAGCCAGTAATAATCGTTGCATAGATGGCAATGGCCGCCACAATGGTCTTGCCAGAACCAACATCACCTTGCAAAAGACGGTTCATCTGGTAGGGACTACGTAAGTCGCGGCAGATTTCATTAACCACTCGCTTCTGGGCATGGGTTAACTCGAACGGAATTGTTTTTATAAACGCGCGCAGCTCAGAATTATCATACAGGATGCGATTACCACTCTCTTGGCGATGGGAAAGGCGGATCGCTTGTAAGCGCAGTTGGAAAAGGAAAAATTCCTCATAGGCAGCTGTGCGCCGCGCGGCCTTGGCAGCCGGACCATCTTGGGGAAAATGCATATCATGGATCATCGTTTTACGGTCCAGTAATTGATATTCCTGGCGCAAGCGAATAGGCAACAGGGTAGCAATTACATCACTGTATTTATGATAAGCCTGCTTAATTAACTTACGCAGTGTGGCTTGCCGAATGTGCTTATTCACGGGATATACAGCACCCATTGATTGGGCATTATGAGCGCTCACTAGTTTCGCACCCATTATTTCCTGCCGACTCTTATTCCAAGTTCCCAGCACCGTAACGTCAGCGTTAAGAACTGCTTGCTTCTTTAAATATGGCTGGTTGAAGTAAACGACGTTCACCACCCCATTGCCCACCGTTAGGCGAAACGCCAAACGATTGCGGCGGTAACCAAACTGGGTCAGCAATGGTTCTGAAATAATCGTCCCATGAACCGTAACCTTTTGCTTATCTGCTGCCTGTTCCAGGTTCGTCGGTGCAAAGTCATCATAACGGGAGGGAAAATAGGTTAATAAGTCTTCAATTGTATTAATGCCTAGCGTTCCCAAGGCGTCTGCCGTTTTTGCACCTACGCCGGTCAATTTAGCAACTGGGTCTTGTAGACTTCTCACCTTGATTTCCCTCCTTTCGTTAAAGATTATAGACAGTGCCCATTTTAACATTCTTGCAATTAAAGCGCGACGTTTACCTATATGCAAAAACGGACCATGGTAATCCCACAGTCCGTCTCTTTCTAAATGGTCAATGATCATTCCACTGAAATCAGATAAGGGTAAACTGGTTGATCACCCTCATAAACTTCAATGTCTAATTCATCATCCATCTTGCCAATTTCTTTTGCTAATTGGTTAGCATATTCTTCATTCCCATCGGCACCATAGAGAATGGTGACCACGCTGCTATCTTCATCCAGCATTTGTTTAACCATTGCTTGCGCAGCAGTATCTAAGTCATCGTCGTTAGCAACAATCTTGCCATCAACGATCCCCATGTACTGACCTTCTTTAATCTGCTTGCCGTCAATGGAAGTATCACGAACCGCAGTCGTTAACTGACCACTCTTTACCGTGTCCAGAACAGATTCCATTGCCTGCTGGTTAGCCTTAATATCTTCTTCAGGATTGAAGTCCATCAAAGAAGAAATAGCCTGCGGTACTGTTTTGGTATGGACAACTGCCACTGGAATGTCGGCTACATCAGCAGCTTGGTCGGCCGCCATGAAGATATTGCCATTGTTTGGCAACAGCAATGCCTGCTTGGCACCACTGTTCTTAATAGCGTTGGCCAAGTCAGCAATGCTTGGATTCATTGTCTGACCACCCTGGATAACTTGGGTCACACCCAGACTCTTCAGCAGCTTTTCAATACCGGCACCACTGGCAACGGCAATCACGGCTGTTTCTGGAGCTGGCTTAGCAGACGCCGTTGATTGGGCTTCAGTACGGTTATCGTTAGCAGCGGATTCTTCATCCTTCTCCATGATTTCTTCTTGTTGCCAAACCATGTTGTGAATTTCAATGGTTTGCAGATCACCGAATTCTTGGCCCCAGGATAAGACCTTGCCAGGATGTTCAGTATGAACATGCACCCGGACAACTGAATCATCGTTTAAGACCAGCAGACTATCTCCTAATTTAGCAAGGTAGTTGTAAAAGGTATCATAATCAAACTTCTGCTTGACCTGCTTACCCTTGCCAATCCGCACTAACATTTGGGTACAGTAAGTGTACTTAATGTCTTTCGGATCTAATTTGCCTTGGACACTTTCATGGTCCATGGCGTTAACCATCTGATCGACTTCTGCTTGATCTGGCTTGTAGTCCACCTTACTGATCTCCTTACCACTTAAGGCAGCATCAAAGGCCTCTAAAACAAATACCAGACCCTGGCCACCAGAGTCAACCACGCCTACTTCCTTCAACACCGGAAGCAGGTCAGGCGTCTTTTTCAGTGATTCTTCAGCAGCCGTTGCAATCGTATGCATAATCTCAACAAGATCATCGGTTTCCTTGATCTTGTTTAAACCTGCCTGGGCGGATTCACGCACAACGGTGAGGATCGTCCCTTCCGTTGGCTTCATAACCGTCTTATAAGCTGTCTTAGCACCATTTGCATAGGCGTCAACAAATTGTGCGGCGGTTAATTCTTTATGACCATCTGCGGCCTTAGCAAAGCCCCGGAAAATCTGTGACAGGATCACACCGGAGTTGCCCCGCGCACCCATCAAGAGGCCCTTTGCAAATGCCTGGGCCAAGTCACCAACATTGGTACTGGTTTCATTGCGTTCATACTTAGCTCCACTCTGGATAGTGGAAGTCATGTTGGTTCCAGTATCACCGTCAGGAACCGGGAAGACATTCAGCGAGTTAATAAATTCAGCTTGCTGACTTAAGCGACTAGCAGCAGCTTGGACCATTTTGCCAAATTCAAGATTTGTGATTTTCGTAATTGCCAAAACTCATTTTCCTCCTGCATGTATTAGTCATCCATGACCCGTACTCCCTGAACATATACGTTCACGGAGTTGGCCGTGATGCCAAGCATGGATTCAAGATTGTATTTAACCTTACTTTGCACACTTTTTGATACTTCAGAAATCTTAGTGCCATAGCCAACAATAATGTTGACTTCCACAGCAATGCCATTCTTTCCCTGACGAACAACTACACCCTTGCTGTAATTGTCCCGTTGCAAAATACGGTTTACGCCGTCACGAACTGGCTTCCGGCTGGCCATGCCAACCACGCCATAGTTGTCAGTAGCTGCTCCACCAACGACCGTCGAAATTACGTCATTTGCAATATCAATGGTTCCGGAATTGGTTTTAATCTTCACTGCCATGCAGATGGCCTCCTTGTCGTATTTGATAAAATCTCCATTATTTTAACATAGGAGAATTATTAAGGCACCTTATGCGTTGTGCTAAAAAGTCTAGATAAAAAAATAAGCCACCCAGAGGGCAGCCACTTTTTATTTAGTTAACCCGAGTCACTTTACCCGACTTCAAAGTACGTGCTGAAACGTAAACCCTCTTTGGCTTACCGTTAACCAAAATGGTTGCTTTTTGCAAATTTGGCTTCCAGCTGCGACGACTTGAGTTAAGGGCGTGGGAACGCTTGTTTCCAAAAGCAGTCTTCTTGCCAGTAATAAAATCCTTAGCCATGGTGGACCCTCCTCTCCTCATCAAACATTTCGTAGCGCATTGCGCTGTAACTCACCTAAATAATTTACCATAGCAGGCGACGCAATGCAAGATTTTCTTTCAAGTAATTTCCCTTGACAGGGTTAAGCATTGCCATGCTGCTGGTCCACGCTTTGAATCACTGCAATGACACCTTTTTGAAACGAGAAATGATTGATTGTCCCTTTAAATTCATTGCTGGACCAGCATACGGGAATGTTTGCAGACCAATTAAATAGCGGGTATTTCTCATCTGGCAAGGTTAAGCCTGCACACGGAATGAGGTTTACAAAAGCTAAATAGCGCATCCGTGGCAACTTATGGATGGTATAAGCACCTGGTTCGTAAAAACTAACATGATTTTCGGCGTCGATAAAGTTGATCATCCGCAGGTATGGTCGATATGTCTCTTGCAATGGCAAGAATAAATTGGCCAACAGTTGATCTAGACGACCACCAGTGGCGCCATAAATATTAATTTGTTCAGCATGGAAATCACGAATAGCTGCCAAGACTCCCAGCTGTGTATCCGTGTGTTCGGTTTTATTTTTAAAAACTTCAACGCGCGGAATCGTCCGTTGCAGTCGAGTTAACTCAGCTGGTGAAGTTGAATCAAAGTCGCCCAACGCCAGCACTGGTTTAATTCCCTGCTTCAATAGATGGGTAGCACCGTAATCAACGCCAATCCAGGATCCCTCCTGCGCTTTTAAAACGGCCGCGTCAGGAATCATATCAACCGGTCCCCCAACCAATAAGTTAATGATGGCCATGACTTATCCTTTCTGATAAATAAAGGGGCTGGTTATTCCAGCCCCTTTCATTACCCACTGTATATTAATTACTTAGTAGCTTCCTTCAAGGTCTTAATCCGATCTGCAGGATCATTTGCCAAGTAAACGTATGAACCAGCAACAGCAACCGTGGCACCAGCCTTGTAGCAATCAACTACCGTCTTGAAGTTAACGCCACCGTCAACTTCAATATCAAAGTTGTAGCCACGATCCTTCTTGATCTGGTTAAGCTGTGCAATCTTATCAACCGTTGAAGGCAGGAACTTCTGGCCACCGAAGCCAGGGTTAACCGTCATTACCAACACTTGGTCAACCATGGACAGCACCGGTTCAATCATCATTACTGGTGTACCTGGGTTAATAACCACTTCGGCCTTAACACCACCATTCTTAATGATTTGCAGTGCACGGTGAATGTGTTGCGTTGCTTCAACTTGGACACCAATAATGTCCGCACCGGCATCAATAAAGCTTGGCAACAGGTGTTCTGGGTGTTCAACCATCAGGTGACAATCCAGCGTCAACTTAGTGATTGGACGAATGGCCTTAACAAAACCTGGTCCGTAAGAAATGTTTGGTACAAAGGTTCCATCCATGACATCAATGTGCAGCATATCTGCACCGCCCTTTTCAACCCGTTCGATATCATGTTGCAGGTTTAAATAGTCAGCACTCAAAATTGAAGGTGCAACTTTAATCATAAATAATTACCTCATTTCAATATTTTGGTTTTTGGTTGCGCAGCAGTGTTTGAAACTGAACGTAGTTATCATACCTTGACTGCCTTATTTTAGCATTTTTCACGGCAGTTTTCACCGCACAACCTGGTTCTTTCAAATGCAGGCAGCCTCGGAACTTGCATTCTGGCGCCAATGCAGCCATTTCTGGAAAACAAGCTGCCAATTGTTGCGGTGTCATTGTAAAGTCCTCATAAGAAGAAAAACCGGGCGTATCAGCAATCAGTGCCTGGCCAACCTGGAGCAGCATCACTTTACGGGTGGTATGTCGTCCTCGTTTTAGCGCATTCGAAATTTCGCCAGTAGCGAGGTCCAAATCCGGGTCCAAGTGATTTAACAAAGTCGACTTGCCCGCACCGGTCTGCCCCATCATGGTGACGGTTTGTTGCTTTAAGTTAGCCAACAATTTCGCCATTTGCCCTTCATTAAATGAGTCTCGATCGGCAAAAACTTGATAACCAATGGCACGATAATCTGCTACCACTTTTTCAATCGCTGACCACTGCTTTCCATCTAGCAAATCCGTTTTGGAGAAATAAATCACTGGCCGAATATGTTGCAGCTCTAAGGCAATTAGCTGACGGTCAAGCAAGTTAGGAGAAAAAGTCGGTTGAATAGCGGCGGTTACAATTACTGCCGTATCGATGTTTGCTACCAGCGGTCGCTTCAATGAATTTTTCCGGGGCATTACTTTCAGTAAATAACCTTCGGAGAATTCGACGTGATCGCCTACCACTGGTTTAATTCCCCGTTTACGAAAATTCCCCCGTGCGCGGGTACGGTAAATTTGTCCGTCACTATAAATATCATAAAAACCGCTTAACGATTGTTGAATGGTTCCAGTCTGCAAATTGGGCCTCCCTTAACCGGTAATATTAGTTGCACTCATGATTGTCCGTCCGTTGCGGATCACTTTATAAGCCCCATACTGATGCTGCCGAAGGGTAAATGGGACATTAATCGTTGTTTCTTGGTTAATCGTAATATCCTGGTATTCCATTGTCAGGTTGTGATTAGCATCCAGAATGTAAACCTGGACACGATTTTCCTTCTTGCCACCGTTGCCGTCAAACGGAATGTTGATTTGAATATTAGTGGTCCGTGTCTGGTTGCCAGAACTAGCTACCTGGACAGTTAATGTATCCCCTTCATTAAGCTTGGACCCCTTCTTCGGTGTCTGCTTAATTACGTGATTGGCGGGTACTGAATCAGAAGTTTTGTCAGTAACCGTTAGCTGCAGGTGGTGATCATTAGCAAACGATTGCACGTCACTTAGATCCTTATTTTTAAAGTTAGGGATCTTAACAGTCTTCTTACCAGCACTCACCGTCAATACGACCGGCTTAGCGCTTGGATTAACTGTTGAACCTGCACTAATATTTTGCTTTAAAATTTGGCCCTTAGCGACTGAATCGGAGTACTTTTCCTTCTTTTTAACGGTAAAGCCTCGATCGCGTAAGTCCGAAGCGGTCGAATCATAATCGCTGCCAACATAGTCAGCCACTTTCCAGCTGCTGACACCATCGCTGACCACGACGTTCACCTCTTGGCCGAACTTCAGCTTATCAGGACTGGTTGTCCGCACAATCTTGCCCTTTGCCACTTGACTGTGGGCACGAGTAATATTGCCCAGTTTTAAGTGACGTTTTTTGAGAGTTTGTTGCGCCTGAACGGCCGTTTTATTCTCTAGGTTGGGCACCGTGATAGGACGATTAAAGTAATAGCCAGCACCGCCTAGCAAAACAATCAACCCTGCTACGGCACCGATTAGCCACCGCTTCCGATGTGGATGTTGCTGACTTTTATGTTTGTCAGACTTTGCTTCACTATTTTCTGAGTCTTTTTGATCAGCATTTTGACGATTTTGCTTTTGATTCTGAGCATGCTGATACATATCCTTTACGTTCAGCACTTTAGTTTCGTCATCATCATAGTCCTTGATCACTAATGGCTTTTCCTTAGCTCGATCAGGATCTAGCGATGTCTTTAAATCTGCAGCCATTTCAGCAGCAGATGCGTACCGCTGCTGTGGATCCTTAGCCGTGGCCTTAATCACTACATTTTCCATTGACTGCGGAATATTAGCATTAATTGCGCGGACTGAAGGAATCTGCGAGCGAAAATGCTTGATTGCAATGGAGACCGCGTTTTCGCCTTCAAATGGCACTTTTCCGGTCAAAAGTTCAAATAAGATTATTCCTAGAGAATAAATATCAGACTGCTTGGTAGCTACACTGCCCCGTGCCTGTTCTGGAGACAGGTAGTGCACTGAGCCCATTACTGTATTTGTTTGCGTTAACGTGTTTTCCGAACTTGCCGTTGCAATGCCGAAGTCCGTAATTTTGATGTTCTTATTTTCGTCGATCAAGATGTTCTGCGGCTTTAAATCACGGTGAATAATTCCGTGCTCATGGGCAGCTTCCACGGCCGACAACACCTGTTCCATAATATCAACTACTTGAGCCAGCGGAATCGGAAAATGCTTGCTGATATACTGTTTGAGATCGGTCCCTTTTACATACTGCATAACCATGAACTGCATGCCATGGTCTTCACCGACATCATAGATTCCCACAATGTGTGGATCGTTCAGTCGTGTCGCAGCTGTTGCTTCCCGCTGGAAACGCCGATTAGTTTGGGGGTCGTCGCGCAAATCTAAGCGTAACAGCTTAACAGAGACTTCTCTATCTAAGACTAAATCGCGTGCAAGATATACATTTGCCATTCCGCCCTCGCCAAGTGGTCGAATAATTTGGTAACGACTACCTAGTTTGTATCCGGGTTTCATGTATTATTGCCTCTCTTGGTCGTTTAAACTAATTAAGACGGTCACATTGTCCGGCCCACCGGCAGCATTGGCCTCGTGGATAAGCGTTTGACATTTATCGCTTAAGTCCAGCGAATCATCAGCTAGGACTGCTTTCATTTCCGCATTTGAAAGCATTTTCGATAGTCCATCGCTGCACAGTAATAGCTGGTCACCCTGCTTAAATGGAAAAACGTTGACATCCGCTTCTGCATCCTCAGAAACACCAATGGCCCGTGTAATGATGTTATTTTGCGGTGAAAGCAGCGCATCACGTTCAGACATGTCACCTTTTTTTACTAATTCGTTTACAAGAGAATGGTCATTTGTAATCTGGGTTAACAATTGATCATGATAAAGGTATCCGCGGCTATCCCCGATATTTGCAATGACTAATTGATTATTCGGGAAAACAATGGCCGCCACCAATGTAGTGCCCATTCCCTGGTAAAGATAATTTTCAGTAGATTTTTTCAAAATTAATTGATTAGCTAATTGCACCTGATCTTTAAACCATTTTTTAGCGTGTTTAACATTTTTCGGTGCACTAGCCTGGAAATGCTGACCTATAAATTTGACGGTTAATTGGGCGGCAACATCGCCACTGCGATTGCCACCAATGCCGTCCGCAATGATCGCTAGTAAACGATCATCATGCTTGTACACATTTACGCGGTCTTGATTCTGCGAGCGCTGCTTTCCAATGTCAGTTTGATAAGCTGTAATCATGAGTGTCTCCCAATAAATTATTACTTCACCCGTTGTAAGCACGCGATGAAGAAACCATCAGAACCGTAATCACTCGGTAAGATCGTGAGTGTATCTGATTGACGGTCAGACTTAATTGCACGTTTAGTTTTCACTTTCAACAGTTTAAATGATGACTGTTCGCTTAAAAATGCTTGAACCGTCGCATCATTTTCCTGCTGCAAAATTGTGCACGTGCTGTAAACAATTATACCGCCTTTTTTCACTTTCGAGGCAACTGCGCGCAAGATTTCCAATTGAATTTCATGTAGGTGCTTACTATCAGCTAATGTTTTATCATAACGAATTTCCGGTTTACGCCGGATTAACCCAATTCCAGAGCACGGTGCGTCAACTAAAATACGGTCAAAGCTCTCGTCCTCATATTCCTGGCCCACTTTGCGGGCATCTAAAGCTTGAGCTTCTACCACATCCGCTAAGCCGAGTCGTGCCATATTTCTCATAATTAGTTGCACTTTATGCGGATGAATGTCTAAGGCGATGACTTTGCCATTATGGTTAGCTAAACTGGTTGCTATTTGCCCAGTCTTACCTCCCGGAGCAGCACAAGCGTCTAGCACCTTTTCATCGCCCTTTAATTGCATGGCTTCAACTGCCAGCATCGCACTTTCATCTTGCACAGTCACATCGCCATTCATGAAGGCTTTTGAATGCAATAAATCTCCTGATTTGATGACCAACCCATCCGCTGCCACTTTGCTGGCTGCGGTTTCTACTCCCTCAGCAGCTAATTCTATTTGTGCTTGTGCTACAAATTGGCGATAGGTATTTACCCGTGCTGACATCTTAGCTGGTTGGTTAATAGAGGTCAGTACTGCCTTCATTTGATCGTTGCCATACTGGTTACTTAATTCATGAACCAGCCATTCAGGCACACTTTCCTTAATTGTCCAATATTTGACCGGATCCGAGATCTGTTGGAGGTCACGGGGACCGCGTTTCAGGTATGCATGCAAAACCCCCGTAACAAAACGGCGAATGCCTGCGTTGCCGCGAACCCGAGCAATTTCAATAGCCTCGTTAGTCACTGCCCAGTCCGGAATTCGATCTAAATATTCATATTGGTAAACCGACATCAGCAATAAAGCATGTACCCAGTCATCCAGCTTTTGGTGGACAAATGGTTCTATTTGATAATCCAAAGTCAACCGATGCTGCAAGACACCATACACTAAGTTGGTAATCAAACGGCGATCAGCATCATTTTGTGCTTTTTTTAAACTACTATTTAATTGCAGGTTAGAATAAGCGCCCCGCTGCACACGGTCAAGTACGGCCAAAGCAAGATAACGGGGCGTTTTCGTAATAGATTTAGTCATCGGTAATTGCAGTTACTCCTGGTTGCAGATTTTGGTGTCCATTCAGGTAAGCAGTGATGTCCATGACGGACTTGCCTGCTGGTTGCAAGCGATTAATTTGGTAAGTCGTTCCTTCGCCAGCAGAAATTACGAGGGTATGTTTGTCCACGCGGACCACCTTGCCTGGTTCAAGAGAGGTGCTCTCTTTTAACGGCGTTACATCAAAAATCTTGGTACGTTGGTTATCCACAATCATGTTGCCTACTGGATCTGGACGTAAGCCACGTACCAGATCATCAATCCGGTTAGCGGGAAGCTGGTAGTCAATACGCTCTTCTTCCGGCTTAATATTTGGTGAAAAGACAACCTTACTCTCATCTTGTTTAATCGATGGTGCTGTCCCGTCGATAATTTGGGGAAGAGTCTTCATCAATAAGTCGCGCCCCACTAAGCTCAATTTTTTAAACATTGTGCCACTGTCGTCATCTTTAGTGATGGGCTCGGTAGCCTGCGCAATGATGTTGCCGGCATCCATCTTTTGAACCATGTGCATAATAGTCACACCGGTTTCTTTATCCCCATTCATCACGGAATATTGAATTGGTGCTCCACCACGGTATTTAGGCAATAACGAGCCATGAACATTGATGGCCGCAATTTTAGCCGCCGCTAACATCTTAGTCGGCAAAAACTGCCCATAGGCCGCCGTAATCATCAGGTCTGGGTTCAGATCAATTACCGTCTGCATTTCAGGACTGCCACTGAGCTTTTGTGGCTGCAAAATCATTAAACCATGATCTTTAGCAAAAATTTTCACTGGCGATTCGGTTAACCGGTGCTTACGGCCCACTGGACGGTCAGGTTGCGTCAAAACTGCTTGAATTTCATATTGGGGTGCGTTAACCAAAGCTTCAAGAATTGGTACCGCAAATTCTGGGGTCCCCATAAATACAATTGTTGTCATTGTTTTATAACCTCCGTTTCAAGGCTGCACTTACAAGAAGTATTGTGGGTCTGGATCAATCACTAATTCCACGTCATGTGGATATTTTTGCTGTGCACTTTGTATGATTTTAGTTAAACATTGATGCAAAGCAGGATCATGACGATACTTAATAATAATTTGATAATAATACCGTCGCTTTAACCTTGCAATAGCACGCGGCGTCGGTCCGAGGGTAATTGTATCTTTAGCCAAACCCTCTAACTGTGATTTTAAATCATACATGACTTTGGCAGCCACTTTTTCTTCTGGATGACTTGCCATTAATTTAACTGTATAAAAATATGGCGGGTAGCCGGCCTGTGATCGAATATTCATTTCGGTCGCAAAAAAGCGGTCATAGTCATGATTTTGTGCTAGGCGAATCGCGTAATTATCCGGATTAAATGTTTGAATAATCACTTGTCCTTTTTTGTCTGCACGGCCAGCCCGGCCACTCACCTGTGCCAACAAATCGAAAGTTCGCTCACTGGCACGAAAATCAGGAATGTCTAAGCCAGTATCTGCGTTTAAGACGCCTACTAAAGTGACATTAGGAAAATCCAAGCCCTTTGCAATCATTTGCGTACCTAGTAAAATATCGGCCTTATGCTGGCCAAATTCACGCAGCAGCTTGCCATGCATCCCTTTACGCCTGGTGGTATCCACATCCATGCGGATCACCTTGGCTTGGGGAAGCAATTTATGCAGCTCCAATGCTACTTTTTCGGTTCCGGTACCATAATAGCGAATTTTGTGACTATGACAATTGGGACAGACTGACGGAATCGGTTCTTCGTGACCACAATAATGACACTTCATAGTGTGGGTATCCAAATGCATCGTAAGTGAAATATCACAGTTGGGGCACTTCAACACATAACCACATGTCCGACACATCATAAATGATGAAAAGCCCCGTCGATTCAACATCAGGATGCTTTGTTCATTCTTATTCAACCGATCTTGCAACGCTCCTAAAAGTTCCGTTGAGAAGTTGCTTTCACCCCGTGATTGAATCTCGGGTCGCATATCAACCACCTGAATCGGCGGTAAGGGCTGATGATTGATACGGTGGGGCAATTTGAGCAGCTGGTAATTGCCAGCCATCGCACGAGCATAGCTTTCCAAGCTTGGTGTAGCCGAACCCATCACTAGTGGGCAATGATGATATTTGCTGCGCCATTTAGCCACCTCACGTGCATGGTATCGTGGCACATCATCCTGCTTATAGCTTCTCTCGTGTTCTTCATCCATGATGATTACACCAATATTTTGCAACGGTGCAAAAACGGCCGATCGTGCCCCCACTACTACCGATGCTTCGCCACGTTCTATCCGGCGCCATTCATCATAGCGTTCACCACTGGAAAGTGCCGAATGAATTACTGCCACCTTTTTGCCGAAGCGTCCACGCACTTGATCAGCAATTTGCGGTGTCAGTGATATTTCTGGAACAAGCAATAGCGCTGTCTTTCCCTGCTTTAAAGCATGAGCGATTGCATGCAGGTATACTTCCGTCTTACCACTACCCGTGACGCCCCGTAGCAAGTATGTTTGCGCCTGTTGGTGATCGATATCGTCAACGATGGGTCGTAACACTCGTTCTTGATCATCTGTCAGGGTTAAGGGTTTCGTCAACTGGTCACAATTAGGAATTCTTCCTGAATCCGGAATGCGGTAGCGTTCAACGGATCCGCGCATGAGCCAGCCCTTTTTTGCTCCCGCACTAAAATCAGCACTAGTTAAGCCACTTTCTTGTTCTGCTTCAGGTAATGTAACGGAATGTCCTTGTAAATTCTGCAAGTAGGCAACTAGTTGGCGTTGCACCTTTGCATTCTTACGCAAATCATGCAAGACATCTTCTAATTCCAAAAAGTTCAATGCTGGCGTAATGGTGGTAACCATCTTTACCTTGGCCCGATCCACTACTTGGTATTCAAAACGAATTTTGCCAGCTCGTTTTAGTTTTAATAACTGGCTGACAATTTCTGGGTCATTTTGAACATCGGCAAAATCCAATTCATCTTGACCCTTAAATAGCTGCAGGCTGGTTTGCTCGTCGACTTCATCTACAATGCGCACTACCCGCTTAGACTGTGCCTTAAGCACATTAGGCAGCATCGTGTAAATACAAGAAATCCAAAAAGAATAGGTATTTTGCGCCAGCCACTTGCTAAGTTGCAATAGTTCAGTATTCACAACCGGTTGTAGATCCATCAAGCCCGATAACATTTTGAGCTGGCCATCGTAATTAATGGGTTCGTCTAAACCAACAATAAAGCCTTGCACTTCCCGTTTTCCTTTACCAAAAGGAACGATAACGCGCATCCCGACTTGCACTTGGTGGGAAAGACGTGCCGGAATTTTATAAGTATATGGACGGTTAGCCTGCATCGTCGTTACATCTACAACCACTTGTGCTAATTCCGGCATTAAGGATACCCCCTTACTTCCCTAATTTTTGCGCAACCAGTTTCATTAATCGTTGCGCTACTTTTGCTTTTGACATTAACGGCCATGCCTGTGGCTTTTCACCAGGCTGCAAGATTGTCACCTGGTTGGTATCTGTGCCAAAGCCACTACAAGCTTTAGCAACGTCATTAGCAACAATCATGTCAGCATGCTTACTAGCTAATTTATGCTCGGCATTATTCAACAGGTCTTGGGTCTCGGCTGCAAAACCGACCACCAATTGTGACTGCTTCTTAGCGCCCATAGTTGCCAAAATATCCGGCGTTGTCTCTAGTTTTAATGTCCACTCATTTTCTCCTGGATGCTTCTTGATTTTTTGATCCGCTAGGTGAAGCGGCTTAAAATCGGCAATTGCCGCGGCCATAATCAGTGCATCACAATCTGTGAACTGCTCATTCACTTTTGTAAGCATCTCTTCGGTAGTTTTGACAGAGATAATTTGCAAATGCGGGTTGCTTGGCACAGCAACGCTCATTGTCCCGGCAATTAAAGTCACCTGTGCACCCATTGAAAGCGCCGCTTGTGCAACTGCTACTCCCATTTTTCCTGAAGAACGATTGCCAATAAACCTTACCGGGTCTAAATACTCCAAGGTCCCGCCAGCGGTGACAACAATCTTTTTACCAGCAAGCAGGCCATGATTTCCTAATTGCCCTTCGACAAACTCTTTAATCAACTCTGGTTCAGGAAAACGCCCTTTGCCAGCATAACCTTCTGCTAGTTGGCCATCAACAGGATCCATGATCAAATACCCATCTGATTTTAAAAGACGCAAATTACGCTGAGTTGCACTTTTTTCCCACATATGAGAATTCATCGCTGGAACTACAATCGTGGGCGCGTGAACGGCCAATAACGTGCTTGTTACTGCATCGTCAGCAATTCCATTGGCCATTTTAGCAATGATATCGGCGCTAGCCGGTGCAACGATTGCCAGCTGTGTCCAATCCGCAAATTCAATGTGTGCAATATGGCCATCGTTATGATCAAACAGATCGGTCAAAACTGGTTCATGCAATAAAGACGAAAAGGTTTCCGTACCCACAAACTTTGTAGCCGCCTTAGTCATCGCCACTTTTACGTGATGACCATTTTTTTGCAGGCTCCGCATTAAGTAGACGGCTTTATAAGCGGCAATGCTCCCGCTAACAAAAATCGTAATATGAGCCATGTGAGTCTCCCTTCAGATACATAAAGAAAAAGGGGCCAGGAAATTCCCAGCTCCCTATACCTGACTGCTGCCAGGATTAATCTTGCTTATCTTCAACATGGTCAGGGTCAATCGTAACCTTGCCGGCTTCGATTTCTTCCAGTGCCATGCCGACTGACTTAGCTGATTTGTAATGGTCTAGTAGCAATGGCTTGTCGCCTTCCATGTTAACGGGCTTATCACCATGATCAGCATCCCACTTGTCACGGAAGTACTTATCAATTTCATGTGCCCGCTTGCTGGCCAGCATAATTAATGAATAACGCGAATCAACCCGCTTAAGCAATTCATCAACTGAAGGAAATAAAATCATTTTTTCGAATCTCCTAACATCTCTAAGTAATCAGGCATTACCCTTTGTACCCGTAACCGTTCAGTCCGGATAATTCCCTTGATCTTTTCAACAGCATTATCGACTGTATCGTTAACAACTGCATAGTCGTAGTTTTGCATCATTTCGATTTCACCAACAGCCTTGTGGATCCGCTTGTTAATCACGTCCATACTATCGGTGCCACGATGAATCAGTCGATGTTTCAATTCCATCAAGTCCGGCGGTGTCAAGAAAATGAATACCCCATCCGGACGCTTAGACCGAACCTGCATTGCTCCATTGACTTCAATTTCCAAAAATACGTCTTTGCCTGAAGCCAAAGTCTCATCAATATATTTTAATGGGGTGCCGTAATAATTGTCAACATACTTAGCATATTCCAGCATTTGACCACTTTGAATATTCTTTTCAAATTGTTCCTTGGTCACAAAGAAGTAATCAACCCCGTTTTTTTCACCTGGACGCGGTTTACGGGTTGTCATTGAAATTGAATACTGGAAATCATTACCAGGTTGACTAAACAATGCTTTACGCACTGTCCCCTTTCCCACACCAGAAGGGCCTGAAAGAACAATCAACATTCCACGTTTTGTCATAACTTAGCTTTCCCCTTACCTTATATCAAAAAAGTATTATTAATATTGTGCCTTAAAAAGACCGTTAATTCAAGTCTCCACCATGATCTGGCATCATTGTTGCAATTATTGCAAAAAGATCACTTGCGTTTTTGAACGTACGTTCGTATACTATGAAATGCAAACAAATGTTCGGGAGGACAATTCTTATGCAAATGTCAGCTCAATCACTTCTATCACGCAGCAATAACGTATTATCCCATTATTTTCAAGATTTCTTTGACCCTGAACCGCAAGATACAAAAGAAATCCGCTTGCTACCTGTGGAGCCCTTATTTCAGCGTCGTCTCTTTTTAAAGAAAGCAATTGCAAGCCAGCGTCCCGTTTTCCTACAGCTGGATCCACTGACGAATGCAGGACACACCGTTAACGTTCGTGGTGTTATTCGTCCCATGAATCACGGACGCTTCTTAATTACCGCCCATAACTTAACTTACGTTTTTCATCTTCATCAGCTTCGCTACATTGCAGGTTAAACAGTGTCATTCGGTTAGTATAAGAATCAAAAAAGCAGGCTTTTCACCTGCTTTTTGTTGTCTAATGAGCCATTTCTAAAAGCTCTTTGGCGTGTTCACGCGTTAATTTAGTAATTTTTTCACCAGCTAGCATCCGCGCTAACTCGTCAACTCGTTGTGCCTTATTTAGGGCCTGTACCTCAGTGACGGTTCGCTGCTTCTGCAAGTGCTTACTGATCAAGAAATGATGTTGTGCAACGGCGGCAACCTGAGGCAAGTGGGTAATGCACAAGACTTGTGAGTTTGCTGCAATCAACTTGATTTTATCAGCAATTGCTTGGGCTACCCGGCCGCTCACACCCGTGTCCACTTCATCGAAAATAATACTTGTAACGCCCTCGACCTTAGCAAAAATTGTCTTTAAGGCTAACATAACCCGTGACAATTCACCGCCAGATACAATTCTAACCAGTGGTCCCAATCGTTCACCAGGATTAGTTTGAATGTAAAACTCCACATTATCTTGCCCGGTTGGTGTAAATGTCAGTTGGTCTGCAGTCTTAAATTTCACTTGAAAAATTGCTTTAGACATATAAAGGTCACTAAGCTGCTGGTGAACCCGTCTTTCTAATTGACCAGCGGCTTTGACCCGCATTGAATGAAGTTTACCCGCTAGATTGCCTAATTGCTTAGTAATATCTTGCAATTCTTTTTCCAACTCATCGTTAGAATCAGCAGTACCCTCCATTTTGGCCAGTTCTTGTTGAATTTTTTCGTAATAATCTAAAACATCTTTTAATGAGTCACCGTATTTGTGTTCTAGGTCACCAATTAGGGTCAGCCGACCGTTAATTTGTTGCAGACGATCATCATCATAGGCTAAATTATCAAGTTCACGTCCGGCCTGATTGGCAGCGTCCTGGAGATTATAATAGGAATCCGTAATGCTTTTGGCCAGGTCATCATATTCACCATCAAACTGACTAATCTGACTGGTTGCATCCATCAGGCCTGCCAATTGATCCAGCACCGGTGTTGCTTCATCACCATTCAACACTGCAATAACGTCCTGCAACGTCTCATTGATTTGCTGAAAATGTTCCAAACGATCGCGCTCAGCAGTTAATTGCTCTTCCTCATCTGCTTTTAAGTGCGCTTCGCCAATCTCTTTTTCTTGATAATGCAACATATCAAGGCGTTGTGCCCACTGCTGTTCATTAGCCTGTTTCTTGGCCAAGGTGGATTTGATTTGCAGATAGCGCTCATACAATTCTCGATAATGTGACCTTATCTCCAGCAGCTCTTTACCGGCAAATTGGTCCAGCATTTCTAAGTGCTGATCTGGCTGCAACAAGCGTTGGCTATCATTTTGTCCCTGAATATCTACCAGTGCACTCCCAATTTTTTTAAGCACACTGGTATTAATTAAGGTGCCATTGACACGGATCGTGTTTCGTCCATTACGGTGAATTGTACGCGAGATGATTAAAGTGCCATCTTCGTGATCAATCCCCAAATCATCTAGTTCATGCAGGTAAGCAGGACGGTTCGGCAACGTAAATTGTCCTTGTACGACCAGTTTATCGCTGCCCTTACGAATCAATTCCTGTGACCCCCGACGACCAGCCAACAAGCTGACAGCGTCAATAATAATGGATTTACCGGCGCCAGTTTCCCCGGTTAACACTGTCATATGATCATCAAATTCCAGCGATAAATGTGGAATAATTGCTAAATCATCAATCGTTAATTCCTGGAGCACAGTACATCCTCCTCAAATTATTGCAGTGAAGTTAATTTACGTTCAAAAGCAGCTGCATCCGCTGCCGACTGACACACTACCAGCACACTAGTATCATCACCAATAGCCGTGAACACTTCCTGATAGTTCATCTGCTTAATCAGCATTGCGGCTACCGGGCCATTTCCTGGCTTCAATGCAAGTGAGAGGAAACGATCAGACCGCTTCAGCGAAATCAACCCATGTTTCAGAGTATCGGCGAGTTGACTGCTCCGGTTGCCTCCCTGTTGAAGTGGGAGACTGTAGTGGTAACCGCCGCCCACACTAGGCACCTTTACCAGCTGCATTTCCTTAATATCGCGCGAAACAGTTGCTTGTGTTACCTGAATACCTTCATCAAGTAATAGGCGAACCATATCCTCTTGACGTTCAACTTGTTGGTTAGCAATTAATTCTTTAATTTTTGCTTGGCGGATAGCTTTTTTCATTTGCTTTGCCCCTTAACTTTCAAATCCTCATATGCATGATCAATTACTGCATTGATGTCAACAGACGGATCAATTGTCCCCGTCTGATCTTTTAGCCGTAAGTGAACCAGAAATTCGATATTGCCTTGGCCACCCTTAATTGGCGAGTAGTCCAAAGCTAAAACATCAAAATGGTCTTCGGTGGCAAACTTAAGAACCTTGTTCAGCACGGCTTCATGGGTAGAACGCTTATGAATAATGCCATTCTTGCCCACATGGTCTCGTCCGGCTTCAAATTGTGGCTTAATCAACGCTACCACTGATCCGCCCTGTTTCAAGATGTGTGATAGCGGTGGCAAAATCATACTTAGCGAGATAAATGAGACGTCAATGGAGGCAAATTCTGGTTGCCCATGCGTAAAATCTTCTAGCTTACTGTAGCGAAAATTTGTCTGTTCCATCACTACTACCCGAGGATCCTCCCGCAACTGCCACACCAGCTGGTTGGTACCAACATCCAAGGCATAGCTCAACTTAGCTCCAGCTTGCAGCATCACATCGGTAAAGCCGCCAGTTGAAGAGCCAATATCCAGCACTGTCTCATCCTGTACGTCAATGTGAAATACCTTCAATGCCTTAGCTAATTTTAAACCACCACGACTGACGTAAGGCATTTTCTTGCCTTTCATGTGCAGGGTAGTTTCAATGGGGATTTTTTGTCCAGGCTTATCCAGTCGTTCATTATTCTTCCCCAGAATTTCACCAGCCATCACCGCGCGCTTGGCCTGCTCACGAGAATCAAATAATCCCTGTTTAACTAATAAGACGTCCACTCGTTCTTTTTTCATCTTTTTTCCTCAGTTATTGCTTAATAACGAAAATATGCTAAAAAGTCATCTAACAAGCTAAAGTCGCCAACTCCACGATTGTCTAACTGTTGCTTGTCTGCTTTGGCACCAGCAATTGCTTGCGCCAAAGCCTGTTTAGTACCATCAATTCCTAGCAAGTTAGGATAAGTATTCTTTTGCTCATCAGCATCCTTATTGACAGCTTTGCCCATTTTTGCTTCGCTGCTTACCACATCCATCAGATCGTCATAAATTTGAAAAGCCAATCCATAGTGCGCACCAAAGCTTGCTAATACTCGCAAAGTATCTGCAGGAGCTTGGGCAATGACCCCACCAGCCATTACGCTATACCGCAGTAATGAACCAGTTTTTTTCGCATGCAAGTTCTTAAGTTCGTTTAAAGACAGGCCGGTTCCTTCATAGTGAATATCCATTGCCTGACCAGCAACCATCCCTGCAGGGCCAGCAGCCTGTGCTAACAATTGGACTAGCTGTAGGCGTACCGTCTCTTTCAGGTGGTTGTCACTAACCCACTGAAAAGCCAGGGTTAATAAACCATCCCCTGCTAACGTGGCCATCCCGGCTCCAAAGCGACGGTGATTAGTCGGCAAAAAACGTCGCAAATCATCGTTATCCATTGCTGGCAAATCATCATGAATAAGCGAATAAGTATGCAAAAGTTCCACCGCACTAGCGGCCCGCATGACATCATCGTCCAAATCTTTGCCCAACGCGTGAACCACTGCCAAAGTTAAATTTGGCCGCAAACGCTTGCCACCAGCCATTAGTGAATAATACATCGATTCATATAAAGTGGACTGGTCACAATCGCTACCTAAATGCTTCTGAAGGTACTGATCTACTTGTTTTTTTAAATCAGCAATTTCCATAGTTGTTACCTCGTTTATGCATCCTTAAATGGCAGGTCGTCATCATTATCTTTGTTTAAAAATTCCGACTGGTATCCTTGGTTCTTAACACCATTGTTAGCTAAATCATCGCCCTTTTCTTCTGCCGGCTTAACGTTGCCATTTTCGTCAACTAATTCAGCTAAGGTCTTTTCAGATTTATCAAGCTGTGCTTGCATTTTATTGGCCAGCTTCATTCCTTCCTTAAATTGTTTTAAGGCATCTTCCAATGCAACGTTACCTTGTTGCAAATTATTGACAATGTTTTGCAACTGGGTCATTTGATCTTCAAACGTAAATTTTTTCCTAGTGGTTGCCATCTTGTTTGCCATCCTTCTGTATCAATTTAATTTCTGCTTCTGCAATTCCATCTGACAAATGAATCCGTACCCGGTCGGACGGGTGCAATTGTGATATCTGCTTAACTACCTGACCATCCAAGGTTACATAGCTATACCCACGTGACAAAATCGTAGTGGGATTCAGGGCAATTAATTGCTGCTGCAGGCCCTGCAAAGCAGCCTGGTTTCTTTGGAGTTTTGTGCGCAAGCTAGCAGCCAATTGAGTCTGTAAGTGTTGCAATTTAGCCTGATCACGTACCAATTGCACACGGGGAGCGTTCTGATTTAATCGTGCCTGCAGATGATCTAGCTGATTTTGCTTATTAACCAGCAGTGCATTAAACGTTAACCGCAAATTTTGCCTGAGGTCATCGACTTGTTGCTGATATTGATTAAATAGCCGGTCAGGCTGCTGAAACACATAGTTATTTTGCAAAGCATCCAGTCTTGTCTGTGCCTGTTGAATAATGTTTGAGCAACTAACATATAACTGCTGCTGGTACTGGCGTATTTGCGCTAAAACATCGTCTAACAGCCATGCTGATGCCTTTACCGCTGCACTAGTAGGCGTTGCCTCACGATCATCCGCTGCCAGGTCGGCAATTGTGGTATCAACTTCGTGCCCTACTGATGAAATGACCGGAATATTGGAGTCAGCAATTGCTCGACCAACTACCTCCTCATTAAAGGTCCACAAATCAGCTCGGGAACCACCACCACGAGCGACGATCAGTACATCAAAGTTGCCATCCTCATTAGCCCGCCTGATCTGCTTGGCTACCATGGGGGCAGCATCGTCTCCCTGCACCTTCGTAGGATAAAATACCAACTGAATTAAAGGATTACGGCGGCGAAAGGTCGTAATCATATCATGCTTGACGGCAGCATCATTACTCGTCACAATGGCGACTCTTTTAGGAAAAGGCGGGATTGATTTCTTTGGTCGATCAAAAAGCCCTTCTTTTTTGAGTTTGGCATACATTTGCCGAAAAGCAATTTCCAAAGAACCCGTTCCGGTAACTTCCATTTGGCTAACATAAAACTGGTAGGATCCCCGATTAGGATACACATCGACGTGACCATACACGAGAACTTTCATCCCATTTTCGGGAGTGAATTTTAACTTAGAAAACTCCCGTGCAAACATGACCGCATCAATTTGGTACAGGTCCTGATCCGGTAAATCCGAATTATCATCTTTCAAAGAAAAGTACTGGTTGCGGCTACGCAAATGAAAGTTAGTCAATTCACCCTGCAGCCAAAAATTTTGTTGATAAATGTATGGGTCGGCACGAAATTTTCGGCGAATATACTTTGTTAGCTGATTAACAGTTAACGGCTTTTCTTGCGGCATCCTGCTCACTCCACTCCGCTAAATCCACGGTTTGTTGCATCAAAGTGGCGATCGTCACTGGTCCTACCCCACCAGGTACAGGCGTAATCTTGTCAGCCACCGTCTTCACCTGGTCAAAGTCAACATCGCCAACCAAGTGACCATCAGACTGTCGATTAATCCCCACATCAATGACCGTGGCACCTGGCTTTATATCCTTAGCCTGTACAAACTTCGGGTGCCCAACGCCAACGATTAATAAATCTGCATTCTTCGTATAGTACTGAGGATCTGCCGTCAGATGATTAATCATCGTGACCGTCGCGTTCGCATTCGTTAATAATGACAGCATTGGTTTGCCCACCAAATTACTGCGCCCAATAATGACGACATTGCTGCCGGCAACCGGCACCTGATACTTATTCAGCATCGTCATAATGCCTCGGGGCGTGCACGGAATTGGGTAGTTGCCTTCTTCGTTGGCGTAGAGTTTGCCAACATTCAACGGGTGGAAGCCATCTACATCCTTAGCGGGATCGATTGCTTGTACCAAACTCGTTTCATCTAATTGGTCAGGCAATGGGGACTGAACCAAAATGGCATTAATCTGGTCATCATTATTGAATTCCTGAATCGATGCTAAGACCTCTGATTGTCGTGCATCAGCAGGGAAACGTTTCAAAATCGAGCGGATGCCCAGTTTTTTTGCTTTACGGTCCTTATTACGGGTATAAATCACGCTCGCCGGATCATCACCAACTAAAATAACTGCAATGCCAGGAACAATTCCTCGCTTCTTTAAATCTGCGACCCGTTGTGCTGTTTCTGCATTTAAATCGGCAGCCAGTTTACGGCCATCAATGATAGTTGCCATGTGAACCTCCTCAAATTAAACAAAAGACCCCTGTTACGTAAGCAGGAGTCCCCATTAACTATTATTTATTTGCGTGCTCTTGTTCGTAATGACCTAAGACACCGTTAATGAAGCGCCGTGATTTATCATCACTAAAACTCTTAGCTAGCTGCAGCGCTTCGTTGATCGCAACCGCGACTGGCAGCTTTTCAAATTGAAGTTCATACAAGGCCAGCCGCAAAATAACCAGGTTTGGACGCTCCAACCGCTCAACTGTCCAACCAGGTTCCAGATATTGACTAATTGTCTGGTCAATTTCATCCTGGTGATCCAACACCCCATTAACTAACTCTTCCAAATAAGCTGGAACTTCTTCGTTAGCATCTAGTTTTAACAGTTGACGGTAAAGCTGCTCACGATCTTCATCCGGTGTAGCAATCAAGGCAAACAGCGCCTGGAATGCGGCCACCCGAATCGTGTGTCGACTAAAACTCACTTTGTGTCCTCACTTTCATTTTCATCCTGACCAAAAATGTCATTAGGGTCAATTTCCTGATCAGTCTTAGTTGGCGTAATTCCTTGAATGTGGACATTTACTAAACCAACCTTTAAATCAGTCATCAAGGCAACCTGCTGCTTAATCTTATTTTGAATTTCAGCAGCTACCTGGGGAACATCTTTGCCGTAATCAACATAGACGGCCACATCAAAAGTCAATGAGTGATCGTCTTCAATTGTTAAGTGAACGCCACGACGATAATCAGAACGTCCTAACATTTCGCCCACGTTATTGGCAAATGTGCCGTGCATGCGGGAAACTCCATCCACTTGGCTGGCGGCAATCCCGGCGATAAATTCTAATACTTGCGGCGCAATCTTGATCGAGCCCATGCTCTGGTCTTCATTGCTTAACCGAATTGCTGTATCTTCTGCCATTATTTGACCTCCATTGTGGTGGAACGCCACCGATTTTGTATTTGTATTCATTAAACAATATCCATTTCATTTTGCACTAAGCAAGCACAAAATGCAACTATCCGTCACCTTATTAACCAAGAAAACCATTAATCACTTTGCATTGCAGCCGCTTTTGCCAATTAATTAGTATTATTGACCACTTAATCAATAAGTAATGATCAAATAGTGCTTAATCGACAACAACCAGATCTGTTGGCGTATGCGTTAGCTGTTGTGCTGGGCCATGGCCAATCACCAAATCATCTTCAATGCGAACACCACCCAAACCAGGTACATAAAGTCCCGGCTCGACTGTGATTACCTCATTTGTTTGCAGACGCAGGTGCTTAGCATTAGGGCCATAAGCTAACGGCATCTCATGAACAGCCAGGCCAATGCCATGGCCCATCCCATGAATGAATCGATCTCCTAAACCAGCCTCTTCAATCACTTGGCGGCCATAATGATCTAAGGACGCACCATTAATTCCGGTATGTGCACGTTGGATGACCGCCTTTTGAGCAGCGAGAACCAATCCATACATTTCTTTTAATTCAGGAGCTACTTCGCCTATCGCAAACGTCCTGGTCATGTCGGCCGTATAGCCATTGACAAAATAGCCAAAATCGAGAGTCACCAATTCACCCCTTTGAATGGCACGGTTGGTCACGGTGGCATGAGGCTTGGCGCCATTCTCACCACTGGCAATGATGGTAGGGAAAGAGGCAGCCGTTGCACCATGATCTTTCATCCAAAAGTCCAGCCGGTTAGCCAATTCACGTTCTGTCATCCCAGGCTTAACGATACTCAACACATAACGATAGCCGCTATCCAGTAGCGCCGCGGCGTTGCTCAACAACTCAATTTCATGGATATCCTTAATTTCACGCATCCGTTCAATTAACTGGTGGAAAGGAACCAAGTCGGTGGTCATTAAATTATCTAGTAAGTCATAAAGCGAATATGAGATGCCATCTTCAAAACCCAACACATCAATATCCATGCCCTGGCAAATTTTATTCAAGCTGCCATAATAATCACCACTGATCGTTGCCACTACTTCATCACTATCGAATTCAGCCAACAATTCAGCATACCGTGCATCCGTAATCAAAATGGCATTTTCTGCAGTTACTAATAAACAGCCATCCCCCGCTGCCAAACTAAAACCCGTTAGGTAGTAAATATTAAGCGGATCGGTGACTAAAAATGCATCAATATATAATTCAGGAAACCTTTTTTGCAAACGGGAAATTCTGGTCATCACAACTACCTCACTTGCGTCATTATAGTTTTATTCTATCACTTGCAGATGAGTCATTAGATACAAAAAAAGACCTATGCAAAACACAGGTCTTTTGGTATATCTAGTTAGGCTTCTTCAGCTTCAGCAACTGGGTAAACGGAAACCTGACGCTTGCTACGACCAAGGCGTTCGAACTTAACAACACCATCGATCTTTGCAAACAGGGTGTCATCACCACCACGGCCAACATTGGCACCTGGGTAGATGTGAGTACCACGCTGCCGGTAAATAATTGAGCCGGATGTTACGACAGAACCATCAGCCGCCTTAGTACCAAGACGACGACCAGCTGAGTTCCGACCGTTGGCAGTGGAACCGCCCCCTTTGTGGTGGGAGAAGAATTGGAGATCCATAATCATACTTGTTCACCTCCAGCATGAACTTCATGTATTTTAATAGAAACGAAATCTGGATACTGTTCTTGAATATCCTCCATGGCATTCAAGAAGGTATTCATTAAAATTTGCGCATCATGGCCAGTAGCAATCTGCGTAACTTGTAAATAGCCGCCTTCAGTGTCATTTTTATCAATTTTAGGTGTTGAATGAACTACCTTGGTTAATCCATTAACCGTTGAAATTGACAACACAGAGACTGCAGCACAAACAATGTCGTGACCATAATCACCAGCGTCAGCATGACCAGTCAGCTTAAACGCAACGGTTTGATGATTGGGAGTTATGGAGAAACTTGCCTTAATCATCTTAAAAACTTAGGCGTTGATCTTGTCAACAGTCAGCTTAGTGTATGGCTGACGGTGACCTTGCTTAGTGTGGGTGTGCTTCTTTGGCTTGTACTTGAAGGTAACAACCTTCCTGTCCTTACCCTGCTTTTCAACAGTAGCTTCAACTGAAGCACCATCAACATAAGGTTGACCGATCTTAACGTCGTCACCACCAACAAAGACAACTTTGTCGAAGGTTACCTTGTCGCCAGCCTTAACGTCCAGCTTTTCAACAAAGATAGACTTGCCAGCTTCAACCTTGTATTGCTTACCACCGGTAACAATAATTGCGTACATCTTGTGCACCTCCTTAAATCTCAGACTCGCCGAGACAAGCAGCAAAGCTTTTAACTTGTCGTCGTGCGGTTGTAGTTGTTGGTTCACAAATACAACGTTTGTATATTACCAATAAATGTGACCAACGTCAAGGCATTACAGCTTTATTTGTGGATTAACATTGTAGTCAAAAAATGAAGTTAAGAGCAGCTTATCACCACTGTAAGTATTAAGCATTTTGGCTACACTACTAGTCATGTAACGAGAAGTGTAAATCAGGCCATTATTCAACCATTGAGCAATTAAGCCCAGCAAAGCGGACGTCATAAATGCCACTTGTACCTTAATTGGTACATCAAGTTCATCTAATTCATCATGCATTGTCTTGCCATATTTCAGCATCTCATCAGAAAGGCGTGCATAGAATTGACGGTAAAAGTCGTTATTCTGTGTCCGATCAAGCAAAATGGTGAAGATATCCGAATTCTTTTCAATGTAGTCAAAGGCACGATTCAAAGAAAAGACCTTTACCGGTTCCGCAATATGATCAACATCGTTATTAATCATAACGTTGTCGAACAATTCATCAATAATTTCCTGCATGGCACGACTAATGAAATCATGCTTATCCTTATAATGAAGATAAAAAGTACCACGGGTAATGTGCGCAGTTTCAGTAATCTTTTGCACACTAATATCATCCAGCTTCTCACTTTGCATTAAAAAGACTAAAGCATGCCGCAAGTTCAAACGGGTTTTGACCACTCGAGGATCTAATTTGCTACTATTACTCATCATATAGAACTCCATTCTCATTCTATTAATTAAGCCTTTATCAATGAACATTGTAGGCTAAGAAAGCGCATTGGTCAAAAGAAAAGTAAACATTTTGAAAACGCATATCTAATAGTGCTTATTAATAGTACTTGACTGAAAAATTAAGGGATTATAACATATTAAGTGTTTGGGAGGATAGCTCAATTGGATAGAGCATTGGTCTTCTAAACCAAAGGTTGTGGGTTCGATTCCCACTCTTCTCATTTAACGGGCGGTAAAGATGCTTGATATATCAACATCTTTCCGTCTTTTTGTTTAGCTAGTCCGCCACTAAGTCCGCTTTCTTCTCCCACCAGTAAATAAGTAAACACTTCTTAACACTAAAAAATCAGCCTCGAGTATTATACAAAAACCCGGTGAATTATTCAGCAAAAATCTATATAAATTTTAGAAAATAAATAAATTAATCAAAACACTTTTAATACCTGATGTTAAAGGGGTTTACTAGTCATACGACGCCATTTTAAAAGAAAGTATTAAGTTTGAATATCTTTTGTTACAAAAGCGTTGCATTTCTGCAATATTTTAGCAATAATACTATATAGACAATGCTTTTGTGGAGGTGTAGCAATGTTACCATTCTTTATTATTGTGTTGATTCTTTCTTTGTCTGTAGTTGCTCAAGTGAAGTATGGTACGAAAGTGCCATCCTCCACCAGCCGGATTGGCAAGCATGCTATGGAATCTAGCCGTCGAAAAGCATAGCCTGATATTTCTTTTATCTTATCAACCTAAAAAGATGCTGCATTCTATGCAGCATCTTTTTTGTCTTATCTTATTTAAATAAATCAATGACTCATGCGTCACTTCCGTCACACATGAGTCATCTGGTTTAAAATACTATTCTCCTAATAAAGAACTGACCAATTGATCATGGGCTTGCATAATTTCGTTTTCCTCAAGTTGCAAATCAACCAGTCCCCACTTTAAGAAGAGATGCCAGGCATGGCGATAATAATCTTGCTGGTGAGTTGTGTAAGCTGAAAACATAAACTGCTTAATGGCCAAATATTGTTGGTCGGCAACGGTCGCTTTGTCGGCAGGATCCGCTGCTATTATCCGTTGAAAAGCATCCTTATCCATAACAACTAAATGGGTCCACTGCTTCCGGGCACTGAAAATCAACATCCACTGCATAGCAACAGTATATGCCTGCAACAGTTCTGTGTGAGTTAATGCTTGATGCTTAACCAGCCCATAATCAAATTGTGCTTGATAACAGCTTGCTAAAGACTGATCGAGCCGCACCATAATCTCTCGCAAATGGCCTTCAGGACCTAGTAAAAGATCACGCTTATCGATTAACTGATTATCTAAATAAATTGCATCTTGCAGCAGCTTAGTAATGTCTAGCATTCAATCACTCCATTATTCAGCAAAAATCAACGGATCAGAACGAACGGCCAAGGCCTCCCGATTGTCCAGGTACCAATCCCGAATCATCTTGTAGTGCAATAAAACATCAAAGAAGGAAACTTCCTCGTCGTTATCAACCACGCGGAATGCCCACTGGCGGCTGTAATCGTCCGGATCGAATCCTAATTCAATATGTACTTCCCGATCTAGTTGCAAAGAGGCACCATTATTGTGTGGCAAGTTCAATAACCGGTAATCGGAATCAGCCGTTTCCACAAAGAGTTTATCAATCACTTGTAGGTCTAATTCTGGTTGCGATAGGCGAGCTAAGAAGTCATTAGCCGTTTCCAAGATGCCCAGATCAATCTGGAATTTCAGCTGATCCTTCAGTATATGAGCAAAACTGATTAACGGTTTGATGGCGGCTGCCAGATCCAGATCACTGTAATGATCAATTTCCCGCACGATAAAGAAGTTTACTAAGGCACGGTTGCTAAAACGTAATGCCGTCTTTTCCAAATTAAGATAGAAAAGTGGTTCATGATTTTCTTGTTCCGTGAAAAAGGCGCCACCTTGTTTATCATCTAATTCAAACTTAAAAGTAATCTTGTCGCCAAAGTTAGCTAATTGTAATGCCAGCGAATGGTCTTCATTTTCATGCAGACTAACACCCTCAACCTGGTTCAGCTGCAATAAACGATACATAAACAGCAGGTAATAATCAGCCGTTTCATAATGCTGGGGGAATTTAACAAAAGCGTTCGTTAAATCAATGGCATCCAACTGCTTCATTGCATCCAACAGGTCACTGGATTGTTCAGTGGAAGCAAGCTGGTTAAGCAAAGCAACGTACTTTTCACCTACAGTCAGGCCTTCCTTAATGGAGTTACTCAGCGCTAAAACTTTACTGCTGGTGTTGGTGGTAACTTTTTCCTCAGTCATGGTCACTCACCTGCTTTTCATCATCATTTTTAGCATGCTGATTGTCTGAATTACCCTTTTCGAGGCTCTTTAGGTAGTTGGCATACAAGTTGCGATTGGCCAGTGCAAAATCTTCAAAGCTGCCAAAAACATCCGTAATGCTCTTCTGTTCATAACTCAAGATGGTATTTTCTTTGGACAGTTCCAGTACTGCCTGGTTGTTTTTCCTAATGTTAACCGCCGCATTCCGGGCTTCTTCGTCTTGATCCTCTAGTTGACTGATTTGGTCCTTAATATCTTCACGGGTTTCCCGGTTTTTAGCTGATTCAAACAAGCCACCACGATTAGAAGCATCTTTCAGCTCGCTCTGCAATTGTGCTCGTTTTTGGCTCCGCTCTTCAGTAGAATCAATCAGGGCCTGCAAGTGGTCATTTGCGGATGACAAGTCTTCAATTCGCTTACTGTTGTAGCGTTTACCATGACTGGCCAATTCAAATGAATCTTGCAGTTTCTTGTATTCTTTTTGGTCGAATACAAAACGGATATTCAAAACATCCAATTCACCAAATTGCCGCCGATCCCACCAATTACCAAAGTAAATGCGGTAATGGCCGGTTTGGTACTCTTCATAGTAGAAGAATGGGTATGCCTTACCCAAATATTTAATGAGCTTGCTGCTCAAATAACTCGATAATTGGTCAGCTAAATTATCCACCAAGTTCATTACTGACGAATCATTACCCTGTTGCTCACGGTGTTCAATCTCGGCCGCGTACCGCTGGTTGTCGAGTAAACGATAGATTTGGCGATCATCATGATCTTTTAATGCAGCCATTAATTGTTGCAGGTAATCAATTTTTTTAGCAATCTGCTGGTTAATGGATTCGCTGATTTCAAGCGCACCATGCCGTTTTTCTTCACTTGCCATGGACCATGTCTCCTTAATAATTCAAAGTCATACACGTTTATTTTAACCAGAATTATATTAGAATTAAAGACGATATGCGTAGGATATATGTCTTTTTTTTACATTTAAAGCCGCACTGTTGCATTTATTTTGTTCGGAAGTATAATTAAATATAGCTAGTTTAGTTAGGATAACTAGCCGCATTCTGGAAAGAGGCGAATTATTATGGCTTTAGGTAAGCAGGAACGTAAGGAAATGGCTCGTAAGGCTATGGAAAAACGTGGTAACAAAAAGCCGGATGGCTCTGGCTTCGCTAAGATTGACGCAGATGCCGAGAAATTAGAAAACTAATTCCTTCTGACAGAATCAAAAAGCTGCTGTGATGATCACAGCAGCTTTTTTGTTTACGAAAAAATGCCTGGCAATCATTGCCAGGCATTTCTTCAGTCATCATGTGTTGAATTTAGTAGGACATGTATTTCTTAGTTTCCCAACTAGAAACATTGAGGCGGTAAGAATCGTATTCACGTGTCTTTGCTTCATAGAAGTTCTTGTAAAGGTGTTCGCCTAATGAATCCTTGACTACTTCATCAGTTGCTAAACTCTCCAAAGCGTTATGCAAAGTATCAGGCAAGTCAACAATGCCTTTCGACTTACGTTCGGCAGGAGTCATCTGGTAGATGTTTTCGGAAACTTCCGGAGCTGGCGTCATCTTGTTTTCAATCCCATCTAAGCCAGCACCTAAGACTGCTGCAATTGCTAAGTACGGGTTAGCCGCCGGGTCAACCGAACGCAATTCAAGACGGGTGCCAACGCCACGGTCACCTGGTATCCGAACTAGTGGTGAACGGTTAGAAGCGGACCAAGCAACGTAGACTGGTGCTTCATAACCAGGTACTAAACGCTTGTATGAGTTAACCAGCGGGTTGCAGATCGCAGTCAAGCTACGCACATGCTTCAACAAACCTGCTAAGAAGTGATAAGCCATGTCTGACAGCTTCAAATCACCCTTGGGATCATAGAAAGTGTTGCCGTTATTATCGAATAAGGACATGTTCAAGTGCATACCGGACCCGTTAACGCCAGACAATGGCTTAGGCATGAAGGTGGCGAACAAGCCATGCCGCTTAGCAATCGCCTTAACGACCATCTTAAAGGTCTGAATATTATCAGCGGCCTCTAATGCATCCGCGTACTTAAAGTCAACTTCATGTTGGCCAGGAGCAACTTCATGATGGGCAGCCTCAACCGAGAAGCCCATCTTTTCTAGGTTTAAAACAATGTCACGACGGCACTCTTCACCAAGGTCCAATGGTTCCATGTCAAAGTAATTCTCTTGGTCATTAACCTCCATTGTTGGCTGACCATTTTCATCGGTCTTAAAGAGGAAGAATTCGGGTTCTGGACCAATGTTGAAGCTCTTAAAGCCATCAGCATGCATCTTGTCAACGACCCGCTGCAAGTTGTTCCGCGGATCACCAGCAAATGGCTTGCCATCAATGGTGTGGACACTGCAGATCACCCGGGCAACCTTCCCGTGTTCTTCACCCCATGGAAATACCAGCCAAGTCGACATGTCAGGATAAAGGTACATGTCACTTTCTTCAATCCGCACAAAACCATCGATGGAAGAACCATCAAACATAATCTTGTTATCCAGCAGCTTATCTAGTTGACTGATTGGCAAGTCAACACTCTTGCTGACCCCCAATAAATCAGTAAACATTAACCGCAGAAAATGAACGTTAGAGTCCTTTACCAATTGGTGAACTTCTTCTTTAGTGTATACATGTTTAGCCATAATACAGGTCCTTTCTCAATCTCAATCACTGTTATACCAATTCCTTAAATTGGTTATTACCTTAGTCGATACCTGAGCTAAAGTCAATCTATACGACAAAGACCTGGAAATCTGTTCTATTTAATCAACTTTCCTTTCTTTTTTTAACCAAGCTTCAATTTCCTCTTCAATTTCTTCAGTGCGGTTTTTGCCAGTAACTAAATCAAACCAATGCGTGTTTAGGTGATGCCTAAACCAGGTTAACTGCCGTTTGGCATAGTGACGTGAGTCCTGTTTGATTTTTTCGACACATGCAGCTAATGACTGCTGACCCGCAAAATAAGGAACCAATTCACGATAGCCGATCCCCTTCCCGGCAGGCAATTCCAGTCCTCCTTGCCCATAGAGCCACTGAGCTTCATCGAGCAGGCCCTTTTTCATCATCAAATCTACCCGTTGATTAATCCGCTGGTAAAGCAACTTACGATCCGTAGTCAAGCCAATGGTCAAATAATCATAAACCGGTTTTGGCTTCTCCTGTTTTGAAAATAGCTTCCCGGTTTTCTCAATGACTTCCAAGGCCCGGATACTGCGCCGAATATTGTTAACCGGAATTTTACCAGCAGCTTTGGGATCAATACCATTAAGATGATGCCACACAAATGCTGGCCCTTTTTCCAGCGCTACTTGCTGCCAGTGCTCACGAATCATCTGTGATTTTTGGTCATAGTTGTCTGCTCCCAGACTTAAATTTTCTACCAGTCCCTGCAAATAAAAGCCGGTACCGCCGACAACCAAGGGCAAATGACCATGCCTTGTGATTGTATCGATGGCCTGACTGGCCTGCTGCTTAAAATCGGCTACTGTATAGCGTTGATCAACATCGGCTACGTCAATTAAATGATGGGGCACACCTGCCATTTCCTCCGGTGTCACTTTCGCCGTCCCAATATCTAATTTACGATAAACCTGCATTGAATCCCCAGAAATAACCTCCCCATTCAATGCTTTTGCTAGGGAAATCGATAAATCTGTCTTACCAACTGCTGTGGGGCCGACAATCAATAAAATTTTTTTCAAAGTTCTTATCCTCACTATGTCTTAAACTGGTAATCTCTCTTAAAATCTTGCATAATAGAAGCAGATATAATTGAAAGGAGTTAGCAACATGAAACAATTTACAAAGGGTTTTGCCTTCGGGACGGTAGCAACATTAGGCGCTATTGCCAGTGGCATCCTTGCCTTTCATAAAACCGTCATTCAGCCAATCGAAGATACTGAAGAAAAGTTTGATACCAACCGTCGGGCAGCCGTTCGCAAGGGTCGTTCTGCTCACCAAATGTAATTAATAATTGAATTAACAATGGAGACCATGTTAAAAGTCTCCCTCATTATAACTAAAAATGGTTCCAGTATTCATAGATACTGGAACCATTTTTTATACCAACAAGAAACTAATCGTTGTACTTAGCCTTCTTCGTCTTGCCATTCCACTTAGCATAACCGCCCTTCAGAATGTAGACATGCTGGAAACCATGCTTGGACAAAACCCGTGCACCTTGGATGCTTAAGGCTTCACCAGCATCATAAAGATAAACCGGCAGGTCCGGGCGAAGATCAGCATAGGTTTGCTGCAAGTAAGCCAGTGG
This sequence comes from Candidatus Limosilactobacillus merdigallinarum, assembly GCA_019114515.1. Lineage (GTDB taxonomy): Bacteria > Bacillota > Bacilli > Lactobacillales > Lactobacillaceae > Limosilactobacillus > Limosilactobacillus merdigallinarum. The sequence continues at coordinate 124,257 of DXFH01000002.1, forward strand.
CAACGACCGTGCACCTAAAATGTGACCCCGATTGAAGTCATCCTTATTGCGCAAATCTAATACCTGAGCTTTGTGCATGCCCTTTTGAAATTCATCCTGATCAAGCACTGTGGCGTAATGACTCCGGCGCCAGCGATTGAGTAACCAAGTGCCGGCCCACGCTATAATAATGACAATACATACAATATCAACGACAATTAATGTTGTGCTTGCTGCTAAAAACAAATCAATTCCCTACTTTCATCTGCGACTATTTATTATCTTCAAACTGCAATGCTAACGAAGCTGCACCGATAATCCCAGCGTCATTGCCTAATTCGGCTAGCTTTAACTTAGTCGAGGTACGGACAGTTGGAAAGGCAAAACGTTCAAAGTTCTTTTGTACCCGTTCCAATAAGAAATCACCCGCAGCAGAAACACCGCCGCCGATAACTGCGAATTCTGGATTCAGCGTGTTGCTAATGTTAGCAATTGCTAAGCCTAAGTAGTAGCATACACGATCAACAACCCGGTTAGCAAGGTAGTCATCTTCTTTAGCCAGGTCAAAGACAATCTTAGAAGTAATTTCGTCACCATTATCGATCATTGCTTTCAGCCGCGAACTGCCTTCATATTCTTCAGCCAGGTCCTGAGCCAAGTGGACCACCCCAGTTGCTGAAGCGTATTGTTCCAGGCAGCCATGGTTGCCACAGGTACACTTGTAGCCATTTGGTTCAACGATAATGTGGCCGATTTCACCACCGGCGCCGTTGATCCCATGAATCAGCTTATGGTTGGCAATAATACCGCCACCAACACCGGTACCTAAAGTAATGAAGACGACATCATCACCGTCATTGCCGGCACCCTTCCAGCGTTCGCCTAAGCCAGCACAATTAGCATCGTTATCCAATGAGAATGACATGCCAGTGCCTTCTTCGATTTGCTTCTTTACTTCTTGCGTAGTCTTCCAGTTCAAGTTGTAAGCACCAATGACAGTTCCCTTTGCACGGTCAACTGTCCCAGGAGTTCCCATCCCAATGCCCACAAACTGACTGCGATTCATTTTATACAAATCTAAGTGGTGGTTGATGGAGTGAACAATATCCGGCACAATGTGGGACCCCTCATCTAACACATTTGTCCGAATTGACCACTTCTGCTGAATTTCACCTTGAATCGTTAAGATACCAAATTTAATGGTAGTACCACCAAGGTCAACCCCGATTAACTTTCGATTGTCCATTCTGTTTTCCTCCTAGGTTGAAGATATCGTGATGTGTTTCCTCATAATGGTGATCCCTTTTCAACACCATTTTGGCCTGTAAAAATAACTTTTTGCTAATTACATGAGCTCGGTACAGATTATCAATCTCTAAAGACATCACTTCAATATCCCAAATACGCTTGCCGACATGGACATACACATCGAACCGCTTCAATAGCTGCTGAACATCATAAAGCGTGCGCAAGTGTTCAATTGGTTTGAGTCTCATAATAATCCCCTCCAAACGAGCATCCACACCAACAACACTAATATAGTGCCACTCAGTAAGCGCTTTAGCAACCCAATTTGTCCTAATTTTGGTGCACCAACTATTGCCGTCATGAAAAAGCCCGCTACTAAACCGCCGACGTGACCAGCCATATCAATTCCCGGCATTAAATCGGCTACCAGGTTAAAAATCACCAAGATCAAGAATTGACGCGCTAACTGGTGAATTAAAGGATTATCATGAAATTCGGTTCCTAAGAAAATAAAGGCGCCAAACAAGCCAAAAATCCCCGTACTGGCACCAGCTGATACGCTGTTAGCAGCCACTACCGCACTTAAAAGATTGCCACCAACGATGCTTGTCAAATAAACCGCCAGCATCCGCATTGACCCAAGAATATTCTCGAGATACAGTCCCAAAAAATACAGGGTTAACATGTTGATAATTAAGTGTTCAATTCCAATATGGAGAAAGCCGGCTGAAAGAATCCGCCACCACTGTCCTGCAATGATTAATGGCGTATATTTAGCACCGTAAGTAACTAAAGTCGCCGTGTTGGTCGACCCACCATTAACCGTTATCCATAAAAATACCAGCACATTGATGATAATCAAGCTAACCGTCACCGGGGCAGTTTTAAAGATCCGCGTATTCATCTTATTCACCAACATCTAAGGTCGTAATGATCCGATCCACTGGAATATCAAATGATTCCGGTTGCCATTCGTCATCACTGGCCAGTTGTGTTGATAATGCCAAAGAGCACTTGAATCCCGGATATTTTGCCAGGTAACGGTCATAATAGCCGCCACCAAAGCCCAGGCGCTGACCATTCTCTTTAAAAGCCACGCCAGGAACAACCATTAAGTCAATCTCATCTGGACCAACGACAGTACCATTCTCTGGCTCTAACAAACCAAATACCGTTTCCTTAAATTTTGTTTCTTCATTCAGTTCAACGAATTCCATTTGCCGCTTTGGCAGAGTGCGTGGTACCACTACCCGTTTGCCCTTATGGCGAGCATGCATGATGATCGGACCAGTATCAACCTCAAAGGACTGACTCATTGTCAAAGCAACCGTGTTTGCGACCACCCATTCCTGCTGATCATACAAACGAGCAGCTAGTTTTTCCTGTTCCTTAACTTTGCTAGCAATGTCGAGCTGTCGCATTCGTGCAATGTAAGCCCGTCTAAGTTCTTGCTTGCTATATGTCATTTGCACCCCTCCTCTTTCGATAAAGAAAAAGACCCTTCTAATGAAAATGACTTTCATCAAAGGATCTCTTCGGTCAAATTACTTCGTTTCACGATGAAGCGTCACTTTACGTTCCCGTGGGCAGTATTTGTTCAATTCCAAGCGGTCGGGATTGTGACGACGGTTCTTACTGGTTAAGTAAGTCCGTTCGTGGCATGAAGTGCATTCTAAGGTAATATTTACACGCATCTTATTGTGCCTCCAAACTATTTATATTTAACGAGAATACGTTATACGTAACCCTAACTCGTATAACTATATCATTAATTGGTCGCTTTGACCAGTCATTTAGCAAAGTTTGTTAAGTATAAAGCCTTGACAAGCTATTTCAGATCCTTGTCGCTTTGCACGTCTTTCCAGTAAGCAGAGAAGATGGCCTTCGCCATATTTAGGTTACTTTCACCACCAGAAGCGTTGGGCACTGCAAGGGCAACTACCACCTGTGGCTTATCAGATGGTGCATAACCAGCAAAAGACAAAGTTTCGGTACTTTGCTTCTTATAAAAGGTTTCAGCAGTACCAGTCTTAGCAGAAATTGATGGCTTTTCCCCAGACAAGGTCCGTGCGGTAGTGTAAGGGTTGCTCCCATGAGTAACCAGGTACAAGCCCCGCTTGACTAAGTCAAAGTAGGATTTTGGTGCTGGTATGACTTGTTGAACCTCCGGATGAGCAGTGTATTCAATTTTGCCTAAATCACCATTTGACTTCGTTCCCCGAATTTCCTTGACAATGTAAGGCTTCATCCGGTAACCGCCGTTAGCGATTGTCGACATGTACTGTGCCAGCTGCAAAGTCGTGTAACCATCATAGTTACCATAAGACAGGTCTAGTGCAGAACCAATGTGCTTTTGACTAGAAGGGCCATTATAGCCAGCCGTTTCACCAGGCAAGTCAATCCCTGTCTTTTGTCCTAGGCCAAACATGTTGAAGTAGTAACGTTCCTTTTGGAAAATACTTGGCTTCAGGTCTAGTTGTGCCCCACTGTGGTATTTCATACCTCCTTCTCTCATGGCAATCTGCATCATGTAAGAGTTAGAAGAAACTTCCAGTGCTTCAGGAGCACTCAGCGACATGCTAGCACTTCCTGACTTATTGAACCAGGATGACTTAACGGAAGTTCCTGCAACCTTGATTGGCTGGTCCGTTAAGGTGTTATTTTCTGGCGTAATCACACCTGACATCAAGCCACCCATGATAGTAGCTGGCTTAACAACTGAACCCATAGTGATTGGGTGGTTGATGGAACCAATCTGATCAACTTCAGACTTACCAGTATCAGGGTTGCGGTCCATTCCTGCCATTGCGTAAATGGCACCCGTGTATGGATTCATAACTACTGCATATGCACCAGTACAATTCCCACCAGGCATGTTATCTTGAATTGCCTTTTGGACATCCGCCTGGAACTTTGCGTTAACCGTTAGAACCAGGTTATCTCCCTTTTTACCAGCATACTTAGTAACAGACTTTGTCACGTTGTTACCAGTGGTGGTAACCTGCGTCTGCGATTTTGAGCCTGCCAGCGTTGCTTGGTACTGTTTTTCTAAGTAACTCTGACCAACACTATCGTTGCGTGAATAGCCTTGTGCTAGTAATGTATTAACTTCATCACTTGGCAAACCAGTAGTCGAAACTGTCCCGGCTAAGGTTTTAACATCCTTACCTGCTGGATAGTTACGCGACCATGCCGTACCGATCTTAACCCCTGGCATCTGACCCAGGTGTTCACCAACCGCCGCTAACTCCTTAGTCGTAACGTGATTTTGCTTGATGTAGGTCGTTGATAATGAATAAGCACCACTCATCGTGGCATAGATCATTGCCCGATTCTTCTGTGCATGAGTCAGTTTAAAGTAATGCGGGTGCTTGTCTAAGTACTTAACGGCATCATCATACTGCGCAGTACTGCCACTTTTATGTACCTTTTTCATGATCGCTTGCAGGTTACTCTTTTTGGCTAAGTAGTAATCTTCCTGATTACGTTTAGTCAGTTTTTTTGTTGGTACACTGATATAGCCGCCTAAACGGTTCGCAATCTTGTACATATCTTCACTAGAAACATTTTGACCCTTGGTATAGGTAATCGCCTGTTTAGCCTGGTTACCAACCATGACCTTGCCTGTCGAATCGTAAATCATCCCCCGCTGAACATTGTTAGTTTGAATCGTGGTATCAGACCGCTTGACTTCAGCTTTATAAGCCGAGCCATTCATTACCTGTAAGTAGAACAAACGAATTGCCAGTGTCAATAACAGGATAGCGACGATCCATAACAGAAAGTTCAACCGGAAAGGAATTACCGATTGGGGATTTTTGTTTTTATTTCTTGATCGAAAGGTAAAAAAGCCTTTGAAACGATTAAAAAAATTCACAACAATTGCTCCTTAGTAGAATGCTACTATTTTAACAAATCAGTATCTAATATGATAATGATTTGACGTGTTCAATCATACTATCATTTTCTTATCTTAAACTACTTTTAACGCTGATTTAAATAAAAATAAAGGCTTGCGTTATATAATAGGCAGCAGTATTCGTCGAAGGGAAAGATCTTTTATGTTGAAACGACTCCGTAATCATCCGCCATTCCTACTATTTGCCTTTCTGATGCCGATTTTAATCATGGGCGTTTACTTCGCATATCGAGGAATGGCACCATTTGGATCCAGCAGTATCTTAACCGTCGACCTTGGTCAGCAATATGTCGATTTCTTTGCCTATTTCCGGCATTCGCTGCTACATCACCCCAGCAGCTTCCTCTATTCATTCTCTAAAGGACTTGGGGGTGAAATGCTAGGCACGAATGCCTACTATTTATTTAGCCCCCTAAACCTGTTATTATTGCCATTTACCGGCAAGAGTCTTTCGGCCGGAATTCTAATCTTGTTGCTAGTGAAATACGGACTGGCATCGTTGAGTTTTGCCTGGCTGCTGCAGCGAGAAAAGCTACAAAACGGTAGTCGGTTAGTTGCTTTTGGCACTGCTTATGCTTTGATGGGGTGGATGATTGCCAACCAGTTGAACCTTCTTTGGCTAGACGCCCTCTTTTTGCTACCCGTAGTCATTGCGGGTGTCCTGCAAATTACCCGTCAAAAAGGGGCGCGGTTATTTATTATCGCCATGGCCTGTACCATGATGGATAACTATTACATGGCATGGATGATTGCCCTGTTTGCCCTCTTATTCTTTATTTGGCAACTCAGCCGCAATGATAATCCCTTCAAACAAAAATTAATCTTGGGCGGTCACGTTGTTATTGATGGGGGCGTTTCGGCCTTACTAGCATCCTGGATGCTACTACCTAGTATTTACGCCTTAATGCAAAGTAAGGGCAACTATACAGAGACTCAACTGAAATGGCATTTTGAATATCCACCGTTCAAAATCCTGGCCAAATTAGTTCCGGGATCATTTGATTTTTCCCAAATGCCGTCCGGGCAACCGAATATTTACGTCGGTGCGCTTTGCCTAATCGGCGCCTGCCTTTATTTCTTCTATTACCATGACCGCTGGCAGGCAAAATTGAGTGCTGGCTTAATCAGTGTATTCATGTTAGTCTCCTTTTGCTGGCCACCACTTGATCTATTATGGCACCTTGGTCAATATCCCGTTTGGTACCCCTCACGCTTTTCTTTTGTCTGGTGTTTCTGGATCATTTGGCTGGCGGCGACAACATTGCAGCCGGAGTTTCAGCTTAAAAAGCGTGAATCCCTAATTGCAGCCGTGTCAATTGCTATTTTCACGGTCATTTTATTATTTGCCCAAAAACAGGTTTCTTACATCGAGCCGGCAGAAATTTTTATTGAAACAGGTTTCCTACTGATCGGTATCTGCTTATTAATGTTTAATTACCAGCAGTCGCCAGTCCTAATCAACAGTCTCTTCTGCCTGCTGATTGTCGTTGACGTGGCCACAAATGCCTTTGTTTCACTCAATCAAATATCCTATGTTTCTCAGGCTGAATTCGGTAATTATACCACTGCACTCAATAGCGGCATTAACAAAATCAAGCACAAGGGGACCGGTTTTTACCGGGTTGGCAAAAACTTTATGCGGACTAAAGATGATCCCTTCCAGTCTGATTTTTACGGTGGTGACCATTTTGGCTCCACTATGGAACCCAATATCAGCCACTTTATGGGAGCCATTGGCAATCCAGAAGGCGATGGGTACATTACATATACGAACGGTACGAAAGTCACTGACACGCTGCTTGGTTTTCGCTATTACATGGCCGCCCGCAACAATGGCTATTCAGGTGGCAATGCTGTCTTACCATTAACCTCTACTAGACCTGACTGGAAGCATGCGGCAACCGTTGGACAGACAAAGCTAATCACGGTTAAAGAAAATAAAGACGTTTTACCATTAGCCTTTGGTGCTAGCCGGGATATCGTTAATTTCCGTTCCTTAACCCTAGATCCCCTGGCCTATCAATCCCAGATTTTTCAAACATTAGCTGGTCGTGGCAATCAGCCATCATTCTTCCAAGTCCAGAATTTCGACCACGTTGACTTCAATAACGTTAATTCTGCGCAACAAATCACGGGCACCACTTTCCGTCGTAAAAAGAGCGGTAAAGCAGCGAGCGTTGTTCTCCATTTCCGCCCAACGACAAATAATTCGTATTACTTAACGCTTGGTCCTTCAGTTAAAGATGTCGCGAATATTTCGATCAATGACCACCCGCTTCACCAATACTCAACCTATAGGGACACGATTGTGATTAACGCTGCTTCTCATGTTAAAAACCAGGATGTCGCCATCCGTTTGGACCTGAAGAAACAGACCATGTGGTTACAAAACGTTAGTCTGTACCGTCTCAACCAAAAAAGCTTCGTTAAGTGCCGGCGAATTTTACAAAGTTCACCAATTCATATCACTAAATTACACGAAAACCGCCTGTCCGGCTGGGTCAATATGAAAGATAATCAGGTCTTAATGACTACCATCCCATATGACGCTGGCTGGCACGTTAAGGTTGATGGGCACCCCGTTGCCACTGAAAAGGTATTGAACACCTTCTTAGCAGTACCAATGACGAAGGGCAAGCACCAAGTCAGCCTGACTTTCTGGCCGCCGTTCTTAAACCTTGGCTTAGGCATTACCATCATTACAGCTGTAGGTCTAGTTATCCTCGACAAGAAGCATTTGCTCAATAAACTATAGTTTAAAACCGCTTCGTCGGCTATTCGGCCGCCAATTAGGCAATCAAAAAAGTCTTTCCACATTGAAATGCGGAAAGACTTTTTTGATGCTGAGATCAATTACTCAACCTTCAAGATTTGAACATGCATGGTGCCGCTTGGAATATCAATGTCAACTTTTTCGCCAACCTTGTGTCCCAAAAGGCCCTTAGCCATTGGTGATTCGTTAGAAATCTTGCCGTTCATTGGGTCTGATTCTGATTCACCAACGATAGTGTAGGTTTCAGGTTCTTCATCTGGCAGTTCCTTAAAGGTAATGCTGCGGCCCATTGATACTTCATCAGCTGCCACATCATCATTATCGATGATCACTGCGTACTGCAGCATGTTTTCAATCTGACTAATCCGCCCTTCAACAAATGCTTGTTCATCCTTAGCAGATTCGTATTCAGAGTTTTCGGACAAGTCACCATAGCTGCGCGCGATCTTAATTCGATTAATAACTTCGGGACGCCGGTGCATCCGCAAATCTTCCAGTTCCTTTTGCAGCTTTTCCTTACCGTCCGCGGTCATCGGATAAGTTTTTTCATCAGCCATACTTTTTGTTACCTCTTTTTCCTTTTTTCATAAATGCAACACTATCATCTCAACGTTCACATTGCAACCGTTCTTGGCAAATTAAGACAAGTGGTGTCCCCGTGCATTTAAGACATCCTTGACCTTCGTTGCCAGTAGGTCAATTGCTACGTGGTTTTGCCCACCTTCAGGAACAATGATGTCAGCATAACGCTTGGTTGGTTCCACGAATTGGTGGTACATCGGCTTAACCGTTGCCAAGTATTGATCAATTACGGAGTCCAGTGTCCGTCCCCGTTCTTCCATATCTCGCTTAATCCGCCGAATAATCCGGATATCTGAATCGGTATCAACGAAGACCTTGATATCCATTAAATTACGCAAGCGCTCGTCATCTAAAATCAAAATCCCTTCCAGGATGATGATGTCTTGTGGTTCCACGTGAACCGTCTTATCAGACCGCGTGTACTGCTTGTAATCATAGACCGGCATTTCAATTGCCTTGTCGTTACGCAAGTCAGCCAGCTGCTTAATCAGCAGGTCGGTATCAAAAGCCAACGGGTGGTCATAGTTAACCTGCTTACGCTGTGCCATCGTCATGTCAGACTGGTCATTGTAGTAAGTATCCTGGGTAATAATTTGGATCGATTCACCATGCAGTTCGTCATAAATTGCATGGGCAACGGTTGTTTTTCCACTGCCGCTGCCGCCAGTAACTCCAATTACAATCGGTTTTTTGCCGTTCATTATTTTCTCTCCTGTTTTTCTCAATGTATGAACAAAGGAATTGGCAATGCCAATTCCTTAATTACGATTCAATTAGCGAATCTCTGCACCCAAGGTATCCTTCAAGTGGTCTTCTACCTTTGCAAATTCCTTATTAACCGTATCTTCTTTCAACGTACCGTTTTGGTCTTGGTAGGTTAAAGTGTAAGCCAATGACTTCTTGCCTGCCGGCAGATGACTGCCTTCATAAACATCAAAGAGGTGAATGTTTTGCAAGAAGGCGCCGCCCTTTTCCTGGATTGCATTAACCACATCACTGTTGGTGACGGTGCTGTCGACTAACAAAGCAATGTCACGGGTGATGGATGGGTACTTGCTGATTGCTTCATAATGCTTATCCCGCTGGTCGGCCTTAAGCAAAGCTTCCAAATTAAGTTCAAAGACGTATGTTTCCGGAATCTTGTATGACTGAGCTATTTGTGGGTGAACTTCCCCGATGAAGCCAACTGGTTGTCCATCCAGCAAAATATTAGCAGTCCGTCCAGGATGCATTTCTGGGCGCGAACTATCAGCAACATACTCAATCTTACCTGCAACGGCAAAGTTCTTGAAGTATTGTTCAACGATACCCTTCAACTGGAAGAAGTCGATCATGTTGGCGGCCATGTGCCAGTTATCAGCGTACAGACTGCCAGTGACAGCCGCTGCCACGTGTTCTTCTTCCCGTGGCCGATCGCCACCAGCTGGGATGAAGACACGTCCTTGCTCGTACAAGGCAACGTTGTCAACATTACGTGCATGGTTATATGCAATGTCATTCAGAAGGCCGGAAACAATACTCATCCGCGTTGCCACATGGTCACTGCTCATTGGGTAAGAAAGTACCATCGGCTCAATATCCTGTGGGTTATCCATGAACTGCTTAGCCTTTGCAACCGTGGTTAAGGAGTAGCTAATGGCTTGATCTAGGCCTAATCCTTCCAGCACGTGACGACTAGCACGCAGACGCTTCTGACGGTCAGTCAAGCCGCCCAGCGTCCGTGTCATCACTGGCAGGGTAGAAGGAATATTGTCGTAGCCATAGAGACGGGCAATTTCTTCGTTTAAGTCCGCTGGAATGCTGATATCCCAACGACGAGCCGGAACAATGACCTTGAATTGATCATCATCAATTTTCTCAGTGGCAAAGTCCAGCCGCCGGAAAAGATCCAAGATATCGTCTAATGACAAGGCGGTCCCCAACGTATGGTTGACCTTGGCAACTGACATTTTAATTGGCTTCTCTGGGTAATCAGTATCATTGCCAACCACAATGCCCTTGTCAACGGTACCGCCAGCCAGATCTTGCAACCAGTAAGCAGCTTCATTCAGCGCGGTTTCCACAGTTTCTGGGTTAATCCCCCGTTCAAACCGCATGGATGATTCACTGTGCAAGTCTAAGCGCCGGGCTTGTTTCCGGACCATAACCGGATCAAAAATAGCTGCTTCTAATGCAACCGTCTTTGTATGGTTGTCAACCATGGTGCTTTCGCCGCCCATCGTACCAGCTAAGGCCACCGCTTCATTACCAGCAGCAATCACAATATCGTTAGCATTCAATTCACGCTCTTCACCATCCAAGGTGGTCAGCTTTTCGCCATCTTGCGCATGCCGTACATTGATATCATGACTTGGTAGCTTATCATAGTCAAAACTGTGCAGTGGTTGACCATACTTCAGCAAGATGTAGTTGGTAATGTCAACGACGTTATTAACGGGGCGGACACCAGAATTCATCAGCTTAATTTTCATCCACAATGGACTATCAGCAACAGTCACATTTTCTACGACCCGCATCTTGTAAACTGGGGCGATCTTTTGATCAGCAACCGTAGCGGTCAGCTTTTCGCTAGCTAAAGCACCTTTTTCTTCTGTTAAGGCATGCTGACGAAAGTTCTTCGGCAAATCATAAATGGCAGACAGGTCATTGACGTTGCCGTAAATGCTCAGCATGTCACCACGGTTGGGCGTTACGTCGGTATCTACAATCGTGTCATCCATGCCCACGTATGGCCATACCGGTTCGCCCACCTTGGCGTAGTCAGGCAGGATCCAAATACCTTCATCGTCGCTCTTTGGCGTCACACTGTTGCTTACGCCTAATTCTTGCAGTGCACACAGCATACCGTTGGATTCTTCGCCCCGCATCTTGCTACGCTTAATCTTTACGTTGTTGCCGATCCGGGCACCATGTAAGGCAACAATTACCTTTTCCCCTGCGGCGACATTAGGAGCCCCACAAACGATTTGCAAAGTTTCGTCGTCACTAACCTGCACTTGGCAAACATGCAGGTGGTCAGAATTGGGATGTGGTACACATTCTTTTACATAACCAACAACCACCTTTTTCAGACCATCTTTTGGTGATGATACTTCGTTAATATCGACAGAGGTCCGTGCCAGCTTTTCTGCTAAAGCAGCTGGCTTAATGCCCTCCTTTGCCAGTGGCAGGTATTCATTTAACCATTGATATGATACTTTCATGTGACCTATCCTTTCTGATCAAATTGGTTCAGGAAACGGACATCATTGAGGTAGAAGTCCCGAATATCTTCGACCCCGTATTTGAGCATGGCAAACCGGTCAGGACCCAGGCCAAATGCGAAACCGCCATATACGTCAGGATCAACGCCTGACATCTTCAGAACATTTGGATGCGTCATCCCTGCACCGAGGACTTCAATCCAGCCGGTGTACTTGCAGATTGGACAACCCTTACCCATACAGTTAAAGCAGGTGATATCAGCCTCAACCGATGGTTCCGTAAATGGGAAGTAGCTTGGCCGCAACCGAACCTGCAGCTGGTCACCAAACAGTTTTTGGGCCACCAATTCCAGCGTTCCCTTCAAGTCAGCCATCGTAATGTGCTTACCGACAACCATCCCTTCGATTTGGTGGAATTGGTGGCTGTGAGTAGCATCATCAGTATCCCGCCGGTAAACCTTACCTGGTGAAATCATCTTCAATGGGCCCTTGCTGAAATCATGCTTTTCCAGCATCCGCGCCTGCATCGGTGAAGTTTGAGTCCGCATCAAGATCGAAGGTGTGACATAGAAAGTATCCTGCATGTCCCGAGCAGGGTGATCCTTTGGCAGGTTCAGCTTTTCAAAGTTGTATTCTTCTTCTTCGACTTCATCACCAACGGCTACCTGATAACCCATATCAGTGAAGATGTCGACCACTTGATCGATCACTTGCTGGATGACGTGTGGCTGACCTTGAGCTACGGATGCTCCTGGCAAGGTGACGTCGATCTTCTCAGACTGCAGCTTAGCTTCCATTAAGTCAGCTTCGATCTGCTCCTTCTTGTCATCCAGCCGCTTTTGCAATTCATTACGTACTTGGTTAGCAAACTTACCAACTTTGGGCCGTTCTTCGGCACTCAAATCCTTCATGCCACGCAAAACATTCGTAATCGGTCCTTTTTTACCCAATAAGCTGACCCGGATCTTATTGATCGCATCCAGATCATCAGTATGTTGGATATCGGCGAGCCCTTGATCACGAAGCTCTTCAAGTTTCTCTCTAATTCCCATGGTTTTCCTCCTTTACAGGTGGCCATAAAAAAAGCCCCGTCCGAAAAAGGGACGAGGTTCATTCGCGGTACCACCCTAGTTTATGACATGTGTCATACACTCGACGATTTGATAACGGCAATCAACCGGGATAATACCAGCTCAGGAAGTGAAATTCGTTAGGCTTCCCAGAGGATGACTTTCAGTGAATCCATCATCCCTCCCTGACAGGTATTCCTAACTACTAGTTTCCGTCAAAGCGTTCTTTAATAATTGGTTTTATTATAACAATTTAAGCGACCGGGTCAACATCACTTACACCATTTATCGCTCCAATTATGGACGGCAGCCATTACCGGAGCCAGTTCACGGCCCCGCTCAGTCAGTGAGTAATCAATTCGACTTTGACCTTCATAAGTGTTGCGTTGAATGATCTGGTCTTCTTCCAGCTCCTTCAAACGTTCGCAAAGAACCCGGTCACTACAAGCATCAATGTGGGAAGCCAGGTCTTTAAAGCGCTGCGTCGGTTCATTGAGTAATACCTCAATAATTAAGCCGTTCCACTTTTTTCCTAGAATTGAAAAAGTCTTGGAAAACCGTGGACAAAGGCTAAAGTCGTCCTCAGTATGTTTTTCTTTGACTTGATCCATTCACAAAACCTCCCAAATTAATTACTTCAAGTTTAACTTTGTTGCTTCGCGTTCCAGCTTTTGACCAATCCGCTTCCGAAATGGTGAGAAGAACTCATTTTCAGCTTCGTAGTCATCGACTAAAGAGACAAGCAAACTCTCCATATACCGGGGCACAGCCAAAGTAGCACCAAACATATGCTTCAAAATGATATCTTTTTCCTTATCATTCAATTTGGTAATCTTCTCTGCATTGCGCAATGCTACCCGTGGGTGAATAAAAGCATGCGTGCCCAAATCGAACTTCGTCTTCCGCCAATCATAATAGAACAAGTCATGCAATAATCCTGCCCGCGCGGTACTCTTGTAATCTAAATGCATGCGTTTAGTGATCCGGTAACTATCATATGAAACGGCGATCGAATGCTGCAAGCGATTGGAGTGGTGGTGTTGCGTAAACTCCGACAAGCGCTGCACTGCCGGCTGGTCCAACAAATCTTGCACGATCGCTACGTATTCAGGGTCGTGTTTCCATTCATCCTTCGTCCGCATTTACATCACTGCCTCTTTCCTATTTTGATTTAATTTTACCGTATTCCAACGCAAAAAGGAATAATTTTGCTTGTTAATTGTAAGTGTTTTACAAACGATTTAACTGGAACATTAAAATCCCTGCCGACACGGCCACGTTCAATGATTCCGCTTGTCCCCGCATTGGAATATATAGGTTATCCGTGGTTTCTTGTAACAAGTCATGATCCATCCCATGGCCTTCGTTACCCATAATCAGGGCAAAATCAGCTCCTGGCTGAACGTCACGGAAGTTCTTGGCTTGCGGGTTCAATTCCGAGCCATAGACTGGCAAACCAGCCTCTTTAAAATCAGCAATCCATTTCTTCAAATCGCCATCAACTAGTTGCAAATGAAACTGGCTGCCCTGCATTGACCGCACGACTTTTGGATTGAAGAAATCAGCAGTCTGATAACTAGCCACTACTCCCCGAAAACCAGCAGCATCCGCTGTCCGAACCATCGTTCCTACGTTGCCAGGATCTTGAATCCGATCAAGGAAAAGCCATGCACCATGCAGCCGATCAGCTGGCAATTGGTGGGCATCAGGCAATTCAACAACTGCTGCAATTCCCTGGGGAGTTTCTGAATCGACAATGTCTTTCATGATCGCAGGGGTGACTTCGAAGACCTCGTCAAACAGTGCTACAATGTCTGCATGACGATCCAATTCATCAGCAATCCCAATTAAAGTCAATAATTTCTGATTGCTATGGCTGGCTTCCATTACTAAATGCCAGCCGTCCAATAGGTAAGTGTGCGACTTTTTGCGACCCTTTTTGGTTTGTAATTTTTTCCAATCCTTAACTCGCTGGTTGTGGATGGAAGTAATCTTTTCTCTCATTCTGTTCACCTCGTCGCGCTAATTATACCATTGTCGATTCAATCCTAAGTGGAGGGTTTTAGTATGATTAATTACCATATTCTGGTTTCCGGCGTCGTGCAAGGTGTCGGTTTTCGCTGGTCAACTTATCAACTAGCTAAACAACTGGGATTAACTGGCTTCGTTAAAAATCTGCCTAATGGTCAGGTATATATTGAAGCCCAGGGCCCCAGCAAAAACATGCACCAACTTGTCCGTGCGCTTAAGGATGGGTCCATCGCCCCTTATGCGCGGATCGAACATTACGAAGTGACACCGGCCAATTTAAGTGACTATGCGAACTTTTCAATCAGTACTGATTGGTAGAGTTACTAGCATTTCAGACTGTTTTAGAGTATTATTTAACAGATACTTTTGAAAAAAGGATGAATTAAAACAATGAATAAAAAAAGAGGACTAACTCTCGCTAGCTTAGGCCTAGCTGCCGCTATTTTAAGTGGGTGTTCATCCAAGCAAGCCATGATGAGTACAAAAGCGCCTACTCATGGGATCTATGGCTGGATTAATACCTACCTTGGTATTCCAATGCAGCACTTAATGGAATGGCTAGCTAGCCACTTAGGAAATAACTACGGATGGGCAATCATTGCGATCGTAGTCATTGTGCGACTGATCTTACTCCCAGTAATGATGAGTCAGATGAAAAAGTCGACTATGATGCAAGAAAAGATGGCAATGGTGCAACCACAGATTCGCTCACTGCAAGCGCAATTAAAGCAGGCGAAAACACCCGAAGAACAAGCGGAAGTCAACCGCTCCATGATGCGTCTGTACCGTGACAATAACATCAGCATGACCGGCGGTATCGGCTGCTTTCCACTACTGATTCAATTGCCAATCTTCACCGGCCTGTACGATGCCATTCGCTACTCACCGGATCTTTTCAATGCACAGTTCATGGGCATCCACTTAGGGCAACCAAGCATCGTCTTGGCCATCCTGTCATTTGTTGCTTACTTAGCACAAAGCTGGCTGTCCTTAGTGGGACTACCTGATAGTCAGAAGAAACAAATGCGGGCCATGATGATCTTTAGTCCGCTGATGATCTTCTTCATCTGTATGTCATCTTCGGCTGGTTTAGGACTGTACTTCTTCATTGGTGGGATCTTTGCTATCCTGCAAACTTGGCTAATCAATGCTTATCGGCCACGTCTGAAGAAACAGATCCAAGAAGAAGCAAAGCAACACCCAGTTAAGCCAGTAACGATTGCTAAACCAAAGCAAACAACGGCACAAGATAATTATTCCGCAAATGTTGCCCAGCTTAAGGGGAATGTTAATCATCAGAAGCGTAATCAAGGCAACCAGCGCAATGCCGGGAAACAACGAAATGCTGGTAAGCAGCATCACCATCCATAACAACACTAATTAATAAAATCGCCAGTATTTCCGATCCGGATGCTGGCGATTTTTGTATAATGAAAGCACTAATTATTTTTGCGGAGGCAAACAAGTATGATTCGTCCGATTCAACACGACCCTATGTTTCTGAGTCAAAAAAGTGAGCCAGCAACTAAAGCTGACTTACAAGTAGGTCGTGACCTGTTAGATACCTTTCAAGATCATCGCAAGAATTGTATTGGGATGGCAGCCAATATGATCGGCCAGCTGAAAGATATTATTGTAATTGACTATATCCCACAGCCTTTATTGATATTTAACCCCCAAATCGTGCAACAAGCCTCCCCATACCAAACTAGTGAGGGCTGCTTGAGTTTAAAAGGACAGCGCCCCACTACCCGTTTTCATAAAATAACTGTGAAGTTCGATGATCAAGAATTCAAGCCACAGCGGCTAACACTTACCGACCTTTACGCTGAGATTGTTCAACACGAAATTGACCACTGTAATGGCGTATTGATCTAGTTCAAAGTGACCACCAAATCAGCGAGGCAAAATTAAGGGAGTGTGACAGAAGTCGTTTACGACTTCGTCTTCACACCCCCGCGAGCACAAATAGAGGTCCAGAGTTCGGCTTTTGCCGGACTTTGGACCTCATTTGTGTACCGCGTTGTACGCTTTTAATCTATGTAGATGGACTTATGTCACAGCCCTATTCTATTCATTCTTCTGATTTACGTCTTTAGCAATCGGGATCGTGATCCGAAAGACTGATCCGGATACTACCTGACTCTCGACGGTAATCGTACCGTGGTAACTTTCTACGAGACGTTTAGCAATGGACAGGCCTAAGCCGTTGCCGCCACTTTTCCGACTCCGCGCCTTATCCACTCGGTAGAAGCGATCAAAGACCCGGTCCAGTTGATCAGGAGAAATCCCCTCACCAAAGTCTTGGACCCCAATTTCAGCTGAATCGAAATTCCGCGAAAGGGAAAGGTGGATTTCCTTGCGGTTAGTTGAGTATTTGACGGCGTTATCACACAAGATAACTAAAATCTGCTCTAAGTGGTCGCGATAGATTTTAATGTCAATATCTTTACGCAAGTCATCATCCAATATAAAGACAAAGTCAGGATGAATCATCTTGAAATTATCAAAGACCTGCTTAACTACCTCGCGGACATTGGTAGTCGCATCATGGTAATTCAAATTAGCTTGTTCGGCACGCGACAAATCAAGCATCTCTTTGACTAGGTTATTCATCCGGTGCGTTTCTGCCAAAGAGGCTTTAATCGACTCATTAAGGATCTTGGGATCATCTTTACCCCACCGATCCAACATTTCCATATGTCCTTGGATAATGGCTACTGGCGTCCGCAATTCATGCGAAACATCACCCACAAATTGCGACTGGGCATCAATATAACGCTGCGTCTGATCCAGCATCTCATTAAACAGGTGCGACATTTCGCTTAACTCATCGTTGCGGTCAGTTTCTGGCACCCGCACATCCGTGGTCGGATCCTGCGTAACGATGGCCATGGCTGACTGCAGGTCGTTGATGGGCCGTAATAAGAACCATGACAAGAAGTAACCAATTAAGCCGCTGAAGACAAAGACTACACACAGTGCCATCAACATGACTAACATGAGCCGATGATAAAGGTCATGGTAATTATTTAACTGGTTTTCTACTTGGAGGTAGCCAATGCGGTGACCATGGCTGTTATCAACCGGCATTCGTCCGAACATCACACGGTGTTTTGGTCCCCGCACCAAGCTGATGCTAGAGCGTTGCGGGTTCACAAATGGACGCAAAGGTTTGTCAGTAGCGAAAATCAATTTACCCTTCCGGTCATACACGAAGAAATTGAGTCGCGAATTGCTTAATCCTTGCAGTAATGGCCGGTGATATACCGAGGTACTGTATTTGTGCTCTGGTTTAGCGAAAGCCTCTTTTGCTAATGCCTGGTGAACGTTGTCCTTGGTGAGTGGTGCATCAATGTCCTTAAGCCGCTGACTGATAACAGTCATTTCATGATCCATCGTCGACTGTTCTTGATTGAGCAGATCATGGGTAAAAAAGCTAAAAATAGCTACGATCACCACGATGGAAACCAACAAGGTGCCAATAGCAGTCCCCAAAGCCCACTTGAGCTTCAACGACATGAAACGCTTGGTTGGTTTTTTCGTTGTTGTTTCTGGCATAAGGAACCCTTCTATTTATTAAAGCTTAGGAACGAATAACGTAGCCGGTCCCACGAACGGTTTGAATATAGCTCTTTTCGCCGGGACGGTCGATCTTATTACGTAAGTAACGAATATAAACATCGACCACGTTAGTTTCGACTTTCGAATCATAACCCCATACTTTGCTCAAAAGGTCCTTACGTGACATAACCACATTAATATTCTCCATCAAAATGAGAAGTAATTCATATTCACGCTTGGTCAGGTTAATTGTTTCATCACCACGACGTACTACCCGATTTTCTTTTTCGATCGTCAGGTCTTCGTAAGTTACCGTAGTTTGGTGGGTCGTATTGTTGCCATCCTCAATATTAATTCGCCGCAACAATGCACGAACTCGTGCTAACAATTCTTCAATGGCAAATGGCTTAACGATGTAATCATCTGCCCCATGATCCAGTCCCGATACCCGATCGATGACTGAATCACGCGCGGTCATGATAATAATCGGCGTATCCTTTACTTCACGAACTCGTCGAGCAACTTCAATCCCATTCAATTCCGGAAGCATAAGGTCCAGCAGAATCACATCAAAGTCTTGGTTCAATGCTGCTTCTAAGCCAGCGCGACCATCTAATTCTACATCCGTTTCATATCCCTCGTGTTTCAATTCGAGCTCCACAAAACGGGCCAGGTTCTCTTCATCTTCAATAACCAAAATCCGACTCATTTGCGTTCACCTTTCAATTTTAACAATATTAGTAAATCATTCCTAGTTTATCATAAAAATTTCATTGAGAACTGATGAAAAAATAAAAAAACTTTCCCAGGTCCGGCGCCTAGAGGAAAGCTTTTTTAAAAAATGTGATAAATTAGTTGTTGCTCTTGGCAATAACTTCCTTACCATCGTAGTAACCACAGTTTGGGCAAACCATGTGTGACTTACGAAGTTCACCACAGTTTGGACATGGTGCTAAGCCAGGAACAGCCAACTTAATGTGTCCCCGACGGTTACGCTTACGAGTCTTTGATGTCTTCCGTGCTGGTACAGCCATGTTTGACACCTCCTTAAAATAAATTATCCACTAGTGGCTTTTAACCGTTCGCTAATTGTGGTCATCCTGATCAGGAAATAATTGTTTGAGTTTAGCGAGACGTGGATCAACACTTTGATTTTTCTGCTCCGTATGAGTCTGCTCATCAATTACCTGCCAACCCTTGCCAGCGGGAAATTTTTGACCAGCCTTCTCTTTTGCAGAAAGAACTTTGGTTGGAATCTGCTCATAGATATTTTCAACCAGTGCATTGTCAAAATCAATCATCGTCTGATCATTTTCTAAGACAAACACTAATTCATCGTCGTCATATAATGCACGGTGATCAGGATCAGCCGTGTAATTTTCGACGAAGGTAAAATCGAGCGGTAATTCAACCTCAGTTAATGAACGCGTGGAAGGAACCGTCAGCTTAGTCTGCACGCGAACGACTATCGTCGCATCGCCATTGTGATAAGTAACGTCTCCTTTTACACGCACACCCGTAACATCCAGAATCTCTTCTGGAAAGCGGGTCGTTAAGGGTGCTTTCAGATCAAAAGTACTATCGATATGAAGTGGCTCCCGGGAATACCGGTGCAACTCAGATAACGACCATTTCACAGTACTAGCCTCCTAATTGCAACGTGCCTAATTATACTCAACCGCATGTGGAATGTCAACGGTCTTTACTTGACAGCTCCATAATTGGTGCACGTTTAAGGTCCTGTTCGTCATTGGTAAAGTTTTGGTAGAGTTTACCTGCCCGGTAATCCAGGTCTAATAAACCATTATGCAAAGTCTGATCAACCTTAGTGATAAGTGGCAAAGACAAGTCCTTTTTTACTTGATGCAAATATGCTTGGCCGCGTTGATTAAAACCAAGCAGCCGAATATACGGATGCTTAATCGTCCAATCAACCTGGTCTTGCGTTGCTTCTAAGCATAGGTACAGAAAAAGACGCAATAAATGGGCGTATGTATAGCGCTTCGTTTTAGCCTGATGCATTAGGCTCTTGAAATCCAGGCTGCGACTGGCAGCTTGCTTCAGCCTATTCTCCAGTCCTTCAGCCATCGAGTAAGTTTTAGCAAGCTGACTAGCAGGAGCTTGGATAAGATGATTGCGTAAAATCATAAACAGCTGGTCCATTGCTGGCACCTGCTGTAAGTCTTTAAGCAGTGACCAAGTAGTTGCCGGCACCGCCTGCTTTACCAATGCATCATTACCTTTAACTAAAGCTTCGCGAATGGCACTGGCACTCGCAATATGTCCATTGATGTGCAGATCATGATAGTCACTGCCCCGTCGCTGAATTGCGTGTAAATGCAGCGGCCACTTTTCATGAATTACTTTCTTGTAATAGGTAAATGCCAAAATATCGTTGGGATCGCGTAGGCTATGCCCCGTAACTGCTTCTAGCTGTTGATTAAACTGAGTAGCATAAGTCTGATCATAATTTTGAAAGGCGGCCTGTTGAAATTGCTTTTCTGCTGCTACTAGCGCTGCAAAATCCCATTCTGGATGTTCAGCGCCAAAGACCAAGTCGCTTATTTGTAGGTCATGCAAAATAGTTAACGCACCATTGGCAAAGCGATCGGCCGGTTGGACCACAAACACTAGGGGCAGTTCAACGACTAAATCGGCCCCATTCAATAATGCCATCCGCGTACGTGTCCACTTATCTATTACGGCCGGTTCACCACGCTGGGTAAAATTGCCACTCATTACCACAACAACTGCATCTGCTCTTGATAGACGCTTGGCCGCCTGTAGATGGTGCAAGTGGCCATTATGGAAAGGATTGTATTCAGCTATTAGTCCTACTGCACGCATCAGTCCACCTTCTGACATTCAAAGAACCAGCGCGTGGTCTTATCGCTAATAGGATGCTGACCAAAATCGCTCGTAATAACAGGCTTATTAAAACCAGCACTTTGAACTGCCTGAGTTACCGATGCAAGTCCATAAGCACGTTCAAAATGCGTTTCAGTGCCCCGCCGATAGAGGCCATTATTTTGACGGTAGAAAAACGTCAGATCATGAATTACGCCATGAGGCACATCATCATACTGATAGCTGGACCACATAAAGGCTCGTTGACCATCTGGATCTTCGTAATTATACATATAGCCTGGATAAACAACATCCGTTTGATAAGGCGTGATCATATCAAACAGGAACTTACCGCCTATACGTAAATGCTGATAAACCTGCTGCATGCTTTCAGTTACCTGGTCAATATTTTCCAGGTAGTTCAAAGAGTCGGCAAAACAGGTAACCAAATCGTATTGTCCTAAACCCTTTAAGTCCGTCATATCGGCGCAAACCAGTTTTAAAGGCACCTGAGATGCATCTGCATGAGCTTGTGCCAGCGTGAGCATATCCTCTGAAAAATCCAGATCGCAAACACTGTAACCCTTTTGCGCAAGAAGTACACCCAGCCGGCCAGCACCGCCTGCTAGATCAAGCACCTGTTTAGTATTTTCGGAGCGATGTTTTTCAACATAATTTGCCCATTCTTCATACAAGTGCTCATCAAACAGGTCATCGTAAAATTGCGCAAACGATTGGTAAATCATTTAATCTTTGAC
Organism: Candidatus Limosilactobacillus merdigallinarum; assembly: GCA_019114515.1. Classification (GTDB taxonomy): domain Bacteria; phylum Bacillota; class Bacilli; order Lactobacillales; family Lactobacillaceae; genus Limosilactobacillus; species Limosilactobacillus merdigallinarum. The sequence continues at coordinate 146,231 of DXFH01000002.1, forward strand.
CCACTGATCAATCTTTGCCAATGGGGCATCGGACCACAATTTCTCCAAATTGTAAAAGTGCCGGGTCTCATCACGAAAGACGTGGACTACCACATCGCCTAAATCAATCAGTACCCAGCGGGCCTCACGCTTACCTTCAATACTGCCAATATTGACACCATTTTCATGTGCTTTTTCAACAATGGCGTTAACAATGGCTTGTACTTGCCGGTTAGAGCCCCCTGTCATCACCACAAAGTAATCGGCCATTGGGCTTAATTGATCCACCTTCAGGGCAACGATATCTTCTGCCCGGCGGCCATCCGCAGCCTTCACAACCATTTCCAATAATTGTTTGCTATCCATCAATCAAAGATCCTTTCTATACTGTGGTACCCACGCGTTATACGTCGTTAATGTCTGTGGGTATACGGGTTGATTGTTGTCAATTAAATATTCTAACGTGTGCTTAGTCTGGTAAGCCACAGCAGCACCCAAATCGTGCTTACACAGTTTACGGGCACGGTCGACTCCTTCAAAGTCTCTGGCCGGCTCAATATAATCAGCCATATAAATAATTTGGGCCAGTTTGGTCATGTATGTTCCACCAACTGTGTGCTGGCGAATGGCATCTAAAATATCTTCCGACTGCACGCCTAATTCGTCTTTCACCATTTCAGCACCAACTACGCCATGCCAGATTGCATTGCCGTAATTTAATAATTCGGGGTCTAATTTTTTAACTTTGATCACCGCAATAAAATCTTTGTCCGGCCGCTGTTTTGCATAGTCATGGCATAGACCAGCAATACTAGCCGCTTCAACATCGGTTCCAAAACGCTTGGCCATTTTCATTGCGACTTTTTCTACCCGTTTAACATGAGCAAAACGGCTATCTGATAAAGCAGCGTGCAGCTTATCTAACAATTGCTCACGCGTCAACGGAATTAAATGTTCATGATATTGAATCTGATCATTCAAGATACAATTGATGCTCCTTAATATAATCTTCAACGGCATCGGGAACCATGTATTTAATGGAACGTCCGTCATGAATGCGTGCGCGAATATCACTGGATGAAAAGTCAACCTGTGGCGTGTCGACCCAAATCACCGGATAATCACTATGATTGCGCGCTCCGGGACGGCGAACCCCCACAAAATTGACTAATTTTAACAGTTCGTTAATCCGGTGCCATTTCGGCAGATAATCAACCATATCGCCACCAATGATAAAGTAGTAGTCAATTTCTGGGTGTTTCTTTTTCAATTCTACCATCGTGTCATATGTGTAACTAACGCCACCACGGGTAATTTCAGCCAGTTCCAAGCCCAAAAAAGGATTGTCCGCAATTGCTAGTTTCAGCATTGCAACCCGGTATTTAGCGGCTAAAGCGTCTTTATGGTCTACATGCGGCGGCTGCATGTCAGGCATGAGGTATACCCGATCTAAGCAAAGGGCCTTGCCCACCTGATCAGCAACCAGTAAATGACCATTGTGGACCGGATTAAACGTTCCGCCATACAACCCCACCCGCCGGTGCGGAATCGTCGTTACCCGTTGAAATTGCAATTGTGGAGTTGTACCATACGTTGACTTCGCCATACTGGTCGCCCCATTTATAATTTAGATACGCGCCGTGATAGGTCACGCAGTTCTGTCTTTTTAGAAGGCTTAAATAATACCAATACCCGGCCGATCGTCTGGACCACCTGAATATCGGAATTATCTTCAATGTATTCCTTGACGTCAGCAGTCGAAACGTCCGCATTCTGCAGAATATTGACCTTAATCAACTCACGCCGGTCAAGGGCACCTTCTAATTGTGACAGCCAAACCGGTGACAATCCGTTTTTGCCCACTGCAAAAATCGGCTGTAGTTGGTTAGCGTGTGCTCGTAAAAATCGTTTTTGTTTGCCTCGTAATTGCATATTTGTGCTCCTTAAATCATTGCTCGTCTAATCAAGACTGAAACGCCGGCAGGTGCCCAGCCAGCAACCGTAACGCCAGCTGGGACGGTAATCCAGCCTAAGCCTTCAAACACAATGTCGCTCTTTTGTTCAGTCGTAAATTCATACCGCGTCAGCTCCGGTATCTGGCCAACTTCATCCTTCGTCGGGGGCGTTAATAGATCACCCAAGTGTTTTTTATAGAAACTGTCCGCATTAGCCAGCTTAGTTCGATGCAGCTTCAGATTGTTGTCAAAGTAAGCCACAAAGCCCGCATGCGGGCCATTCAGATAGTCGAAGCGACCAATGCCACCAAGGAAGATGGTCTGCTGATCATCTAACTGATAAGTCTTGGGCTTCAATTCTTTCTGTGGTGAGACCAATTTCAGGTCCTTAGCTGGCAAAACATGGGCCATCTGGTGCTCATGAATAATCCCTGGAGTATCAATTAACTGATGACCATCGTCCAGCGGAATTTCAATCTTATCCAAAGTGGTACCGGGAAAACGGGAAGTAGTGATCAGGTCCTTGACCCCTGTCCGTAAAGCAATAATCTGGTTAATCAAAGTCGACTTGCCGACATTAGTAACCCCAACTACATATACGTCACGATTTTGCCGGTACTTTTCAATTAAGGCCAACAGTTCCTCAATTTGGTGATTCTTCTTTGCTGACACTAGAGTTGTCGCAATTGGTCGGATACCTGCCTGGTTAACCTGTTGCCGCATCCAATCAGTTAAACGAGTGCGATGCAATGACCGGGGCAAAATATCTTCTTTATTGCCGACCAGTAAAACCGGATTATTGCCCACAAAGCGATGCAGGCCAGGAATCAAACTGCCGTTTAAATCAAATATATCCACAACGTAGACAATTAAAGACTTCGTATCGCGAATTTGACTGAGCAAACGCAAAAAGTCGTCATCGCTCAAAGAAACCGGGGCAATTTCATTATAGTGACGTAGGCGAAAGCAGCGTTGACAGTATAACTCGCCGCTTGCCATCCCCTTTTTAACCGCTGACTGTGGCGTATAACCAACCTTGTGCGGATCAGTGGACTGAATCACTGCACCACAGCCAATACAACGTAATTCTTCCTGATTATCCATGCAACTCCTCCTGCCACTTCATATCCTCATATTTGTACTGCAATGCTTTCATAATCATATTACCCATAAAGCGGTTGGGCCAAGTGACCCACTTGTCGGTCGAAATAAGGGGCTTTACTAATACACTGCGAACACCAGCGCGATGGGCGGCCATGACATCGGTCATCAATTGATCGCCCACCATCACTACCTCATGCTTATTCAGGCCCAAGCGTTTACGCGCATTATTGATTCCCCAACTAAGAGGCTTCAATGAACGCGCAACAAAAGGCAAGTTCAATTTTTCCACAGCGCGGCCCACTCGGTCAGCACTATTGTTAGAGATGACAATTAAAGGAATCCCTGTCGCATGCAGCTCATCCATCCAGTGATGCAGTTCAGGAGTACCATCGGGATTATTCCAAGCAATCAGGGTATTATCCAAGTCAGAAAACACGGCCCGGATGCCCTCTTTTTTTAATTGTGCAGGTGAAAGATCATATACAGTTTTGACCATCCACGTTGGTTTAAATGCTTCTAACAAAATGTTACCTCGTCTAATTCTTTTTATTATTAATTATACCGACAGTCACAAAGGGGTTCAATTATCTAATAAATTCAATGAAAACAACTAACTAGTATTGCCTGACTTTCTTGTTAAGCTTTAACATTATGGGATTAAACTTTCCCAGCATTAGGTTACCATTTACAGGATCTAAGAAGGACTCACATTGTAGTCACTGCTTGCAGTAATGCGATCTAAAACGGCAACTAACATTAACGATTAATCACATTACTTGCGACTGCGCGGCGGTCTCAGTACCGAAATTCAACTTAGCGGGGTACCGCTTAGTCGAAGCCTCAGTTTGAAGACCGGCAAAGACGGGCTTCAAATGATGGCCGCTACGATCCAGAACAGCCGAGCTAAGCAAGTAATAGGTTATCTATCTAAAATATTCCTACTCAGCTAATGCCTTGGATAAGCAAAGACCTCTTAGCATCAGGTAAAGCCGAACGCCAAGAGGTCTTTTATATCATATTCAAATGACAAGCTTAGTTTAATGCCTGCTTAGCTTGGTCAACGATGGCCTTGAAAGCATCTGCATCGTTCACAGCCAAGTCAGCCAGCATCTTACGGTTAATGTCGATGTTAGCCAGCTTCAAGCCGTGCATCAGCTTGCTGTAGCTAATGTCATTCATACGGGCACCGGCGTTGATCCGGGCAATCCATAATTCACGGAACTTACGCTTGTTAACCTTACGATCACGGAAGGCGTAAGTACCACTCTTCATTACTTGGTCCTTAGCAGTCTTAAAAAGACGGTGCTTGGACATCGTGTAACCCTTTGCTAATTTCATAATGCGCTTACGACGAGCGCGCGTAACTGTTCCACCCTTAACTCGCATAGTGGTCTCCTCCTATTTTTTCGAATTAACTTTCAATTCAGGTATTAAGCGTAAGGAAGCATCTTCTTGAAACGATTCTTGTTAGTCTTGTCCATCATGCTTAATCCACGTAATTGACGACGCTGTTTCTTGGTCTTACCGTGGAAACGGTGGCTGGTGAATGAGTTACCACTCTTGAATCCACCCTTTGCAGTACGCTTGAAACGCTTTGCAGCAGCGCGATTAGTCTTCATCTTTGGCATAAGTATTCCCTACCTTCTTTAATTTTTTGCCTTATCAGTAATTGGGGCAAGCGTTAAGAACATGCTGCGACCTTCCATCTTAGGACGCTGAACAACTGTAGCAATGTCCTTAGTTTCTTCCGCCATACGTTCGATCATGTCTCGACCGATATCCTTGTGGGTAATGGCACGACCACGGAAGCGCAAAGAAACACGAACTTTATCACCCTTGGCGATAAACTTACGAACCCGATTTAACTTAACGTTGAAGTCGTTAGTATCGATCGTAGGACTCAGGCGGATTTCCTTAACCGCTTGGGTCTTTTGATTCTTACGAGCTTCACGTTCCTTCTTCTGCATCTGAAAACGATACTTTCCGTAGTCCATGATCCGGGCAACCGCAGGACGAGCCTTTGGTGCTACCAAAACCAGATCGAGGCCAGCATCTTCAGCTAATTGCAATGCTTCCCGTTTGGACTTGATCCCGAGTTGTTCGCCGTTTTGATCAATCAAACGAACTTCCCGTGCACGAATACCGTTGTTGACATTCATTCCCTGAGCTATGGCAATACACCTCCAATTTGATAACGAAAGAAGAAGCAAAAAAGCGAGGTGCAAAACACACCCCGCTAACGCCGATCACTCGACGAAATTTCTACTAGTCAGCCCGGTCACTCTAGTCACCAAGGCGAGAAGCGGGTGCTTCTGCTTTTCTTTCAACAGTTATATAGACTACAAGCTTTATGGCCCAATGTCAAGGGACCCATCAAATTAATCCTTAACCCGTAAGTTTTTACCGGAAATAACCAATTCTCTAGATAAGAAGCGAATTCTTTCCATGATTCTTTGTGCTTTCAGTGGTTCCGAGCCGCCGTTGTTATCCTGGGCCAAGTGGGCGGTTAACTCGTCCATGGTGAAGTTTGATGAGAAGAAGGTTGGTAATTCCTCTTGCATCCGGTATTCGAGAATAACGCCCAGCACTTCATCGCGCAGCCATGGTGACAAAGTATCAGCACCAATGTCATCTAGCATCAGGATCGGTGCTGCCTTAACCTGGTCGCGCAATTGATCAGTAGTGTTATTGCCAATCGCACTCTTCATCTTGACGGCAAAGGTGGGAAAGTGCACCAAGGTACTCCTAATTCCTTTGTGTGCCAATGCATTCGCTAATGCACCCAATAAATAAGTCTTACCCACACCAAATTTGCCGGTGAGATAGTAACCAGGCATAAAGTGCTGACCATCATATTCTTGGCTAAAGGAAACTAATTTACCAAAGGCCGCTGTCCGACTGGGCGAGCTATTAGCCCCTTCCAGCCAAAAATCATGGAAATTGGCCTGTCGAATGTTGCGGGGCATATCCATTGTAGAAACCCGATCATGTAGTTCCTGGGCTGCCTGTTGCTCCATATGCTCCTTAGTCGGGACATAGGAAACATCAATCTGTCCGGCTGCGTATACCAAGCGAGGGGTATAACCAGGAGCAACACTCACGCCACCTTGTTTGATAATGTTCTTTTGGTGAACATATTCGTAGAGCTTCGACTCGCCCCTTTGAATAGCCTCTTTTGATAGGTCCGCCTGGTGGACAGTCAAAAATTGCTTTACATCATTATCGGCAAAGACCTCTGCCATGAATTGCTGCATCTGGTTGCTTTGATTTTGATTCTGCCAGAAATTATTTACTGCTTTCATCCTTTTCACCTCGCTTATGCTTATCTTGTTGTTCGCCTTGCATCAGTAAGCGACGCATTGCGGCCGCTTGCTCAGGACTCGCTTCTTCATGCTTTTCTTGATAACCTGGCTGGGCCCACTTTGGCAGCTTTTCGTGCACCGCATTTTTACGACGATAAGTCTTTTTGCGCGGCGATTGTAACGACTGCCGATTTTTTTGATAATCCTTGGCTGCCTTTAATGCACTAGCCGCGTCGCTTACTCCCTGTTGCAACCAGTTATTGGCAATAGCATCCGCAAAATTGGCACTTAAGCTAGCATTGCCCCGTTCACCAATAATATACCAGATTAAAACGTTCACTGCTGCCGGATTTAAGTTGCTAACTAATCGTTCAACAGTATTTTTCTCGGCGGGGCTGACATAGCCGCTGCCGGTCTGTTGTTTCAGCTGAGTCAAAAAATCCAGTGGCCGGGCTTGCGTACAAGCCTTAATCAATGCCTGTTCTTGACTAGAAAAATCATTGTTAGCTGGGCTGCTTACCGCTGCGTTATCTAATGGTTTAGCTGGTCCTTGAAATTGAGATGGTTCTTTGGGTGACTGTTGAGCACGCACCAATATTTTAAAGCGATCAATGTCTAATTTGCCTGATACCAGGTCAACGGATTGTGCCAGCAGTTTAGCAATGGTTAATTCATCAAAGCCGTACACCAAGTGTTCAGTTAAAATCAGGTGGCGATACTCTTGCAGTTCTTGTGCTGATACTCCCTGATCAGCTAATTGCTGCGCTAAAAAGTGAAAGTCAAAGTCGTTATCTGGTAGTTGATTGCGCTCTACTCGTTGATTAGATAGTTCATCAAGCGTTATCCGTGACTGCTGGATTACGGGATCATCAATCGACTGGCTTGCCTGATCAACCTTAAACACATCAAAAAAGGAGTGGCTAACATTATGGTAATTAGATAAATCCAGCTGGTATGCCTTTGCTTGTTGACCCAGCTTTTTGAACTGCTCAGCGCCAACCATCTGCAAGCATAATACACTTAACAAGTCGTCGTTTATAAACTCTACTGGCGTCAGTGTAGGCTGCAATTCCAAAATCAATGAGTCATGATTGCTGTCTGATCGATACGTTTTCAATAACCGCAAGCCCTCTAGCTGCGCCAACCCCTCTTTGACCTGTATGAATCCTTCATTCACCTGCATCAATAGTGATGACAGCGGCTGAGCATTGATTACCAGCGGTGTTTCTGAAATCTGCTGGCGCAGGGCCAAAAAAAGCCCCAGTGTATGGGGACTCATCATTGGCTGATAGTAATCTAACAGGACCTGCAGGTTAAAGGCATAAAAATCGGCTGATGCACAGACCACATACCCGGTTCGCGGGCTTAACTCAGTATTTGCATCAGTCATCTTGCTCACCCTGCTTTTTGTTTTTACCAATCATCGACTGAATTTCGTTCATAAAGGCATCGACATCCTTAAATTGACGGTAAACACTGGCAAAACGGATGTAAGAAATTTCATCGACACCTTTCAGTTTTTCCATGACATACTTACCAATGAGTTGACTAGAAACCTCATTTTCGCCTAGGCTGCGGACCTTATTTTCAACATAGTCCGTAATGGAGGTTAATTGATCCATGCTTACTGGTCGTTTCTCAGCAGAACGGATTAAACCATTTAAGATCTTTTTGCGATCAAATTCTTGACGGGTGCCATCCTTTTTGATCACCAAAAGAGGGCTCTCTTCATAACGTTCAAACGTAGTATAGCGAAAGCCACAGTGGATGCACTCACGCCGTCGACGGATGCACATACCATCATCTGTGGGACGACTATCAACCACACGGGAACCATTTTTATGACAATGTGGACAAATCAAGGGATACCCTCCTTAGCTTACGTTTTTATCAACACATTATTATACCATAACTAAGCAATTGTTCGTTTGATCCAGGCCGCTAGCTGGGCCTTTGTTTGGGCAATTGTCCCATCATTATCGATAACAACGTCTGCCAGTGCAATTTTACGACTAAGCGGCCACTGAGCGGCAATGCGCCTTCGAGCTTGCTGCTCATTTAATTGATCGCGGCTCATCAAACGCTGCAACTGGGTTTGCAAAGTGACGGTCACTACCATGATCTCGTCGCACATTGACTGATAATTCTCTTCAAATAACAGCGGTGCTACCAAGAAGATGTATTCTTGGCCTTGAGCAATGAATTGTTGTAATTCTTGTTGAATCTGTTGCCTAATCAGCGGCTGCAAAATATCGTTGAGCAGCTTCAATTGCGAATCATCCGCAAATACTATTTTGGCTAGTCGCTTACGGTCAAGATTGCCCTTTGTGTCTACGATCTCGTTACCAAAAGTAGCCGCCACTTTTTTTAGCCCGATGCTGTCAGGAGCAACTACTTCGCGTGCCACAATATCCGCATCCACAATGGAAAAGCCATGCGCAATCAGATAAGCACTAACTAAACTTTTGCCGGATGCAATGCCACCGGTAACGCCAATAACCTTCGCCATTACTTTTCCACCAAATGCTGACAGTGGGGACAGAAAGTCGTACCCCGCTCGGCCACCTTAATCTTGACCATCTTAGTGTCGCAGCGTGGACAGCGATCACCCACATGACCATACGCTACCAGTTTCTCCTGAAAAGCGCCGGCATCGCCAAAGGCATTGGTGAAGCTATGGACCGTTGTCCCCTTGTACCTCGTAGCAACGGCAATTTCATTAATGATATTTTTGCGTAGTTCGGCTGCCTGCTTGTGGGTCAAGGTATTAGCCGGCTGTTCTGGATTAATCTTGCTTTGCCAAAGAACCTCATCGCAGTAAATATTGCCTAAACCCGCAACGTGCTTCTGGTTTAACAAAAACGGCTTGATCTTGCTGCGGCTCTTGCTCAGTATTTTTTCGAAATAGTCGAGTCTAAAATCCTTCTCCGTTGGTTCAGGACCGATTGTCCGCAAGCCGCCATAGTCCATTTCCGTACCCGTCTTAACCAGGTGCATCCGCCCAAATTTCCGTGTGTCATGGTAGCAAAGGTCCGTCCCATCGTCTAAGTGAAATACAACATGGGTATGCTTATCAATGGGCGTACCCGCTTTCTGGTTGAAATATTTACCTTCCATTCGCAGGTGGGAAATCATCGTTAAATGATTGGTAAAGCGAAACAGTAAGTACTTGCCCCGCCGATCAACATCTTTGATTGTCTGACCGATTAAAGCCTGGCGAAATTCTTCAACATCATTTTCAATCGTCTTGCCATAGTGCACATCGATTCCCACAATCTTCCTGCCCACTGCGATCTTCATCAAACCGCGGCGGACGGTTTCTACTTCAGGCATTTCCGGCATCTTCAACCACTCCTCAATTGTTTATTTAAAATCATTATAAATTAACTCGGTGAAAAAGCAAAAGGAAGCCGACGCCACACGTCTTAGGCTGCCTTATCAAAATCTATTTCAAATCGTACCAAGTGTCACCCGTCTTGCTGTCAACTTTCAGCGGCACATCTAACTTAACGGCCGAATCCATGATATGTGGTACTAATTTCTCCAGGACCGGAATCTCCTCTGCCGGTGCTTCGAAGATCAGTTCGTCGTGAATCTGCAGCATCATCTTAGCTTGCAGCTGGTGGTCTTGCAGAGCTTTATCCATGTTGATCATGGCAATCTTAATGATATCCGCCGCACTACCCTGAATTGGCGTGTTCATCGCCGTCCTTTCGGCAAATGACCGGCGACTAAAGTTCTTGGAATGGATGTCAGGCAGGTAACGCCGTCGATGAGTTAGCGTCTCGACATAGCCCTTTTTGTGTGATGATTCCACAATATCGTGAACATACTTCTTTACACCCGGAAATTCCTTAAAGTAGTTTTGGATAAAGGCATGGGCTTGCTTGCGGGTAACGTGGATGTTTTGTGACAAGCCATAATCAGAGATGCCGTACACAATACCGAAGTTCACTGCCTTCGCCTGCCGCCGCATATTAGGGGTGACTTTTTCATCGGGCAAGAGATTGAAGATCCGCCGGGCAGTACTTTCGTGAATATCCTTCCCGTCAATGAAGTCTTGCTGCAGGTTATGGTCATGAGTAACGTGCGCCAGTACCCGTAATTCAATCTGTGAGTAGTCTGACGAGAAAATTTTCCAGCCCTTATGACTAGGAACAAAAGCCTGCCGAATTCGTTTACCTTCTTCAAGTCGTACCGGAATATTCTGCAGGTTAGGATCTACTGATGATAAACGTCCCGTCTGGGTCAGGGTTTGCAAATAACGGGTATGAATCTTTTGATCACTAGAGTGAATAACCTTTAGCAGTCCTGTAATGTAGGTCGACTGGATTTTAGCAATCTGCCGGTAATTCAGAATATCTTCAATAATCGGTGATTGTCCTTCGAGTTTTTGTAAAACCTCAACGGAAGTCGAATACCCCGTCTTTGTCTTCTTAATCACTGGCAGCTTTAGTTTTTCAAAGAGAACCGTGCCCAATTGCTTGGTGGAATTAATATTAAATTCCTCGCCCGCCTCATTGTAGATTTGCTGTTCCAATTCTGCTAAGCGCTCTTTCAGCTTGCTACCCATGGATTTCAGCGTAGTGGCGTTAACTCGAACACCGGTAATTTCCATCTTTGCCAGGACGGTTGAAAGCGGACGCTCAATATCAACATAGAGCGGCAACTGTTCGTTTTTCGTCAGCTCTTTTTTCAAAGGTTCTTGCAGCTGCCAAATGGCCCGTACCTTCTGTACCAGGTGATTGAAGAATACGTGATCATCACTAGGCAGCTCGCGCTTTTTACCCTTGCCGTATACGTCTTCATCTGGTTGGACGTCATGATAATCATGTTCTGCGGCCACTTGGCCCAGATCATCACTATTGTCAAAAGTATTTAAGAGGTAAGAGGTTAATAACAAATCAAAGTTTAATCCGGCAAAGGTAATCCCCATGCGGTGTAAGCCCACATACTGTGCTTTAGCATTAAAAGTATCTTTCTTAATGTTAGGATCACTCAAAAGACTCTTTAAAGGCTCTTGCTTGAGTAATTCCGCATCCCGGCTCGCCCACCATTTTTCGCCGTTACCAATAGCAAAACCAGCAAATGGCGACAAGTGATAGTTAGCATCTGGCATTTCTAAATAAAAGGCCACTTCAGGACCAATCTGCTTTACATCTGCTAAATTATTCTTCGTCAGGGTGGTAAACTGAATGTCTTTTTCTCCCTCACCTTCGCCTTCATCTGGGGCTAAGTTCATTTTGGAGAGGAAGGATTTAAAGTTAAGCTGTGTGTAAAGGTCTACCAACTTTTCCGTTTGGGGACCATCATATTGCAATTGATCTAGCGTCAATTCAACCGGAGCGTCCCGACGAATACGGGCCAGATCTTGACACTGGCGCGCAATCTTTTCTTCGTTAATCAGATTTTCCTTACGCTTGCTAGGTTTCATTTGGTCAATATGCTCATACATCTGATCGAGTGAACCATATTCCTGAATCAATTTCAGGGCTGTCTTTTCACCAATTTTGGTAACCCCTGGATAATTATCAGAACTGTCACCCATCAACGCCTTCACATCAATGAATTGCGTTGGTGTTACCCCTAATTTTTCCTGCATATATTCAGGGGTGAAATGTTCCGTCTGCGTGACGCCCTTCTTAGTGACCGCAACCGTTGTGTGTGCAGTAGCCAATTGAGTAAGGTCACGATCACCGGTAACGATCAGCGTCTCGTAACCCGCTTCGTCAGCCATCTTAGCGACTGTCCCAATAATGTCGTCGGCTTCGTAGTTCTTTAATTCATAGCTGTGCATACCGGAATCAGCGACCAACTGACGGACATAAGGCAACTGTTCGGTTAATTCACTAGGCGTTTTAGCACGGCCACTCTTATAATCAGCGTATTTTTGGGTCCGGAACGTGACTTTACCGGCATCAAATGCGACCAGGGCAGCGTCGGGCGTAAAGTTAGCCAACACATGATCTAGCATTAACTTAAAGCCATAAATAGCCGCGGTGTGCAAGCCATCCTGGTTGGTAAAACGATCAATTTGGTTGTGCATCGCAAAGAAGGCCCGGAATACGATGCTGTTGCCATCAATCAATAATAATTTTTTTGCCATTATACTTACCTCTCTCTTTCACCTCCTATTGTAACAAAAAGGGCGTGCAAACAAAGTCAGAATTGACTTGCTTGCATGCCCAATTTAAATTATTTGGCCAACACTGTGGATGAACTGAATCGTATTACGTAAAGCCATCATAGTGAGTAAATCAACTGATGTTATAACATTGCGATTGATCAGCGGTCTCAGTGGTGAAATTCGACTTAGCGACCTTTCGCTTAATCGAAGCCTCAGTTTGCAGACCGATAACGGGCTGAAAATGATGGCCACCACGTTCCAGACCGCAATTAGCATCAGCATTAGCGCTTTAATTAGTTACGATCACTCATCCCGAAAATCTGCAGGAATGAGATGAATAAGTTGATGAAGTCTAGGTACAGCTGCAATGCGCCTAAAACAGCTAAACCACCAATTGACGTTTCACTGCCATAGTTAACGTAAATGGCCTTCATCTTCTGTGCATCCCAAGCAGTCAACACCGTAAAGATAATCACTGCGATAAAGGAGAAGACGTAGGTGATCGCTGCTGATCGCAGGAACATGTTGATGATGTAAGCAATCATTAAGGCAATTAAAGCGGCGAAGGCATGACTGCCTGCCCGACTCAAATCAAGCCTAGTGAATGTCCCCATCAACGCCATCGTGATAAAGACCGCCGATGATGACAGGAAGGCAGCTACAATGTTAGCAGTAGTGTAAGCCATCGAAATCAATGAAAATTCGAAGCCATAAATCACTGCCACCACCATCAGCATTACAAAGCTGCCAACTGGATTACGTGTCGCGCTAAAGCTAATCCCCATCGACAATGCAATTGGCAACAGTAGGATCAGCCACACCATACCAGAGTGTGCAGCCACAAAGCCCATTGTTGCAGCACGGAAAGGAACCATTGTTAAGTAAGCTACAAATGCAGACACAAGGACTGCTAGTGACATATAGCCATACATTCGTCCTAAGAATGCATTCAAGCCAGCGCCGGTGTTAACCTCGCGTCGTGGCTCTCCGGAAAAGTTATCCATATTTAAGGCCTCCTAAAAGTTTGACTAATCTTGACGTTTATTAACAAGTATATTAACAAACGACTTCCAACGGTACAAGTTATTTTTCTTCTTGATCTACTAATTGTTGGAGACAGTCTTCATACTTTTGAATATCTCCTGCCCCCATAAAGATCAGGACTTGCTGATGGTATTTAAGCAAATCGCTCAGATGGTCCATTGTTAATTCCACACTTCCAGGAATAAGGGCTTGCAAATCATCATCAGAAACATGGCCGCTGTGTTCACGGATAGAACCGAAAATTGGCAAAATATAAGTCTTATCAGCCTGTGATAATGATTCACCAAACTCCTTTAAGTAAGCTTGCAAGCGCGAATAAGTATGTGGCTGAAAGACCGCAATAATCTGTTGGTCAGGAAACTTTTGTCGTGCCGCATCAATCGTTGCCTTAATTTCGGAAGGATGGTGAGCATAATCATCGACAATGGTAATGTCTCCAACTTTCTTAGTGCTAAAGCGTCGTTTAACGCCTTGGAAGTTAGCTAATTCCTGCTTGATTTGGTCAAGGTCAACGTGTTCCATGTAAGCAGCCGCAATAACTGCCAGACTATTCAATATGCTGTGTTCTCCATACAGGTGGATCGTAAACCGTCCTAGTTTTTGATCACGGAAGTAAGCATCATAAGAAGAACCTTCTGCATCCCGCTCAATATTGGCGGCCCGAAAATCGTCCTGATCTCCCGTACCATAGTAGTAGATTGGTACGTCTACTTGCAGCTTGCGCAGGTTGGGATCGTCACCAAAAGCAAAGATGCCCTTCTTCACCTGGCGACCAAATTGCTCAAAAGATGAGCGCACATCATCGATATCCTTAAAGAAATCGGGATGGTCAAAGTCAATGTTGGTCATGATTGCGTAATCCGGGTGGTATGCCAGAAAGTGGTCACGGTATTCATCCGCTTCAAAGACAAAGAAGCGTGAATCATTTTCGCCATGACCAACCCCATCACCAATCAGGTAGCTGGTCGGTACAACGTTTGCAAATACATAGGACAGCAGGCCAGTAGTACTGGTCTTACCGTGTGCACCGGCAACCCCTATGGAAATGTTTTGACTGACGACCTGTTCAACGGTTTGGGGATAACTTTGCACCGTTAAGCCCATTTCCTTTGCCTTTACCACTTCCGGCTGGTCATCGGGAAAAGCATTGCCCTTCACCACAATCATGCCCGGTTTTAAATTGTCCGGATTAAACGACAGAACGGGAATCCCGGCTTCTGCCAATGGCTTTTGCGTAAAGGTCTCCTTATCAATATCAGAGCCTAATACTGTATTACCCAGTCCCTTTAAAACACGGGCAAGAGCCGCCATACCGGTACCCTTGATGCCAACAAAATAATAATTCTGCTTGGTCATGCTAACTGGTCCTTTCCTAATTTAAGCAAACAGTTCATTACCACGTTTGAAGTCAAAAGCAGCACCATTTTCAGCAAACTCGTCATCTAAAATCAGGCAGCCCGGCTTCTGTGGTGCATTCTTCAATGCCAACTCGCGTGGTGCACAAATCATGCCATCACTTTCAACGCCGAGCAGCTTGCCTGGCCAAATAATTTTGCCATCTGGCATCATCGTACCGACATTGGCGACTACTACTTTAATATGGTTACGTAAGTTTACTGAGCCGCACACAATTTGTTGCACGTGGTCGCCCAGGTTGACTTTAGTGATGTGCAGGTGATCAGACTTAGGGTGGTCACTAACTTCTTCAACATAGCCAACTTGAAAGTGCGGGGTAGTATCTAAAACCAGTTCATGGTCAAAGCCAGCTGCTTGTGCTGTTTGATTGAGCTTTGCCACTTCATCGCTGGTCAATGCTACTTCACCATTTTGGCCTTGCAATTCAGGCAGAATTTGGCTCGCATTTAAAAAGTTGTAGCCCAGTAAATTGCCTGACTTTTCATCAGTTATGGCAACGACATCGTCCTTTTGATTAACCGTTTGTGCATCCGTATCAGGTGCAGTTAAAATCACTAAAATGTCACCCATTACTGCCGGATTATAACTTGCAATCAGCATATCTATCTCTCCATCTCTATCATGTTTTTGCCAAATCATGGCACAGTCTAAGTAATTGTACCATAATGGTCGTCCCTTATCTGCACGACCTTCATCCAAAACAAAAAAAGCTGGAGACATCTCCAGCCATAGCTTTATTTCAGTGCATCAGTCAGGAAGCTTTCGACTTCTTCCTTTGTCTTCCGCTTCTTATTAACTAGTCGTGCCTTTTCTTGCCCATCTTGCATTACCACAAAGCTTGGGATTCCCATAATTCCAAAGTCGGCGGCCAGTTCAATATTGTCATCACGATTAATAGCAATGAACTTGGTCTGGGAAAAGTCGCTTTCAATTTCCGGCATTGCTGGTTTGATAAAGTTACAGTCTGGACACCAGTCAGCGGTAAAGAACAATACATATGTGCCCTTCACAATCTTCTTCATGAATTCATTCATATCCATATGCTCTAACGTCTCCATTACAGTTCCTCCTCGGTCGTTTTTCTTCAATTTACCACAGTAACCTCTCTTAGAACAACTCATGTGCCTGATGAACTTGCTTGCTTATAAGACAAGATATGATAAGCTTAAACTATCATGCCGTTAATAAAGTAAGGTGAATCATTTCTATGAACAACAGCAAAAATATCGCTAATCCATTGGTCTTTTCAATGATCTTAGGTATGTCCGGACTTATTGGCTGGATGGCTGGTAAATTAGCGGGACAACGACAGCAAAGTGCTAATACTATTTTAAGGCTGGTGATTGCGGACTTTAAGCGTGAAGGCTCAGTGATTGGTAGCTGGATTGATCAAACGCCAAGGCCTTTCCAGCGTTTTGCAGTTCACACGCAAGCATACCGCGGCGGGATCCAACGGTTAGAGGACGGTAAAATTGTTAATTACCGTTTCATTGCTGATGCCTATACTGGATCCATTCTCGATATGCAAAGACACTAATTAATAAGAAAATTGACAGCAACGATACTGTACATTCAAATCGCTCCTTTTCTTAAAGAATAATAGCCCCCTGTTAACTTTAACAGGGGGCTATTTGTATGCGTTGATAATTAATTTGGAGTGTTAAGTTTTTGCTTAGACCGTCATTGCTTCCTTTTCATCTAAAATGCTAAAGCCCAATGACTTAATATCATTGTCAAAGCCCCTAACCGTATCCATTGCAACTGCGTCTGGGGTGAAGCTGCGCCGTGCATTGTACTTTTCCAAGATCTTCGGTGGCACAGTAATAATGTCAATTCCAGCCTTTTCGGCTTGGTAGATGTTGTAAACTTCACGGGTTGAAGCCCACAGAGTTTCAACATTTGGATAGTCTGAGCATAATTCAACGCTCCGATCAACAAAGTTCTTTGGATCACGACCAGTATCCGCAAC
Organism: Candidatus Limosilactobacillus merdigallinarum; assembly: GCA_019114515.1. Lineage (GTDB taxonomy): Bacteria > Bacillota > Bacilli > Lactobacillales > Lactobacillaceae > Limosilactobacillus > Limosilactobacillus merdigallinarum. Next base: position 163,127 of record DXFH01000002.1, read on the forward strand.
CCGGCCAACAAACAAGGAAACAATTGCTGGAGTAGTAGAGTTAACAGCTGTTAACGCCTCTGCTACTTGGTGGTCAGTCGTAATCGCAGTAACGTTAACTTTAACGCCGCTGTCAGACAAATCACTGATCAATCCAGTATTGTAGTTGCCATTTAAGTTCAAAATAGGAATTTTGACGTAAACATTCTTGCTAAGCGAAGAAAGCGTTAATGCTTCTTCCTTCATCGTGACTGGATCTTGACTGAATACTTCAAAAGAAATGCAGTAATTTGGAAATTCAGATACCACTTCATGAGCAAATTTCAGGTAATTAGTAATCCCTGCCCGCTTCATAAGGGATGGATTAGTAGTGAACCCAGTCAGATAATCATTTTGCGCCATTTTGCGCATAGCATTGATTTCAGCTCCGTCAGAATAAACTTTGACTGAAAATTCGTTTTTCATTATTAGGTTCCTTTCACAAATAAAAACTATACCAATTTGGTTGGTAACCATCTATGTGTCATATATTGGCACTAACCATCCCAATCGTCAAGCTAAATTATGCAAATTAATTTTGCCAATCTTGCTAAGCGTATAGCATTAAAGATATTAATTTCCCCGCTTTTGTGGGTTATTAGTAAGAAACATTGCAATTGATAATCGTTTGTAAATGTCCTTGGAAAAATAAATAAAAATTTTGCTTTGTCGCCTAAAGCTCGACTATACCAATTTGAAAAATAAGGATATTTTTTGCTAAATTGAGCAAGCTAAACCAATTTACTAAATCACTATTTTGCTTGTGAAAAATCAGCGTAATCGTAAAAAAGACCATCAGCATCTCATTTGACGCCAATGGTCTGATTGTATTTTAGAAATTATTGTTAGAAATGTGCTGTTAGTTTGTAAATTGGCTGGCCTAATTCACTAAATTTATGCTCATACTCCGTTTCAACATTATGTTCAGCTTCTTCGCTGTTGTGGAGGTCGAGCCAAACACCATCAAACTGCATACCAAAGTTATTCATGCTGACCAATGAGAATTGGAAGAATCCCATATTATCAGTCTTTAGTTCAATGGCTCCGTGTTCTTTTAAAATCTCTTGATAGCCACTTAAGAAGGTATGATACGTCAACCGACGCTTAGCATGCCGCTTCTTTGGCCAAGGATCAGAAAAATTCAAACACATCCGGTCAATGGAATGAGGCTCGAAAAAGTCGGTCAGATCCGCCCCATCAGCACAAACTAGCTGCAGGTTGGGCAAATCTTCTGGCAAGGCTTTTTTCAACGCAATCGCTGCAACCGTGTGTTCAACTTCCAGCCCGATAAAATTAATGTCTGGGTGGGCCTTAGCCATGCCAATGATAAATTGCCCTTTACCCATACCGACTTCCAGCTGCAGTGGCTGTTTCTTTTCAAAGCGTGACTGCCACTTGCCCTTTACAGCTGACGGATCCAGTACCATCTTTTCTGGATGATCATGCATTAATGGCTCTGCCCATTTTTTATGTTTAACTCTCATATAGTTTCTCCATTACAATTTTTTGATTCGATAATTCAAGTAGTAGTGTGTCAAAAGATAAGCTTCGATTATTGTTAAGACCAGGTTGATCAATACCAGTAACCAGTCTAAGTGCATCCCGATTGATGATAAAGACAATAGGACGGCTACTATGAGCATCAGCTTCTGACTAATCTGCTTAAATGCCTGCAGCTTGGTATCAGATTCGATGGGGTAAACGTAAGTGAAGGCTATTTGATCAAACCGGTAATAAAATGGCACCAGTTGAACAAAAATCAAGTAGACCATCAGCATCACCAGCAACGAATTAAGCCAGGCTACCGGGATAAAGAAAGCTATCAGCAGGCCTAATAAAGTCAGGCGAAGAAGCAAGCCACTCACTTCGGTATTACGGACTAATCCCCGACTAAACAGATAAGCCCACGGGTCACTGCTACCCAGCCAATTAATCAGACAGTCAGCCCAACTGCGCCGTTTAACCTGACCCTGAACACTAGGAACGTCCGTAAACAGGTTAAAGAAGCGGTATAGGCCCGTCATCCGGTCGCTTTCCAAACTAACTGCGTTACGCCAATTTATACGCCGTCCATGCACTCTTAAGTGTTGACAGATTGCATCAGCTGAACCCAATGCTAAGCCTAAAAATGGATTAATAAACCAGCACAGTATCCAAGATAATGCCGGCATCACCCAACTCATCCAACTAGAAACACCCTTGGGCAAAAACAACATCCTCTGCTGATAGATTAATAGGTTGGCTGTCTTTAAGCAGACCGCTAATAAAGCAATAGCGATGATATCAACGGTGGTTAAATGCATGACCACCATTGCTAATGGCAGAGGGATCATCACGCCAGCAAGGCCCATGATGATTGCCAGCCACCAGCTATAGGCATACGCCGACCGGAAATAGTCCGACATGCTGTCTGATTTTGGCAATAGAAAAACTGGATCGGCTTTTTTTAGTAAGCTGGCAACTCTGCCTAACTGGGCAAAAATAGTCAAAAAAATCACCAGCGCCCATTTAGGCCACCACATTGACGGTTTAACCTGCGGCAGCATTTGAGAATAGCTGTATGCGAGTGCACCTAGGATAAAGAATAGTGCGATTACAAAATGGTCATTGAAAACCAGTCTCCAATACTTAAGCAACAACATAAAGTGACGCCGGCGCCGTTGTTCAAATAGTTTATTCATGGGCATCACCCTTCGCTAATTGAAGGTAGATATCACTTAGTGAACCATCAGGATGGTTGCTTTGTGCCTGCAGTTCCTGTAAAGTACCAGCAATCTTAACCTGGCCTTCATTTAAGAGCACAAAGCGATCGCAGTACCGCTGCGCCGTATCCAAAACATGGGTCGACATCAGGATCCCGACACCCTGCTTTTTCTTTTCAGCAATCAATTGCAACAAGTCGTGCACTGCTAGTGGATCAAGGCCATAGAATGGTTCGTCAACAAACAGCATTTTGGCATCGGTCATGAATGCACAGACGATCATTACTTTCTGCCGCATCCCTTTTGAGAAGTCCGCTGGGAACCAATCTAGCTTGTTGTCCAGGCGAAACGTCTTTAACAGTTTTCGTGCGCGAACCCATGCCTGCTCATTATCCAAGCCATAGGCATTAATCGTCAATTGCAGATGTTCACGCAGGGTTAACTCATCATACAAAATTGGTGTCTCTGGCACATAAGCAATTTGTTTTTTGTAAGCTGCTGGATCTGTCTGCAGGTTAATACCATTCAATGAGATCGATCCGGAGAATGGCTGCAGCAAACCAATTAAATGATTGATGGTGGTTGATTTACCAGCACCGTTAAGGCCAATTAACCCCACCAATTCGCCCGGCTGCACAGAAAAACTCACTTTATGCAAAACTGGGATTTTTGAATAGCCGCCGACTAAATCCGAAACTTCAAGTGACATAGTATGCTCCCTTCTTTTTCCAGCTAATTATATCACAGGGATCTTTTAAACATTCTCACCATAGTCGTGACCATTTTGATTGCGTTATAATAACTTTATATGATTCTAAAGAAATGAGGCGGTCACATGGACGATTGTATTTTCTGCAAAATTATTAAGGGTGAAATTCCTAGTTACACAGTTTACGAAGATGATGTCGTAAAGGCATTCCTCGATATTTCACAAGTTACCCCTGGTCATACCTTGATGGTGCCCAAAAAGCACGTCCAAGATATTTTTTCCTACGATGATGAATTAGCTCAGGCCGTCTTTGCTCGTTTGCCAAAAGTTGCCCGGGCAATCAAAGCATCAAACCCGGAGATTAAGGGGATGAATATTCTGAATAACAACGGTAAAGTCGCTTACCAGTCCGTATTCCATTCACACATCCACTTAATCCCACGTTATGGCAACAATGACGGCTTCGGCATGAAATTCGAAGACCACTCTAAGCAGATGACTGATGAAAAATACAAAGAAATTCAGCAGGCAATCGTGAACCAATTCAAGTAATAGGAAGACACAAAATCATGCTTACAGAAGTAAAAAGTATTTTCCAAGTTGGCAAGCAAGTTCACAGTGAATTAAAGCAGCTGCACAACAATGCGCAAAAGCAAGCCCAAGCGTTAAGAGATCAATCTGGCTTTTCCATTCCAATAATTGAAGTTGAT
>DXFH01000010.1 GCA_019114515.1 Candidatus Limosilactobacillus merdigallinarum
TAATTTTAAGGGCATCCCACCCATTTTTTGGCATATCTTTGGAAATTTCCTTAACGAGCTTTACCGTTGTTGTTAGCATACTTGACCGTGTAACCATGGTTAGCAAAAATTTCTTGAATTTTGCTTAGGTCAATATAGTATTCCGCAGAACCATAAACAACCGATGGTAAGTCCCCTTTTGGTAGTGAATCCATATTGAATGGTCCCTTATAGGTTGGGAAGTTGCTAATTTTAAAGGCATCCCACCCATTTGGCATATCTTTTTGGGAAATTTCCTTAACGAGCTTCCAGTCTGATTCACCAGGTTGTTCCCCCATGAACTCAGTCGGAAGCAAGACTACCCGCTTAACCTCGCTTAAGTCCTTCTTCACAGTTGTAAAGTAAAGACTTGCCTTGTTTCGATTGAAACCACTACCATAGTCGTCAATATCTTGCTCGAAACGTAAGGATGGGGTTCTGGCAGACAGCTGACCGATATACTTAACTGGGATATTAAATTCAATCGTATCATCTGGCTTGAGAGCAACCCCTGTCATAGAAATCTGAGAGGCTTGGTCCCCTACATTGTTGTGAGCCTTGAGATATTCTGCCCAACTATTATAATAATTACCTTGGTCAGCACCTGTATTAATAGCCCATTTATAGGACCAACCTTGTTGGCTCTTTAACTGTGGACCATCGGCACCTAAACGACTAGTATCCAATTGCAACGTCTTACCATCAGCAAAGTTAAACCAAAGTCCGGAGCCAACTTCTTTGTCACCATTGTGATAAAGAAGATGGAATTCTAAGCTATTTGCATCAATTTGGTCGACATTAAAGATTGATTGTGAATTACCTTTGGCAGCCGCATATCCTGTTACATATGTTTTACCATCTTTGCCTTTAGCAGTGTAGTAACCAATAGCATCACCATGTGTCATTTTAGCCCAGTCAGAAGATGTAACCAGTGGGTTGTTGTAAACTCCTGTAGTCACCCCTGCTTTATCAGTAGTCGGAGTTGCCGGCGTGTAATCAGCTACTGCATCAGTTGATGCAGTCGGAGTAACATTTTTTTGTACTGGAGCAGGCTGAGGCGAAGGTACCTTTGGATCCTTGCCATTACTAGTCCGAAATTTATATGTTGGACCTTCAGTAACCGTACCCTTATTATCCGCTTGAGCCGTGTTACTTGTTGTTGCATCACTAGAAACAGTATCAGCTGATACCACATTGCTATGTAGCATAAAAGTTGTCCCCAACAATACTGATGCTACTCCTACAGATAACTTCCGTACTCCCCAACGTTGCTTCCTTTCGGCATGCTTTTGTTGGTAGAATTGATGATTGTTTTTCGAAACCATATTTGTTCACCCCTAAATTCATAAAATATATATTAATTATATATATAATTATTTCGCCTTTAGTATATCATATATTTCGTATAAATTCATAAAAAAGATTTTAATTGTTTTCTAAAATAATTTAGACAAATTATCATTTGATATATATTCTTAATTTCTAAGACGAATTGTCAAACCAAGTACAACGATTATTCAAAAAAGCTCAAATTGTGTTTCATGGTTTAATATTTTTATTGGACATCTGTTTAGTTGATACTGACAAAATTCGACGTTCTCTTCTGTGTAATTATCAATATCGGTTCTTTTGGGAAAGTATTCAATAATCAAACCATTAGTATTTTCATTAATGCAACGCTGTTCTGGTGAGTAAGATACGGCCAATAAATAGTTAATTCTAAGCGTTCTTGGGATTCACCCAAGCTAAGAAACTCTCGACCGTGATCTGGTTTTAGAGAGTGTAAAAATTCTTTTGGAATTGAACTGAGACGATCTATTAATCCTTGGTTAACATCATTAGCTTCTTTGTGATCAAGGTCAACCGACTTAAAAGATCAACTACTATTAAAAGAACAGAATGTCTTGTTTTCCCATCACGGTATCAATTTCCAAATCATCAATTCTGAGGATAAAGATCTAATAGCAAGAGGTTTATGACATTTTTGCCGTTCCTTGTGGCAGTCACGTTAAGCGTCACTAGATGAATAGTTTCCAGAACAGCACTTCAATTCTCAAGAAATAGTGATAGGACAACGTCCCAAGAGCAGTGAAATTACGAGGATAGAAAGTCCGTTTGTTTTCAAACATGTAAGTATTTATCGTTCTTTTATAGTAAGATGAGTATAGCTCATAATGGGTTACCTTGAATTGGTTGATTTGGTTGTGCAACTAATTCTAATCCGTTATGGTTTTTAGGTTCTACACTAAATAATAAAAAATAACCGTAAATGCTGATACATCAACATTTACGGTTATTACATGTAACACTCAAACCTAACTCATACTGAGCTAAAGCGGATACTGATGGCTATAACTTCTTCTTTGAACAAGCACGTCCTAGAACTTTAAGCAGATCACAGCCAATTGGTGATTTTCCAAATACATCATTTGACGATCTGCTAGAAATTCTAATTGTGTTACGACAGACTTACCATTTTACCATCATAACTGCTAATTTAACCAAGGAACAGAATATACAATTACGTAAACATGGTGTATTATGGTAAGCACACCATAACGGTACGGGTTGAAAAATACACGAAAAAATGAGGCATCTCGCTACTTGTCGAGATGCCTCATTTCATTATCCTATATAATGTTTACTTTTCTAGTTCGGCCTGCTTCTTCATCGCTGCCTGACCGAGGATGTTTAAGTAGTTAAATGGCCGGTCAAAGTGGGGCTGGAAGAGCATATCAACGAATGCTAAGTAGTCAATGGTGTGCTTATCTTGGATGCATAGTGAAAGGACGTTTGCTGACTGCGAAACATCATGCTTGCTCATCAGCTGGCCGCCAAGGATTTGCCGGGTCTTCTTGTTCCAAACCAGCGTCATCAGGACGGGGGTCGTCGTTGGCATAAATTCAGGCCGGTAGTTGTCCTCAATGGTTACCGCGGCGGCATCAAAGCCGGCTTCCTTGGCGTTTTCTAACGTCAAACCGGATGAAACCATCGTCGTCCCGTACAGGTTCAAGCCGGAACTGGACTGGGTCCCCATATCGCGCATCGTGTTGCCGAAGACATTTGTCCCCACAATGGTTCCCTGCCGGATCGCGTTAGTAGCCAACGGAATGTAGGCATCCTTGCCGGTCGGGTTGTAGTGAACGGAAGTGGAGTCACCGGCTGCGTAAATGTCAGGGTTGGATGACTGCATGTATTCGTTGGTGACGATCGCTCCGTTGTCATGCATCTCAACCTTGCCCTTCAGCAGGTCAGTGTTAGGACGGAAGCCGACGCAGAGAATTGCGATATCGGCATCGTAGCTTCCCTTATCGGTCTTCACCGTTACCCCGTCTTCGTGGTTGTCAAAGCTGGTTACCCGCTGATCGAAGGCAAAGTGGGCACCGTGGTTAACGAACTCCTTTTGAATCCGGTCGGTGTACTCGCGGTCAAAGTACTTGTGGAGCATTCGGGACGAACCGTCGATCAGGGTAACGTCCTTGTTTTGCCGGGTATAGGCTTCGACTAATTCGACCCCGATGTAGCCGCCACCGATGACAACAATCCGTTGGGCATCCTTGGCCACGTTGAATAGTTCCTTAGCAT
>DXFH01000011.1 GCA_019114515.1 Candidatus Limosilactobacillus merdigallinarum
ACATCACCGCTCAGGTAGACAGCGATCCCGCACGACAGGAATGAAACGTTGTCGTTCCGTTCATAGATCGTTACTTTGGTCTCAGGATGATTTTGCAAAATTTGGGTAGCGGTGATAGTTCCCGCATGGGTACAACCAACGATAATAACCTTCATAAATAAACATACCTCGTATTAAGTTCTAAATTTCACAATCAATTATACATGAAATGATAATTTTTACAATCTACCTTATGTACCTTATGTACATTCCCTGTATGTACATTCCCTGTTGGTGTAACAGAAGTATTTTGCGACCCAATGAACTATCGAAAAAGACTTTCAAGTATGTCGGGTTCAGCTCTTTACTTTTTGCGCGAATCACAATTACATTTGAAGAAGCAATACATGGATATGACTGTTCTTTAAAAACCGCTACCCGAATTGCAGTGCCTCTTGCTGGAATTAATAGAGTAAGCACACCATAATGGTACGGGTTGAAAAATACACGAAAAAATGAGACATCTCGCGGCTTGACGAGATGCCTCATTTCATTATCCTAGTATTTTTAATTGCCGCAAATCTGCTGAATGGTTGGATTCCATGGCAAATAAGCCTTCAAATCCAGGTTCTGAGAGCACGTGTAGGCTTCAAAGATCAATTTCAGATATTTGAAGACATCCAGATTATTTAGTTTGATTATGGTGTGCTTACTAAAAATAGAGCAGTGAATAGCAGTGAATTTTCTTGTTTGATTCCATTTTATATAGGAAGCTACTAGAAATAGCCCCTAAATTAATCCTCTAACTAATTGTTTAATTTCATCACGTACTTGACGAAATACAATCATTTTCTGCTCGTGTGTTCCCTTAGCCTGCGCTGGATCTGGTAAGGGCCAATGAAGGCTTTGGGCTTGGGGAGGAATTATAGGACAGCGGTCTTTCGCATCACCGCACAAGGTCACAATTAAATCAGCCGCATTGAAATAATCTAAGTCAATCAGCTTTGATTTTTGCTGACTAATATCAATTCCATCCTCAGCCATAACCTCTACTGCATAAGGGTTGAGACCATGCTTTTCAACACCGGCACTTTTACATTCATATTGATTTTTGAGTAATAATTTGGCATAACCTTCCGCAATCTGACTACGACAAGAATTACCAGTACACAAAAAATAGATTTTTTTCATAATTAATAAAATCTCCTCTTAATCCAAAGTGAAACATCAACTAATAGCATCATAACTGGAACTTCAATCATTGGACCGATAACAGCTGCAAATGCTTCCCCAGAATTTAATCCAAAGACACCAACAGTTACTGCAACAGCTAGTTCAAAGTTATTGCTTGAAGCAGTAAATGATTGCGTGGCCGAGATTGGGTAGTTTGTGCCAGTCTTCTTCGCAATCCAGAAAGTGAGGAAGAACATTAAAATAAAGTAGAGAAGCAAAGGAGTCGCGATACGTATGGCATCTAAAGGTAGTTGAACCACTTTAGCGCCTTTTACCGAGAACATAACTACGATGGTAAATAGTAATGCCCAAGTTGTAATGCGACTAATTTTAGGAACATACTTATCTTCAAACCAGTCTTTTCCTTTACCCTTGATAATCAAGTAACGAGAACAAACCCCTAGGATAAACGGGATTCCAAGATAAATAAAAACAGTCTTTGCAATTTCACCCATGGTAATGTTAACCGTTTGTGTCTTAATTCCGAATAGCTTAGGTAAAACACTAATAAAGATGTAGGCATAAATAGAGTAAAAAATAATTTGAAAGATCGAATTCAAAGCTACTAATCCGGCGGCATAGTCATTATTACCGTGAGCTAGCTCATTCCATACAATGACCATCGCAATACAACGTGCCAACCCAATCATGATTAAACCAATCATATAATTGGGATAATTGTGTAGAAAAATGATGGCTAAAGCAAACATCAATAATGGCCCGACAATCCAATTTTGAATTAGTGAGAAACTGAGTTCTTTTTTATCTCTAAAAACATCACCCATTTTCCCATAATTAACCTTAGTTAGTGGCGGGTATAACATTAAAATTAAGCCAATTGCGATCGGAATTGAGGTGGTGCCGATTGACCAACTATTAATTAACTTAGGTAATGAAGGAAAAATAAATCCACTTAAAATACCAAGTGCCATAGCTAAAAATACCCACAGCGTCATGTAACGATCCATAAATGATAGGTTTTTCGACTTCTTCATAGTATTCTCCTCCTATATAGATAGTTATCTATGTTTGCGGTAAAAATAAAAGGATTATCTTTTTTGATTAGCATCCTTACACATACAATTGTCAGTATTGGACAGCGTACGGGTTAAGCCGTTAATAATAAGTGCAGTCGTGTCTGGATTTAATGAATAGTAATGCCATTTTGACTTCTTACTTACGATGACCAATCCTTTATCCTCTAATACTTTCATATGATGAGAAAGCGTTGGTTGGGTAAAATCAAAGTGATCAAGAATGTTGCAGGCACACATTTCACCACAGGAAAGCATTTCAAGAATTTTAAGCCGATTTGGTTCAGCAACTACCTTAAGCAAGTTAGCTAATTTTTGATAATCCATTTACGTTACATATTATGTAATAGTTGTACATATTGCCATAAATAATGCTGTTTAAACAGGGGTGATTCATTAACGTTTCAACCCCGCGGGTAGCCCAATCATCGTTGGGATCAACATATCCTTGATACATTAGTGACACTCCTTTCGATTAGCTACCACTATTTCTGCTGATTATTTTGTTCTTTAGCTTCTTCAGCCTTCTTTTCAGCTTCCTCTTCACGGTCTTTCTTAGATCCTTGGTAACCAAAATTGTTGTGGCCGAAACATTGTTCGTACTTCCAACCAGTCAAGTCTTCAACGACTTCACGGGCTTCAGGAGTAACATCCTTCATGGAGCCACCGACGTGAACACGGGCAATTTGGTCCAACAGAATCTGGTGACGTTCCTTGTTCAAGTTCAAGCGCCAGATACCAATGATAGCCATGAAACCAACACCAAGAGTCAGCACACCAACAATGGCGTGAACGGCACTAACTGGTTGAGTCTTAGCACCCTTAACGAATCCCGCCCTGTCAAGAACAAAGCCTAATACCAGAACATAAATAGAGTTCATTAACTTACCACAAAGACCCATGGCAGCGGAGTAAACACCTTCACGACGACGGTTAGTTAAGGCTTCATCGACATCAGGAATGAATGGGTACAAAGCGTGTGGCGTGTAGAAGACACCACCGGTAAAGGTAGCGAAGATAACGGAGATTACGATGATGGCAACCATGCTGGTGATGTGGAACCAGTACAGGCATGAATATGCAACACAGGTGCAGATAACGGCTGACATCGCAATCGTAAATAGCCACTTGAAACCTTTACGAGCAATTACCACCATAAATACGGCAGTGGAACAAAGTTGGATAATGGAGTTCATACTTTGAATTCCGGAAACCAGACTAGCTGGACGCTGCAGGGCAAAGACAACGAAGTAAGTAAATACGGCTGAGAACAAACCTTCAGAACCTTGACCGAACATGTAAACCATCAGTTGACGACGGAAGGCACGGCAACGAAGCGTTGACAGGTAGTCGATGAACCGCTTCTTAATACCTTCCCACCAGTTATCAACGTATTCCGTCTTAACTTAGTCAGGAGATAATTCCTAAGTGTTGAAGTAAACCAGTAATTCACCAGTCATCATGATCAAGCAAAGGATGCAAGCAACAATCAGGAATGAGTTAGCTGATTCCTTACCTAACTAGCAGAAGACCAGGCCTGGTAAAGTAGCAACCCCGAAGTTGGCGATCTTAGCGATCATTTCACCATAACCAACCAGGTAATTACGTTCCTTAAAACTAGTCGTCATTTCGATTGACAACATACCATAAGACATTGAAGTCATGGTGTAAATCATTTCGAAGATGGCGTAAGCAAAGAAGTAGTACCAATATGGCATGTGAGGTAAGAATTGCAGTGGGTAGGTCAGCATCAATGGTGCACCGATCATGATCCAGAAACAACGACGACCAAAGCAACGACCTAATTTAGTGGCGTTAAAGTTATCGGAAATAAATGCAATGATTGGGTTAGCGAACCCTTGAAGCAAAGTACCAACGGAGAAAATCATTACGGCTTCCTTGTCACTTAAGTTACCGAATATAGTGAAGAAATATAGCATCCAAACACCGGACATGGCGGATACTGAGTTACCCATCAGGTGACCACACCCATAGGCGATCCGCGTCCAGTTAGTTATCTTATGATTTTTTCTGGGCATAATTTGTCTCCTTATCAAAATAGCAATTATTTAATTAGGAATTATGAATAGAGAAGCAAAAAACATTTATCAAGTTGTACTAATATTCAATAAGTATAATTGTTCCCTATTCCTATGTGAGAACGATCTCAAATATTCCAATAAAAAAGCAACCAATCAATATCTATTGTCGCGAGATTATTTATGCAATAATCGAAAAGTTGTCGTAAAAAGGATGTAACAGGTTTCATTCCTCAATTAAAAGTATACCATATTTTTGAGAGCGTTCCCGTAAAATCACTTCAGAGTATGTAAATAATGTTAATTAGACAGTAAACTGATAGACGATAAGTAAAATGAAATATAATTTGTTTATCGTTGCAGACAACGACAAACGTTGATATAGCGAGGTTGTTCCCGAAATTAAAAATATCACTAAATATGTTCAATAAAACGAGATATCGGTCATTTTTTCAAGACATATTTTATATTTTGTTTCTTTAACGGATAATTCATACAGTGTAATCGTAATGATCACTAATTAACAAACAATTAGCAGAGTTGCCAGTCCTTTTAAATGGGTAAATCGCTTATATAACGAAGAACCATCAGTAAATTTATAAAAAACGCACGATAGCTAGGAGCTCTTACTGCTATCGTGCGTTGATTTTTTGATCAAACAGGAGCAATATATTGACTCACTGTTCAGAGATGACTAATCGTCTACTAATTCAGCATCTTTCACTAAAACTGATGAGCGACGCACCAATTGTGGTGAAATCGTCAAAGTTTGTTTCCCCATTGGTGCCTGATTGTTAATCCGGTCAAAGAGCAAACTAATCCCTTGTTTGGCCATCATGGCTAACGGGTTTGAAATGGTGGTTAATGAAGGGGTCATCACCCGCGCATATGGAATATCATCAAAGCCAACAATTGAGATATCCTTTGGTACGTGAACGTTATGTTGGTGGCAGGCCTTAATGGCACCCATAGCAATATCGTCACTGCCACAAAGGACCACGCTTGGCCACTGATTACGTGGCTGCTCAATGATTGCCGACATTAATTCTTCCCCAGAGGATAGTTTAAAGTGCCCCCACTTGCTGGCATTCTTTAAAATTTGCATCCCATATTGATCAGCCGCCTTGACTAAAGCATCATGACGAACGTGTGGTGAAGCATAATCCGTTGGACCGTTGATAAAGCCCACTTTACGGTGACCGGCATCGTGAAGATACTTAACCATTGCGTTAATCCCAATCGCATCGTCAGGGTATACATTATCCACTTCCGGCTGATCAGCTTTGCGTAAAGCAACCACCGTTTTAATATTGGCATCGATTAGTTTTTGAATAAACTCATCGTCCTCTTTGGTTTGTGAAAAAACAATCGCACCATCAATTCGGTTGCGAATGGTCTGATCAAAGTCCTTAACTTGGTTGATTCCCTGGACTGATAATACATAATCAGTTGGCAATTGCGAATTAAGAGTCGTAATAATATTCGAAAAGTAAGTTGAAGTATCCGTTTCATGCAGACGGGTAAAGAATACCCCAATCATAAAATGCTTATGCTGCACCAATCCTCGTGCGTTAATGTTAGGCGAATAACCCAAGTTAGTAGCAGCCTGTAGTACCTTTTTCTTGGTTTCTGGTTTGATACTTGAATTATCAACAAACGCTCGTGAGGCGGTCGACCGTGATACTCCGGCTTGGCGAGCTACATCATTAATTGTTACCATGTAACGACCTCCTCAAGTCAACAGTAAATCCATCAACATTAATAACTAAGCAAATGTAATTAACAAACTAAGTAGGCTAAATAGTCAAATTAATATCAATTAGTCGATATCAATTATATACTCGTTAATCACTCTTTATATCTTATACATAATAACGTGATAACGTTTTAATTACAATTAATTCACTTCTCGTTAACATATTGTGGGCATAATGTCTTAAGAAACAACAAGAAGCCTCTTAACGTTCGACCTTGCCAGAACGTTAGGGGCTTCTCAAAAATGGCCTATTATTTGCCCAGCTTACATACAACCATCACTAAATAGTGTTCCGTGCGGGGCTCGAACCCGCGACCTCTGGCTTGTGATGCCAGCGCTCTACCAACTGAGCTAACGGAGCATAACTGCTGGCAGCTGCCAGCAGTTATCACCATATTTTAGGAATTACAGAGCGGCAATTGCCTTATCCAACAGCTTAACAATCGTCGCTGGGTGGTAGATTGCCATGATTTCGTTAATCTGTGGTGCTGAACTGTGACCATAGAAAGTAATGTTCAATGGGAAGTACAAATTACGCCCCTTCACATCGACATCCTTACCCACTTGCTTGATCAGGTTCAGGTAAGTTTGTGGATCAGTGTCATCTGGTTGATCCTTAACTGCATCCTTCAAGCCTTCCAGTACTTTCAGGGTGTCATCATGATCAAAGTCCTTCAAACCACTGTAGTCCATATCATGATCCAGTACCGTAGCGTAGAAGTAAGCATGTTCCATGATCTCAGTCAGCTTGTTTACGTCATGCTGGTGGACATGAACAGTCCGCAGGATAACTTCCTTCATCTGGTCATCACTGTAGCCCAGACTGTTCAGCTTCTTAGCAATATCCGTTTCCTGTTCATGAATCAATTCCATGATCCGGTTAACCAGGTCGTCGGCATCCGTCTTCTTAATGTACTGAGCGTTAATCCAGTCCAGCTTCTTTTGGTCAAAGAAGGCAGGTGACTTAGACATTCTGTGTGGGTCGTATGCCTTAATCAAAGCATCCTTGGAGTAAATTTCTTGTTCACCCTTTGGCGACCAGCCTAAGAAGGCGATGAAGTTAAAGATAGCTTCTTTCAAGTAACCTTCACGGTGGTATTCAGAAATAAACTGCAGGGTGTTCTTGTCACGCTTGGACAGCTTCTTCCCCGTAGCAGGGTTGAAAATCAAAGAAATGTGGCAGAAGTGTGGGTGATCCCATCCTAATGCTTCATAGATCGCCATTTGCTTTGGCGTGTTAGCAATGTGGTCGGCACCACGCAGGGTGTCAGTGATTTCCATCAGGTGATCATCAACAACCACAGCAAAGTTGTAGGTTGGCATCCCATTATTCTTTTCAATAATGAAATCGCCACCCAAATTATCAGAATTGAATTCAACCTTTCCTAAAGCCCAGTCATTCCATTCGTAAGTGTGGTTCTTTGGCAGGTGGAAACGAACACTTGGCTTAATGCCCTTCGCCTTAGCAGCGGCAATATCCTCTTCACTAGCATGGTACCAGCGACCATCATAGTGAGGTGCTTCACCATTAGCCTTTTGTTCTTCCCGCATCTGTTGCAGTTCTTCTTCGGTAGCATAGTCATAGTATGCCTTGCCTTCAGAAATTAACTGGTCAATGTACTTCTTGTAGATACCCTTTTCGTTCCGTTCAGTTTGATGATATGGAGCATACTTTGGGTTCGGCTTGTCCGGACCTTCATCCCAATCAATTCCCAGCCAGTGCAGGTACTTCATCTGGGATTCTTCACCATGTTCCACGTTCCGTGCCAAGTCGGTATCTTCAATCCGCAGAACCATCGTGCCGCCAAAGTGACGGGCAAATAAGTAATTAAACAAAGCAGACTGAGCATTCCCGATGTGCAGGAAGCCGGTCGGACTAGGTGCGTAACGAACTCGAACCTTTTTATCCATAATTAAATCCTCTCCATCAAATATGATTTCATACTCGCTTAATTATCGTAAGCAAGTGTATACACTCATTAACATCTTATCAAAATGGCTAATGAAATAAAAGCCGTGACCCTACTTTTGATGAGCTTGGTGGCGACTAACCATTGCCATGTACAGGATCGACAATGCCATCATGACAAAGACCGATAAGAACAGCGTTTCGTAATTGAAATGGTCAATAATTAAACCGCCATATAAAGGACCAATGGCACGGCCAATCGACATTGCGATGTTGGTCATCCCTTGATACTTGCCGGCCTCCAATGGATCCGTCAGCTCATCAATATATGCCGGTACAGATGGTACCCCCATCATTTCACCAATCGTTAAGATAATGAAGTCAATTAAGAACATGGCGAAGGTGTGGGCAAAAATCAACGGGATAAACGAGAAGGCAAAAATTGATAAACCCAGAATGACTTGCACCCGAGTTGAAATATAACCGGCCAAGTTGTTCATTAACGGCTGGAAAATCATGATCAACGCCCCATTGACAGTCCATAGCAAACTGTAAGCAAAGAACGGGATGTGCATGTCGGTAATCCGCACGGACATAATTGATTCCCACAGGACATATGACAGGTACAATGTGACGAAGCACAGGCATAATGCGTAAACCACGCGAATACCACGGCGATTATTGTGTGGTGATTGATCGTGACGGGAGTGGTGACCGCCGCCCCGTTCCAATTTCACGTTGAACGTCAGAAGCGTCAAAATCAAGAAAGCCACGTAAATGGCAGCACTAACTCCAAAGACCAAATGTGGTCCGATTGGCAATAATATCCCGACTAAGAGTGTCCCAATCACTACTCCAATGTTTAATGCCATGTAAAGCAGGTTAAATACGTAACGGCTGCTATGGGTCGGAACCGCTGTCCCGTATGAGTTGATCACCGTCAGACTAGCGCCATCCGCAAAACTGATCAGACAAAGCCACACTGCAAAAGCCGGCCATTGGTCAAAGATTGCTAGCAAAATTGTGGAAATTGTCGCCAACGTCACCGGTAAGACGGCCGCCATGTATGGTTTCCAATGGTCAAACAGCCAGCCACCAACATAGTTACCAATCATCATAGACATTGATAGAAGAAACATAACGATGCCGGCCATCGTCATTGTCTGATGAAGGTAATTATGCATATAAACAGTTGTTAACGGCCATAAAAGTGAGTTCCCGGTGTTATTCAGCAGACTTGCCGTAAATATCCACTTCATTTGTAAGCGATCGGTTGTCATTTTATATCCTTTCCTAAAGTTAATTCAGACGACACGCAGAACCGTCCCAAGTGCAAATAGAAGCCCCAGCGTCCGGCATTTCCGGATGTTGGAGCTCCCTGCGTACTGCGCTATTTAACATTCCGTTGCTTGAAAGACTAATGCGCGACTTTAAGTGAGCCACTCTTCACTGCCTAGTGTAACACAAAGCGCGGTATAAAGCCTCTCGAGCGATTTTTACTAGTGCTGGTTGCGGAATGGCACTGCATTTTCCTTAGTAATCTTCGTTACGCCGTGCATGTATGGTACCAATACCTTTGGAATCGTTACTGTGCCATCTTCGTTTTGGTAGTTTTCCAAAATAGCGGCAACCGTCCGCCCAACAGCCAGGCCCGAGCCGTTCAAAGTGTGAACATAGTGCAGCTTGCCGTCCTTATCACGGTACTGAGTGTGCATCCGCCGTGCTTGGAAGTCCAAGCAGTTTGAACATGACGAAACTTCACGATACTTGTTTTGTGCAGGCATCCAGAGTTCCAAGTCACGGGTTTGTGAAGCGGTAAATGACATGTCCCCCGTCGTCAAACGGATAACGTGGTAAGGAATTTCCAGCTTCTTCAAGATGTTTTCAGCGTTAGCAGTCATGGAATCCAGTTCTTTCCATGAGTCTTCGGGCTTGGTGTACTTAACCATTTCGACCTTGTTGAACTGGTGCATCCGAATTAAGCCACGGGTATCACGACCAGCGGCCCCTGCTTCAGAACGGAAGCATGGCGTTAAGGCCGTAACCTTAACGGGCAGTTCTTCTTCTGGAATAACTTCGCCACGGTAGTAGTTAGTCAATGGCACTTCAGCCGTTGGAATCAGGGTCATGTCTTCCCCATTAACTTGGTAAACGCCTTCCTTAAACTTCGGGAACTGGCCAGTACCGTACATTGAAGCTGCGTTAACAATGTATGGTGGCAAAACTTCCGTGTAGCCGTCCTTCATGTGTTCATCCAGCATGAAGTTGTAAACGGCCCGTTCCAGTTGCGCACCTAAACCGAGGTAGTAAACGAAACGTGCGCCAGAAACCTTACGAGCACGGTCGAAGTCTAAGATACCAAGGTTTTCACCAACGTCCCAGTGGTGCTTTGGTTCGAAGTCGAAGTCACGAATATGACCTACCTTGCGCAATTCAATCGCCCCATCTTCAGTCAAGCTGACAGGGTCGTTGTCATGCGGTACGTTTGGCAGGCGGAGCATCTTATCTTGAAATTCGGCATCAACTTTCTCTACCTGTTCATCCAACTGGTCAATCTGATCACCAAGATCACGCATTTCTTTAATGATGTCATCAGCAGGTTGATTGTTGCGCTTAGCTTCCCCGATCTTCTTGGAAACGGCATTGCGCTTAGCCTTCATCGTTTCTGTCTGCTGCAGCAAATCACGCCGTTTAGCATCCAAATCCAGCACTTCGTCGATTTCTTCTGGCTTAGTGCCACGCGTTGCTAACTTCTCCTTAAACCAATCTGGTTGGCGACGAATCTTCTTAATATCTAACATCGAAAACCCTCCAGTCAAAAAAAAGGAGTCATTCCGTCTCAAAAAATTTTGGGACGAAATGACTCCGGTTCCGCGGTACCACCCAAGTTTGCCTAAAAGGCACACTCGATATGGATAACGGCCATTCACCGTGCGGCATTACCCGCCCACATTTAAGATATCGGAGTTTCGGCATCTGACTCACACCAGCCGTCAGCTCTCTGCATGCCTACTTGAAATATCTATACGTGTTTCAATTTCTAAGGTTATTCTAATGCATCGCTCGTTCTTTGACAAGCGCTTTAAGCATCTTCTAATTGATATTGAACAGAGCTGATTCCATGATCGGTCTTTACCTGTAGCTGGTTAGGGATTTGTTCTTCCAACGCTGCTACGTGACTGATAATGCCAACCATCCGATCACCAGGAATACTCTGCAGAGCTTCTAGCGCCTGTTGCAATGCATCCGCATCTAATGAACCAAACCCTTCATCTACAAACAATGCATCAATGTGAACGCCGCCCTGATGCTGTTGAACAACGTCACTCAAGGCTAATGCCAATGCTAACGATGCAATGAAGCTTTCTCCACCTGACAAGGTGTGCGCACTGCGGTAACGGCCCGCATTATCGTCATATACATTAATTTCCAATCCGGCCCATTTGGCCCCATTGCCATGGACTTCATCACTTAAAGCAAACAGGTAGCGACCATTGGAAAGTTCCTGTAGCCGTGGATTAGCGGCCTGCAAGACTTCTTCAAAATAGCTGCGCAAAACATAGCGCTCTAAACCTAAACGACTATCCGTATTGCCATTTACCACTCCCACCAGCGTCGTTAATTCTGATAGCTGGTCAAAAGATTGTTTTTGTTTGCTAATCAGCTGCTGCACTTGCTCCAAGTTGTTCTGGCGCTGAGTAATGGACTGCTTTAGCGACCCACTCTTTTCTTGCAAAGCAGCTATCTGTTGGTGCACATTGGCTGCTTTTTCCTGCAAAGGCTTTAGATCCACCGCTTCTTGATCGCCAATCTCTGTTTTCAGCTGGTCAAAGCGATCCTGAACCTTGCTTTTTTGCATCCGATAATCTTGGAGATCCTGTTGTAACTTGCCTAACTGATCTAATCGCTCCTGTGCCCATTGCCAAAACGACCATTCTGCTGCAAAGTCTGCCTTGGCCAATGCCTCTTGTAACTGATTGTGTTGTTGCTTTTGCTGATCTTCTGCTTTCTTTTGGTCAAGCTGCGTTTGCTTGAGCTGTGATTTAATGGCTGCTACTTGTTGTTGCGCCTGGCTTAACTGATCAGACAGTTCCTGATTCTGCCGATCATAATCTTCTGTCTGCCGAAGCATTTGCTGATACTGCAATTGTGCAGTTGCTAAATCATCATACTGTAAGTTTTGCCCTTGGGTGGCCAAAGCTGATTCTGTCTTAGCAACGACTAATTCCGTTTTTTGTACCGCCGCTTGTAATTGATCGCAATCGTGCATTAAAGCTTTTTGGGCTTCTTGATCAACTTCTTGCTGCTTTTTTAGCCGCGCTTGTAATTTCTGCTGGGCCTGCAGCTCGTCGGATTGTTTATTTAATTGCCCTTGTTTTGCTTTCAGTCTTTCGCTAAAATCGACAGACTTTTCAGGCATTTCTAGAGTCGTCCGCAATTGATCACACAAATCCATTAGCTGTTGCCGACTGTCGGTTAGATCCGTCTGCAACTGCTTTTGCTGCGTCTGCAATTTACCCTGATCAGTTTTTGCGTCAGCGTATGCATCATTAGCCGCTTGCAATTCCTCGTCGGTAACCGTTTGGGTGTGGGTAACTTTAGCAGGATGCGGGTGGTCGAGCGAACCACAGACTGGACAAGCTTGTCCATCATGCAATTTTGCTACCAACGCCGCAATCTGGTTGCGCGTGCGCCGATCCTGCAGTTCATTGTAATGTTGCTTGCTTGTTTGCAGCTGCTCACCAGCTAGTTTCAACTGCTCTTTTACCTTTTTAAATTGCTCCTGCTTATGGTCGCGCTCCTTTGTCTGGTCCTTAATCCGGTGCCACAGATTAACCGAATCCATTAAGTGATGTCTCTGCTCAAGCAGTGCCAGCCGTGAATCGTCGACATCGCTCAGCTCGGTTAGCTGCTGCTGGCCATCTTCCCAGCGTTGCTTTAAGTTCGCTAGTTTTTCTTTGTTTTTTTGCAGTTTATCCCGTTGACCTTGCAACAATTTTTTATCAGCTGTTAGTTGACGCTGAAGGTCATCTCTTTGCTGATAAATGGTCAATTGATTCTTTAATACGCCCAGTTGATTTTTTAAAGAAGTCACCTTATCAGCAGAACGCTGCAATGCCGTTAGCTTAGTTTGCACTGTATCCTGCTGGTCCTGCTTTTTCGTCAATTCTTTTTGTAGCTTATCTCTGTGTGACTGCAGACTGAGCGTTCGCTTTTGCCCGTCAACATAAGCGTAATAATTCTTTTGCTGGACATTGAACCACGCTAACTTGTGGATGGCAGTTTGCACTCCCTGCATTTCGCCAGCCTGGGCTTGCAATTGATGCAGCTGTTCACTTACTTGCACCAATTCTTTTTGCTGCTCCTGCAGTTTTTGAGCCGCACGAAATTGATCATTAGCTTTTTGCTCAGCTTTTTCCTGTTCTGCAGTCTTTATTGCTAGTTCCTTTTGTTGCTTTTTTTGCTGATTAATTTTGTCAGTCACTGCCAGTGCCCATTCTTCTGTTGATAAGTCTGGAGCTATTTCGCCTTCATTTTGCTTGAGCGTATCTAAACGCGTTTGCAATTGCTCTTGATCATGCTGCTTTTGTGACAGCTGTTTTTTCAACACTTCTAACCAACGAGCATACAAACCAGTGTCAAACAAGCTGCGCAACAGTTTTTCCTTATCATTGCTGGATGAAGAAAGGAATTGCCGAAACTTTCCTTGCGGTAGCAATGCAATCTGACGAAATTGGTCACGATCCAAATGCAGCAGGTTATGAATAAACCGATCGGCATCTGGAATCTTAGTAATTGACTTAGGCTGATCACTATTAGCGGGGTAGATAAGTTCTACATGAGCAGGATGGTCGACCATTTTATGGCCCCTTCCTAGCAGTTGCTGTGCCGGTTTCCGGGTAATTTGATATTGCACCCCCTCGTGTTCAAACAAAAGGGTTACTTTACTTTCCACATCTCTGGGTGCAAAGTCAGACCGCAAAGATGATGCGTTACGCTGCGCATTTGTCGTTTGATTAAAGAGGGCATAACACATGCCATCAAATAGCGTGGTCTTGCCACTACCGGTTTTTCCGCTAATCAGAAATAATGGCTGACTATCAAACTTAGTAAAGTCTACTAAGACATGTCGATAAGGACCAAAATACGTTAATTCCAACTGTAACGGGCGCATACTAATCCTCCTTTTGTGCTTGCTTCAAAGCGGCAGTCGCCCACTTTAACTGTTGTTTAGACAATGGGTTATTGGTCGTTTCTTCATAGAAACTCTGTAGCAAGTCAAGCGGATTTTCACTGGCCGCCTGACGGTCAACCTGTGAATGGGGCGCCTGAAAGCCATTCTTACGTTCTAGGATAATGATTTGCGGATAATACTCCCGTAAGCGCGTCATTACATCAGGAATTACTTGACGATCGGTCAGTTTAATCACGAAATAATCATCCTTAGCGTATTGTTCTGCAAATTGAGGATCCGTTAATTGAGCAAAGGAGCTCGTCAATACATGCAGTTGGTGAACTGGCTTTAAGGGCTGCCAATCTATCTGCCAACTATCGGTATCAACGATCCATACCCCCTTCTCCAAGTTAGCCTCGCTTGCTGAAAATTTCATGGGTGAGCCACTATAGCGTACCCGTTCTTCCTTTAATGCATTACGGCTATGCAAATGACCCAAAGCCACGTAGTCAAATGGTGCCATAATTGCCGTGTCTACCGCGCTTAAGCCGCCGATTTCCATATTAGTATCTGAATCAACCCGCTGTGCGCCACTGGCATAAAAGTGAGCGATGAGGACATGTGCTTTTTTAGGATCAAATTGGGACGTCATTTTCTTTACAATTGCCTTCATCGCGCTATTTAAATCACGCAATGAATCATTATGAAAATAGTTTTTGGCTTGTTGCAGACCAAAGTAAGGCAACAGAAAGAATTGTGTAGCTTTAATAGTGATTGGCTGAAAAGCACTTTGAAAGTCCGTATTTAAGAAAAAGGCGGTTGACTGATACCATTGCCGGCCAATTCCAAGACGCGTGGCAGAGTCATGGTTACCACTGATTGCAAGGAGTGGAAATTGGTCTTTTAAGTTTAACTGAATTAATTCACGATCCAATTCATTAATCGCGGCCTCACTAGGCACACTACGATCGTAAAGGTCACCAGCAATGACTACCGCGTCCACCTGCTGGTCTTTTGCGATTTGCTCAATTTCCTTAAACGTCGCTGCCTGGTCTGCCAGTAAATCATAACCGGCTAAAGTCTTGCCAATATGCCAATCGGCTGTATGTAAAAAACGCATTTTTAACCTCCGAAACACACGTTTGCTTTGTCATTGATTATAGCAGAATGCCTTTCCTATTTAATAAAGACGTAAATTGTTTTAAAAAGCCCGCATTAATTTCGTTTACGGCACTGTTACTCTTGTTGTATAATTACGCTTGATATATTTAAAGAATTGGTAAATTTTACCCTGAGCATTCAATAAAGAAAGCAAACGTCTTAGACTAGAATGCACTAATCATTAACGCTTATTTTCTACGGAGAGAAGGTCAACTAGCTTAATGGTGAAATCATTAAAAAATCACCCAGTTTCAACGTTTATTCTGAAAACGCTTTTTTATTTTATTGTCCTCATCGTTTTGATCTACCTATATGGTTATTATGGCGCGGGACAAGCACCGTTTATCTATAACGAATTCTAACTAAGTGGAGGAAATTATTTTGGTTAAACAGATAGTTGCGGAAATGGACCAGGCAGCAAAGAAATTTGCTGACCGGGTCTACTTCGACGAAATGGGTACTACGCACACGTTCCAGGATCTGCACGAGGCTTCTGACGCTTTCGCTGCTTGGCTGGATCAAAGTGATGTCCCAGCTGGTTCACCAATTATGTTCTATGGTGACCACCAATTTGAAATGGTTGCTGGCTTCTTAGGTGGGGTTAAAGCTGGCCATGCTTACATTCCAGTTGAAGCTGGATCAGCCCTTCCTCGGATGCAGTCCATCATCAATACTGCTAATCCACGGTTAGTAGTAGCAATTGACGATTTTCCTGATGACAAGCTGGATTACGATGGCCAGGTCTTAGATCTATTTGAATTACGTCAGATCATGGATAAGCACACAGACTATGAAATCAGTCATCCAGTATCGGGCAGTCAGTCATTCTACATCCTGTTCACCTCTGGGACAACTGGTTCACCAAAGGGTGTGCAAATCAGTGCCGACAATATCACCACATTTGCTAATTGGATGCTTGGCGACGACTTTGCTATCCAAGAAGGGATGACTTTCTTAGGACAAACGCCATTCTCATTTGATATTGCGCACTACTACTGGTTAATTGCTATGTTGACGGGTGGCACTATTAAGGCGCTGCCACTTTCCGTTGTCCAAAACTTTGGTCAATTGTTCAAGGTTTTAACTGACCTGAAGATTGACGTTATGACCGGTACCCCTTCATTAGCCGATATGCTGATGCTCAGTCCCGACTTCAACGAACAAAAGATGCCTGACTTAAAGCAATTCATCTTCTGTGGTGAAGAGCTTTCCGTTTCTACGGTTAAGCGTCTCTGGCAGAAATTCCCTAATGCTCGTATCTGGAACACTTACGGCCCAACCGAAGCCACTGTTGCCATTACGAGCTGTGAAATTACTAAAGAAATGGTCAAAAAGGACAAGCGCCTGCCAATCGGTTATGACAAGCCAGGCGTAACCACTACCATTTGGGACGGCAATCAACAGATCACCGAACCAGGCAAGCATGGTGAAATCATCATTTCGGGTGACAGTGTGGCAGCCGGCTACATGAACAACCCTGAAAAGACGGCGAAGAATTTCTTCAAGTTGAATGGTGTCCAATCATACCGGACTGGTGATTCCGGCTTTATCACTGCTGATGGTCTGCGTCACATCATCGGACGGATGGACTTCCAAATTAAGCTGCACGGCTTCCGGGTTGAACTTGATGAGGTTCGTTCCAGTTTGGAATTGAGTCCACTGATCAAACAAGCCGTGGCCGTACCAAAGTATGACAAGAATGGCCGAGTTTCCCACTTGATCGCCAATGTCATTACACAACCGAATGACTTCTCTTCCGATGCCGAATTAACTAAAGCCATCCGGGAAAGCCTGAAAGGCAAGATCATGGATTACATGATGCCAACCCAATTCAAGTACGTTGACAGTTTTCCAAAATCAGCTAACGGCAAGATTGCTGTTAAGCAGATGATTGCGGAGGCCAACAATAAATGATGAATTGGTTTGCTAATTTGCCTAATTACTCGGC
Organism: Candidatus Limosilactobacillus merdigallinarum; assembly: GCA_019114515.1. Classification (GTDB taxonomy): domain Bacteria; phylum Bacillota; class Bacilli; order Lactobacillales; family Lactobacillaceae; genus Limosilactobacillus; species Limosilactobacillus merdigallinarum. Next base: position 17,235 of record DXFH01000011.1, read on the forward strand.
TTATGGAACGCCGACCTACTTCATTTACCTGCTAATTGCGATTTTGCCATTAGGCATCGGAATTTACTTTGGTAAGCGATTCAGCTGGTATGAAGCACTTGTTAGTTTTGTCTTCATCTTCTTCATGTTTGATGGACAAGACTGGCGACAGGCAATTTCTTTGATTGTCTATATCATTTACCAAACCTGCCTGGTAATGTGGTACGTCCATTACCGTAAGCAGAAAAACAACAGTATTGTTTTCTACTTCACTACGTTTTTGTCACTATTGCCCATCATCATTGTTAAGTTCACGCCAGCTATGGTTGGTCACAATTCCTTGCTTGGCTTCTTAGGAATTTCTTACCTGACTTTCCGGGCTGCCGGAACCATTATTGAAACACGTGATGGTGCGGTTAAGGATATTAATTGGTGGAAGTTCATCCGCTTTATGGCCTTCATGCCAACGATCACTTCCGGACCAATTGACCGTTACCGGCGTTTCTCCAAGGACTATCGCAAAGTGCCTAGCCGGGAGAAATACTTAAAGATGCTGGAAAAAGCGGTTCTGTATCTCTTCATTGGTTTTGTCTACAAGTTCATCATCGACTACTTCTTCGCACAGCAATGGCTGCCCTACGTTGAACAACAAGCGATGGCTCATGCACCACACCTTTCCTGGTGGGTTGTTGCCGTGGCTTATGTCTACTCCGGTGATCTTTACTTCGACTTTGCCGGGTATTCATTGTTTGCCGTCGCAATTTCCTACATCATGGGTGTGGAAACGCCGATGAACTTTAACAAGCCGTTCTTATCCAAGAACATCAAGGAATTCTGGAACCGTTGGCACATGACCTTGTCATTCTGGTTCCGTGATTACATCTTCATGCGGTTTGTCTTCATGGCAACCAAGAAGCACTGGTTCAAGAACCGGAATACCTTATCATCCTTAGCTTACATGATAAACATGGTCGTCATGGGCTTCTGGCATGGTGTAACATGGTATTATATCTTGTATGGTTTCTTACACGGTGCGGCCTTGTGTACCAATGACTGGTGGTTGCGTTACAAGCGCAAGCACTTCAAGAACCTGAAGAGTACGAAGCTAACGAAGTTTATTGCTGGTTTCATTACCTTTAACTTCGTTGTCTTCTCATTCTTAATCTTCTGTGGCTTCTTGAACACACTTTGGTTCAATCCGTCTGCAATGAAATAAATAATGCTTATTATTTTTGGAGGATTTATCATGAAAGAACAAATTCAAAACTTATTAGCACAAGCAACTGGCCGTGACGCAAGTGATTTTGCTGACACTTCTGAAGACTTATACGCTGATGGCCTGATTGACTCAATGGCTACGGTTCAATTCCTGTTATCTCTGCAAGACGAATTTGACATCCAAGTTCCTGTTTCTGAATTTGACCGGAGTGCTTGGAGTTCAGTTGACAAGATTTGCGAACAGGTGAAGGAATTACAAAATGACTAACAAGAAGAAACTGTGGTCAATCTTCGGCCCGGTAATTATTGCCGTCGTATTGACAGTAGTTCTCTTTGCGCTTCCTTGGGGTAACCACCATTCACAGGAAACTGAGCAGAAAGCGGCCGTTTCTCTTAGTGCAACTGTATTTAAGAACCGTTCACTTAAGGCTGAGGCCCTGGGTAGTAAGAAAGAAAACTATATTCCTTTCTTTGGTTCCAGTGAATTAAACCGGATGGACCGTTATCACCCTGCCGTAATGGCGGAACGTTATCACAACTATAAGCCATTCCTGTTTGGTTCCCGTGGGACACAATCGTTGCCGCAACTTTTTAACATGGCCATGATTCCACAGCAAATGCACAACAAAAAAGCGGTTTACATCATTTCTCCCCAATGGTTTGTTCGCCAAGGGGTAATGGTTAACGCCTTCAAGTACTACAATGGTGCTTACGCTAACTTGATGTGGCTCAAGCAGGCTAATCCGAAGTCACCATATGACCGTTATACTGCCCACCGCCTGATTCAACTGCTGGGTGATGATGGTACGGTGACGCAAGATGCTGCTAAGATTGCGGCTGGAAAGCCATTAACCGGTTGGGATCGTTTCAACATTAACATGCGGATTAAATTCCTCAGTCATGAAGACGACCTCTTCTCCGGCTTCTCCATTAACAGCAACTACGAAAATCGGATTAAGCCAAAGGTTAAGTTATTGCCACGGCAGTTAAACTACGCCGACCTGTCAGCTACTGCTGTTAAGGAACACGACTACAATTCCAACAACAACCGTTTTGGAATCCTTAATGGTTTCTACAATTCCACTGTCAAACCAGACTTACGTAAGACGCATAACTCACAACGGGGCTTCAACTACACGAAGTCACCTGAATATGGGGACCTTGAAGTGGTCTTAAATCAGTTTAAGAAGACCAACAGCAACGTTGTCTTCATGATCACCCCAGTCAATGCTAAATGGGAAAAGTACACTGGGATGTCAATGCCGATGTATTACCGGACCGTTGACAAGATCAAACTGCAGCTACGTTCACAAGGATTTAACCATATCGTTGACTACTCACACAAAGGTGGCCAAGATGGGTTTATGCAAGATACCATCCACATCGGCTGGGCCGGCTGGGTTGATTTTGACCGGCAAATCTCACCATTCCTGGAAAAGAAACAACCACAACCTCATTATCATATGAATAAGGTATTCCTTTCCAAAGACTGGCGGAACCTCGAGCCAACCCCTGATAACTTAAATCAGTTTAAAGCTGACCACAATCTGAAATAAAAAACTAAAAGAGCTCGCATGCTTGAGTTACTAAGCACGCGGGCTCTTTTCTCGTTATTGATGAGAAATCATTGTTTTAATTATCTTCAACGGCTGCATTCGTATCAACCGCTTGCCGGCTACGATATACGTGAACAACCACCCCTAATGCAGCCCCCACCAAAGCAGGTACCAACCATGACATTCCCTGACTAGCTAATGGTAATTTCATCCGCCAAAAGGCAACCATCTGCCCAAAGCTGCTCTGAGAAACCACCTTTGGAAAAGCTACCACCATATCACCTAATGCGGGAACAACGGTGAACAGAACGGTGAAGAAGTAAACAACACTATCACGGTTAAACAATGGTGACAGAACTGACAGGAGGATCAGCACTAATACGAGTGGGTACAGGAACATCAGCATTGGCGTTGACCAAGCGATGATTGTGTCCAGACCAAAGTTGGCGGCTAAGAAGGAAGCCAAAGTGGTCAATGCTAACCAGACATGGTAAGAAACCTTCGGGAAGTGCTTATGGAAATCCTGGGCAAAGGCCGCTACCAACCCCACGGCAGTCGTTAAGCAGGTAACCGTGATCAAAACGGCCAGAACCGCTTGACCAAAGGCCCCACCATAGTAGTTAACGATTTGGGTAAAGGCCACTCCACCATCAGCAGAAAGCTTAAAGTGACCAAGTGACATTGCTCCAGTAACGATCAGCAACAGATAGATAGCAGCAACGGCACCCATTGCTAATACCCCTGACTTAGCAACCACTTTTGCCACTTGATTGCCGCTCTTGGTCCCCATTTGACGAACCGCGTGAACAACGGTGACCCCGAACGCTAGCCCAGCAGGAGCATCCATTGTGTTATAACCTTGCAGGAAACCATTAACCAGTGAGTTATGTAAATAAGCACTGGTTGCATGAACAGTCATTGGATTGCCTAATGGCCGTAAAAAGGCAACCAGGAACATTACTAGCAATAGAACCAGGAAGGCTGGATTGAGGACCTTACCAACGTTAGCCAAGATACTATTTTCATGGTAAGAGAATGCGAATGCCAAGAGGAAGAAAACAGCTGAGAACACTAACAGTGCTACTTGTTGATGTGCCTTGTCAACGAACGGTTCTACCCCCACAGTAAAAGATACAGAAGCCGTCCGTGGCGTTCCAAATAGAGGACCGATGGTAGCGTGAATCAATACCATGAAAACCAGGGCAAAGATGGCACCAAGCGGACGGCCCACATCATAAACCCCTTCAGCCCGGGTTACTGCAATTGCCATTACTGACAGCAAAGGCAACAGAACACCAGTTACCAGGAATCCTGCAGCAGCACCGACCCAATGACTACCTGCCAATTGACCTAAATGCAGTGGGAAAATTAAGTTACCGGCACCAAAGAACAGGCCGAAAAGTAAGGAGCTAACGACTAAATATTGCTTTGTGGTCAGACGATTTCGTGTGACTAAATCTTCCATTTGAAAAACCTCCCTGGGTTAAAAATTGCTAATTTATCATCATGAATACAATAAAAAAGTCCCTTGATCAGACTCGATTGATCAAGGGACGCTTTGCGTGTTACCACCCTATTTTCGCGGCCATATTGCTACGGCTGCCTCTGCACGTACGGCCAGTGATGGCGATACGTAGACACGATAATGGGTGTTACCACCACGCCTTGGCTGGCGCGGACTCAAAAGTGATTTTCACTGAATGTCTCCGTTACCCCCTCACACCTAACAGGGCTCGCTGAAACTAGCCAACAGCTACTCTTCTTTCTCATTGTGTTCGAATAATTAATTTATGCTTTGTATTCTAATCATTTTCTAATTTAATGTCAACACTTTTTAGAAAGTTTTTTTCTATGCTAGAATGAAAGTCACATTACGATCGAAAGAAGGCCCATTATGGTAGTCAAACCATATCATCGCGCGCCACGACGCTCTGAAAACATCCATGTTCAGGTTGGTGACCGTTTCCCCCTGACGATCCGTAAAATGGCCGTTAATGGTCAAGGAATCGGTTATTTTAAGCATAAAGTATGCTTCGTCCCCGGAACACTTCCCGGCGAAGTAGTTGTTGCTGAAGTGGTAAGTGTCCATCAACGTTACTTAGAAGCCAAAATCCATCGTCTGCGTAAAACCAGCGCTGACCGGGTGACACCACGCGATGCTTATGCTAGTGAGGCGGGTGGTTTCGAATTTGAAATCATGGCTTACTCAGCACAATTAAAATTTAAGCGGCAAGTCGTATTGGATAGTCTAGCGAAGTTTAGGCCATTAGGCTATCGGCACTACCAAGTTAAGGAAACTCTGCCTGCAACTCCGCAATATGGTTATCGTAACAAGGCCCAGTTTCAAGTGCGTAAGCAAAACGACCAATTGGTGATGGGCTTGTACGCCCCCAGTAGCCATACTGTTGTCGACATGCAGTCCTGTGTCGTTCAGATGCCGGGCATCATGGAAGTGATGAATCACGTGCGTCAAATGATTATTGGCCTGGATATCCCGGTATATGATGAGGAACAAAATAGTGGTATTATCAAAACTATCGTTGTACGGGAGTCCATGGCCAATGGCAAGCTGCAGATGACCTTCGTCACTAACAGCCCCAAACTACTGAAAAAGCATCAGCTATTGGTTCGTATCCAAGACGAACTGCCGCAAGTAGTTTCCGTCTTGCAAAACATCAATCCCGGCAATACTTCTACTGTGTGGGGACCAACGACAAAATTATTAGCTGGCCAGTCAACGATTACCGAAAGCCTGATGGGATTAGATTTCCAACTGTCAGCCCCATCATTTCTGCAACTTAATCCTTACCAAACGGAAAATTTGTATGAGGAAGCCGCCAAGGCATTGGAACTGTCTGCAAATGATACCCTGATCGACGCTTACGCCGGCATCGGAACCATTGGACTATCTCTGGCGAGCCGGGTCAAAGAAGTGCTGGGCATGGAAATCATTCCAGAAGCCGTTGATGATGCCAATAAAAATGCCCGTTTAAACGGTATCGACAATGCTCACTACGAAGTCGGCGCTGCTGAAGACCTATTGCCCAAATGGCAAGCAGAAGGCCACTCATTCGATGCTTTAGTCGTCGATCCGCCACGAACAGGACTGGATAATCATCTTATTGATGCTATTCTGACTGCTAAGCCGCACAAGTTTGCTTATGTATCATGCAACATGGCCACAATGGCCCGCAATTTAGCCCGCTTAGTACCTACTTATCATGTTGACTACATTCAGCCGGTCGACATGATGCCGCAAACACCACGGTGTGAAGCCGTAGTCAAGCTCAGTCTGAATGGTACAAAATAAGTTCAATATTGCTACTAAAAAGACCACAAAGACAATTATTCGTCTCTGTGGTCTTCTTCTAGTTTCAGTAGGGATTGTTTACTTGAAAAAGTGTTGAACTATTTGCTTATAAGTTTCAATGGTTGCTAAGTAGCTTGAAATGGTCGTAAATTCATCAACTTGGTGAGCCACTGTCCATTCATCCGCACCAAGAACGATTACTGGTAAATCTCGATGATGCTTAACAAAGACGGAAGCATCCGTTGCGCCGTTAATGGTCTTTAACTCTGGTTCTGCATGACCAGTGCATTGTGCAAAGGCGGCCCGTGCATCACTCAAAACGGACTGAACAAATTCGCTTTCGGGATCAGAAGCTACTGGCCACCAATCGTTTAAAATTTCAAAGTGTAACGGCGCTTTTTGCTCTTGGTTCAGTTTAGCCACTGCTTCTTTAATTCGTGCTGTTACCTGGTCATTGTTAAACACGCGTGTTGGTCGAATATTGCCCCGTAATTCGGCGCTGTCCGGAATGGTATTAACCTGGTCGCCACCCTTGATGATGGTCACACTATGTTTAACGTCACCTAAATACGGATCCTTTTTTGCGTCGTCAAAAAGCGTTCGCTCAGCCAAACAGTAGTCAACTAAACCTTCTAAGGCATTCATTCCACGTTCGGGAGCAGAGGAGTGCACCGACTTACCCACACTAGTAATGCGATAGTTATAAGATCCTGAATGCGCGTAGACCACGTTGCCGCCGGTCGGCTCACCAACCAGTAACGCTGACAAATCCTTTGCAATACCGGCAGCTTCCAGGCGGTTAGCACCGGGAGTCCCATATTCTTCACCTGCGGTAGCGATGAAACGTACATGACCATTAATTTGCCCCGCTTCATGCAGCTCAATCAGTGCAATAACTTGAGCCGCCAGGCCACTCTTCATGTCGGCAGCCCCACGACCATATAGCTTATCACCATCAATTTCCGCAGCTAACGGTTGGTGATGCCATTTGGACAGGTCACCCAAAGCAACTGTGTCCATGTGCCCGGTGATTCCGAGCACTCGCTTTCCGATCCCTAAATCGACAAGCAAGTTAGCCCGTTTATCGCCAAAAGCATTCACTCGTGATTCAATACCGTGACGAGCGAACAAGGCGTGTAGGTAGTTAGCTACTTCTATTTCGTTGCCATTGACCGAATTAATCTTAATTAGATCCGTTAAAATTTGAATGCGTTCTGTCCGTTCCATTCAATCGCCTTCCTTACAAAATCGTTATTAACGATCTTGGTGGTTTAACCGTTTTGCCAGCCAATCACCAACTAATTGCACAATCAAAACCAACAAAAGCACTAGGACGGTAGCGACCAATGTCACATCATTGTTGAAACGTTCGTAACCGTATGAAATGGCAGTATTACCTAAACCACCTGCACCGATCGCTCCGGCCATTGCCGTTAAACCAATCAGACTAATCAACGTTACTGTAGATACCCGAACCAGTTCGGAACGGGCTTCACGCAAGTAGACATCAAAGATAATATCAGTATTCGTTGCCCCTAATGCCAATGCTGCTTCCACTTTACCGTTATCAACGCTTTCTAAGGCAACCTGTACTTGACGAGCGTAGAAGGGAAATACCCCCAGTGATAGAGGTACTAAAGCGGCGGTCGTGCCAATTTGCGTACCAACAATCAATTGCGTAAATGGTGCAATGAATGCTAGCAGGATAATAAACGGAATGGCCCGAAATAACGAAACGATCTTGTCACAAAGCCCAAACCAGAAGCGGTTCTCCATAATGCCACCCGGTTTCGTAACTACCAGGACGACCCCAAAAATCAGTCCTAATAATCCGCCAAAGACGGCCGGCCAAAAGGTCATGAAAATGGTTTGCCAAATTGCTGTTCCCCAACCGCTGTCGCCTTTCCAGCCTAAGTTGGCAACGTTAGGCAAGTATTTTGTGATCAACTCAGTCATTCCAAATCCCCCGATCATCAATCTTCGTTACTTCAACATTTTCGCCTTCCAGCAATGTTTTAACTTGGCCTAGCTGGTCAGGATCACCCTTAACCAGAATGAACATCGTGCCCACGGGTTCGTTCCCTAGAACCTCGATGTTCCCATACAGCATTGACACATCAACATGCAATTGTTTGTACAAGTCTAAGATTACGGACTTAGTCACATTGGCTGCGCTAAAGACCACTTGAAAGAGTTGTTCATTATCTTTCAGATGACCCAGGTTGAAGGCCCGCAATGTTTCGACAGCAGCTAGTGAACCACCAACAAACTGTCTGGTTAATTCCTGCTTTGGCCGCAGGTAAACATCGCGTAAATTGCCTTGTTCAATGATCTGTCCTTTTTGCATTACCGCAATTTTACTAGCCACGCGCTTAACGGCATCCATTTCATGCGTAATTAACACGATCGTTAAGCCCATCTTATTATTTAAGTCCTTCAATAGATCCAAAATCTGATTGGTGTTACGCGGATCCAATGCGGACGTCGCTTCATCAGAAATCAGGATTTCCGGATCATTCGCCAATGCTCTGGCAATTGCCACTCTTTGCTGTTCACCACCGGATAATTGAACGGGATAAGCCTTAGCTTTATCGGCTAAGCCTACCAAATCGAGGAGTTTCAATGATTTTTGCTCCAGCTCATCATCGGAAAGATCGCTGTGCTTTAATGCAAAGATGATGTTATCTTGCACCGTGTTCTCATTCAGCAGGTTGAAGTGTTGGAAAATCATCCCAATGTTGCGGCGTGCCTCTTGCAGGTCTTTCTTAGCAATCTGTTGCTGACCATCGGCAAATAATACCTTACCAGCTACTTTGACTGATCCTTCAGTGGGTTTTTGCAACAGGTTGATTGTCCGTACTAGGGTTGATTTTCCCGCACCAGAATAACCAACGACCCCGAAGATATCACCCTTTTCAACATGTAAAGTCACATCAGAGACGGCATGGACTGCCGGCCCTTTTGCCTGCTGAAAGGTCACACTAAGATGATCTAAACTGATGATGTCTGCCATACTTGCTCCTCCTTAGATTATTTCAGATTCAGGTCCCAAGCAGCTCGTGTAGCGTTGCCGTAGTACTTCTGGTAAAGCTTCTTAACTTGCGTCGTTTGGTAAGCCTTTACGACGTCCTTGTATGCCTGCTTGTTCCGGTCCTTCTTGTTAGCAACAATGATGTTAATCCATTGTTCAGAATCCTTGTTAACTGGTTCAGTGTAGATAACTTGCTTCTCCGTCAGCTTAGCTGGGGCAGCGTAAGTGTTGTTAACCACTGCTGCGTCCACGTCGTTCAATGCACGGGCACATTGGTCAGCAGCCAGTTCCTTGATCTTTAAGTTGTGCGGGTTCTTGTCAATGTCAGCAATGGTTGCCAACTTGCCAGTGCCCTTCTTGAAAGTAATCAAACCGGCGTTCTTCAGTACGTATAATGAACGACTTTCGTTAGATGCATCGTTTGGTACCGCAATGGTTGCGCCATCAGGTAAGTCCTTAATGCTGTGGTACTTCTTGGAGTACAGACGAATTGGTGCGATAACCGTCTTACCAATTGAAACTAAGTTACCGTGGTTTGACTTGTTCCAAGAATCCAAGAATGCTTGGTGTTGGAAGGCGTTCAAATCAATGTCGCCGTTCTTCAGCGCTTTGTTTGGCTGATTATAATCGGTGAAGTTCTTTAGTTTAACAGTGACGCCATATTTATCCTTCGCCGTCTTTTCAACCTGGTCCCAAATCTTTTGGTCGTTGTTAGATAAAGCAACTACCCCAACGGTGACGGTCTTAGACTGCTGGCTACGATGATGGGCAAAACCAACAATGCCACCGATGATAACAACTGCTACAACCACTAGCCAAATAATTAAATTCCTTCTTCTCTTTCTCATAAACATCAATCCCCTTTTTCTAATCTTTGGCCAATCAATCGAATATCAAAGCAATAAAAAATCGCCCTTTATCAAATTTGATAAAGGACGATTAGTTCGTGATACCACCTTTAGTTCGTTGTTTTCTCGCAAAAACAACCTCACTAACTGACTCAATTGAATCAGCTTGCACTAATAACGTGTGCAGTTCCGTCGCTGACTAACTAGTTGCCAGCGCCATTCCAAGCCCATCTTCAGGAACTTTCGCCACTCCTTTGCACCAACCAGGAGCTCTCTTAAGGCGGCCATCACCTTACTCTGCTTTTCGATATGTTTCGTATTCGATTGATTGATTATTTGTATTGTAGCGTATTTTTAATTATCGTCAAGGGTTTTCTAAGAATTTTCTCATAAAAAAATTATTTCTGGGATGTGGCTGGTAAAATTGTCCGCCATTCAGCCATTGTCTGATCATCACTAATATCTGCCCAATGATCGTATGCACCAGCACTCAGACGGTCTTGCAGGTCACTATCCGTTAAAATCTTAACTGCCTGTCGTGCGAGCTTATCTTCATCATTAACGTGCACAAGGTAGCCGTTAACGTCATTTTCAACCAATTCGGCCGGTCCATACTGATAATCAAAGCTGACCACTGGTACTCCATGACTTAATGCTTCTGCCATTGCTAGTGGCTGAACATCGCTAGCAGAAGCGTCCATTAACAAACCTGCCTGGTCATAAGCAAGGTCAACATCGGGCTGATAGCCAGCAAAGTTAATTACCCCTGCTAAGCCGAGCTGCTGTTGCAAGTTTTGGTATGACTGTACTTCTTGTTGATCACCATAGCCATAAATCGTTAAGGTAGCATCCTGAACCCGGTTATGAACCTGTTGGAAAGCTCGTAATAAGCGGTCAATCTGTTTGTCGCCACCCAGACGACCAACATAAATCACATGGTGGCGGTCACGGTCATCCATTGCAACGTGCTGACGGTCAGTCGGTACTGGACTGCCACTGATCACCGTAATCGGCGCGTGCTTCTTTCCTAACCGCTGCTCAAGGTTTTCTTTTTGGGCAGCTGTCATCGTAATAATGCCTGCCCAATCCTTAGCATGGTTAACTAAAGCATTCTGGATCATTGCGTTAAATGGTCCCTTCTTCAAGTCATTGCCGCCGTTAACTTCCGGAATCGCCATCCATAAGTAGCGCTGGACCTTAGAAGCCATGTTCAGAACCGGATTAATGGCAATTGCCGGCCGGTCAGCAATAAACACATTGTTGTCGCCATGAGCATGGTTCAATTCGTCTAGGAAGAAGGTAAATAGGTCATCCTGGCTGTCAAAACACCATTGATGACCACGGTAATTTGGTAATACCCAGCGAGAGTTAATCGGCGTGTTTTGCACTGACTTCACATAATAACTCTCCAAATAAATTGAGCCGTCTGGACGATGGTAGCTTTCATAAAACTTATTGCCATCCAAGCCAAAGGTCTCCATCTTAGACATGAAGCCGCGGCAATCGTAGACCTTGCGTAAGGTTAAGTTGCCAGCGTCGTCAAAATAATCAACGTGATCCACTAGGGCTACTTCGCCGCCGATAAAATGCACTTCAGCTACTAAGCGATCCCCATTTTTAACTTCACGGAAGTTATTGCCGCTGCTGACTTGATATTCGTTAGAAAAATGCAAATCTTCAACGTGGCACTTGTGAACCGGATAATCGGTGGCCCCTGCGAAAAAGTCAAACATGTCAATGACTGAATCACGTGCCACACCGAAACGCTTTAAGTTCTGATCCAAAAGCGGCAAGTAGTCCCTTAAAACTAAGGAAGCGGGTGCGTCAAACTGCTTAAACAGCTTGAGGCGCTTCATTTCGGCATGTTCAATGCTGGAATTATTCGTCAATAAATATTGGTTTACAAAAAAGATCATGCTTTCTGCCACTTCCTTACATCTTCAATTACTTGTTCCCATAGGCCCATTACTGCATCTTCGGAATAACGCTGGCTATCTTGATAAGCAAATGCGCTCATCTTAGCCAACCGGTCTTGGTCATTTAAGAGGGAAATGATTGCTTGTTTCAAGCCTTCAAGATCGCCATTTTGTGTCAAAATACCACTCTTTTGATCAACAATGACATCCCGCGGGCCATATTTAATGTCGTTAGCGATTGCCGGCAAACCATGTGAAATAGCTTCTACTAATACTAATGGTAACCCTTCTGCACGACTCGGCAAGACCATTAATTGAGCATGATCTTCCACTTTAGCGATATTTTCACTATAACCTTTCATCGTAACTGACTTGCCAATGCCCTCGTCCTTGATGATTTGCTTGAGCTTCTTATCGAAATTATCGTTAGCATAGCCCCACAGTTCTAGTTTGGCATCCGGCACTGCCTTTAAGACATCTGGCCATACCTTCAATAATTGGTCCTGCTGCTTTTCTGGCGAAAGACGGGCAATTGTTACTACCAAATCCTTTTGCCGCTTATCGAACGGAATATGCGGCGCATTTAGCTGCTCATCCGGCACAATTGGACCCGGAATACGGTAGAATTTAAAATCTGGCCACCGTTTTTCTAGGTCTCCCAACTGATACTCGGTTAATGAAATAACCCCATCCCAATCGTTGATATTGTTCAATGCCCAAGTGTAATTGAAATTCAACGTGGAATGCATGATGTCGTCTGGATCATTTAAGTGCGCATTATGCAACTGTAACAACCGGAATACCCGATGTTTCATGTTCATAACGGCCCAGCCAACTTCGAAGCTCCGGTCGATGATTAAGCCTACCGGTTCACCGTTCGTGTAACGTTTATCTTGAACTAATTCATCATAGAAGAAACGGGTTAATTCGGCGAAGTTCGGAAACTGATAATCATGACCCTTGTAATTAAAGAGGTGGTAGCTGGTCTGCTGCTTACCCCGCATGTTCTTGTGGTTAGTTAACTGCATAGCCAGGCTGCCATCCGGACGGAAGTAATTCTGCGTGTTGATATTGCCGTCCCAGTCATAAATTTGATCCACTGACAAGAAGCCACGGTGATCATACCAAGAAACTTTGATCAGCTTACCGTAACGATCAAAAAATTGCTCATTCATCACGTGGTGGTCAGCCGCGCGCCGGACATATACCATCCGTTCTTTACCTTGGTAGAAATTATAGCTGTCACCGTTACTTTTACGCTTCCATTGCGGGTCGAGGTGTAAATCTTTAATGGTGACTTTGTGGTCTTTAACATTCACCGCATCCTGAAAATAGTCAAATAGATTCACAAAGTCCTCGTCCTTGATTCCTGCAGCACGGGTAACCGTATGCAATTCATTTGAATATTGTCGTGTGACGATTTTGGCGGACTGATTATGTCTCCGGAACAAACGCAAACGTTCGACCTGAGCATGTTCAATTCCCGACATATTAGTTTGAATATTATCGTTTAAGAAAAAAAAGCATTTTTTCCATCCTTATTTTGATACTTCAACAATGAGTTTAACACGAGAAGTGACAGAATACTGGCCAAGTTTCACCTTAACAGTTAAACTAGGGGATATGATATTTTTAATTGGGAGGTGCCGATTTGCAAAATCCATTTGGCAATAACAACAATCGGAATAATAACGACTTGCTGAATAACTTGCCGATCCCACCGAATTATGCCAAAGTTGTCAATGATGATGGAAACATCCGCATCTCTAAGGTTGGTATTTCCTGGACGACTTTTTGGTTTGGTCCTCTGCCGGCTTTGTTCCGTGGCGACTATTATAACTTTTGGCTGATGTTGGTCTTAGACGCTGACTATACGTTAGTGGGTCTCGTTTTCCACCTGAGTTGGTTCTTTGCCTTCCCATGGCCTACTTTTGTCTTCGCCTTTTTCTACAACATGATGTATTTCCGTCACTCATTTAACATTGGTTACCGGCCAGCGGATCAGCATTCACGGGATTTGCTTATTCGAAGTCGTTACTTAAAGGAATAAGTTGTTAAATAAACATATTTATATATTTCAGGTTTAACTTAATATAAAGAAAAAACTGCAGCAAGTGATTACTTGTTGCAGTTTTTTTGTAACCAATTGTAACCGGGTACTAAAGCATATATAGCCGGGTTACCTTTTCATGTTAACCGCTTTACAGATATAAATCAATACAATTTAGAAAGCGGTTTCAACTAAGCGCCCCAATTCTAAACAGTGGCAACATCACCAGCAATTTTGGTCTTTCTCAGCAATAGTGAAGAGGTCACCACTGAAACTGAACTAAAGGCCATCGCTAAGCCAGCGAGTTCCGGACTGAAGGTCAGACCAATAGTGGCAAACACTCCCGCTGCGATCGGAATGCCAATCACGTTGTAGATTAACGCCCAGAATAGGTTCAGCCGGATGCGGTTAAAGGTCTTTTGACTGATCTCTAAGGCCCGGACAACACCCATCAAGTCGTTTTGTACTAATACCATATCACCAGATACAACCGCGATATCAGTACCGCCGCCCATCGCAATACCGACATCTGCCATTGTCAATGCGGGAGCATCATTAATCCCGTCACCAACGAAAGCTACTAAACCATCCTGTTGCAGAGCAGCCACTCGATCTGCCTTTTCACTTGGCAATACGCTTGCAAATACTTCATCAATACCAACCTGTTTGCCGACAGCTTGAGCTACGTCTGCGTTATCGCCGGTAATCATAACCGTCTTCAAGCCACGATCCTTCAATAACTGGATTGCCCGTCGTGCATTTTCCTTTGGCTGGTCCTGCATGGCCACCATCCCGATTACTTGTTGGTCCTGACCAACTAAGACAACTGTCTGGCCGGCCTTGCGCAATTCATCAAACTGTGACTGATCGTTTGCAGATAAAGTGTTGTCTTTCATCATCCGTTCATTGCCAACCCAGATTTGGTGACCATCATATTGTGCCTTAACCCCAGCAGCAGTCACTGCCTGAAAGTCATCGACATCTAAGAAAGACACCTTTTGTTCTTTGGCAGCCTGCATAATGGCTACGGCTAGCGGGTGTTCTGATTCAGCTTCCAAACTGGCAGCAATCTGCAAAACAGTTGCTTGATCACCAACAATTTTAGTAACTGTTGGGTGTCCCTGGGTAATCGTTCCCGTCTTATCAAAGACAACGGTGTGCAGTTTGTGGACTGCTTCCAGTGCCGCACCGTCCTTAATGAGCACGCCCATCTTAGCAGCACGACCGGTACCAACCATTAAAGCAGTTGGCGTAGCTAGTCCTAACGCACATGGGCAGGCAATCACAACAACGGCGACAGAAAACAGCAGGGCCTGGACAACGTTAATGTCTAAGAAAACGTACCAAACGACAAAGGTCAAAATGGCAATAATTAAGACGGTCGGCACAAAGATTCCCGCAATTTGATCGGTTAAGTTTTGAATCGGAGCATGACTGGTTTGTGCCTTCTTAACCATGGTAACAATTTGGGCAAGCATTGTATCTTGGCCGATTTTACTGGTCTTTACGACAATCGCACCCGTTTGGTTAATCGTGACACCGACAACACTGTCACCCTTTTGCTTCGTTACTGGCATACTTTCACCAGTAATCATTGATTCGTTAACCGTTGTTTGGCCTTCTACCACCACACCGTCAACGGGCACCTTTGCACCAGGCTTAACTTGAACCAAATCGCCCACTTTTACTTGGTCTAATGGTAATTGCTGCCATTGACCATCACGCTTCACCGTTGCGTCCTTAACCTGCAAGTCGGCTAGCTTTTCCAGTGCGTCAGCTGCATGAGCGTGCATCCGCTCTTCCATTGCGTCACCGAGCAGGACAAATACAGCGACAAAAGCAGCACTTTCAAAGTAAACTGGACGGTTGGTCGTCATTGCAAAAACACTGTACGTATAGGCAATAATAGTGCCTAAAGCAACTAATGTGTTCATGTTAGCTTGGTGGTGAGTAAAAGCAGCCCAGGCGCTTACCCAGTATGGCCAAGCTGCAATTGCCATAATTAACGTAGTCGTTGCAAAGGCAATCGGTACATTGTAAGGCATTTGCCAAGCAAACGGCATTGCCAGCATCTGTACCAGCATCGGAATCGCCAGAATAAACGAAATCCAGAACCTCTTCAGTGCACTCATTCTCATTACTTAACAACTACCTTTCCATGGAACATGTTCATACCACAAGCAAAGTCGTATTCACCGGCCTTGTCCGTTGGAATCTCAACCGTTGTTTCAGGAGTCTTCGTCAGGTCCTTATCAACTCCTAATTTGTCAAAGACAACATGTGACAGACATGCAGTGGAGTCCTTCATCTGGAAGTTGATTTTGCCAGGAACACCCTTCTTTAAAACGACCGTCTGTGGACTGTAGCCGCCCTTAACAACAACGTTTGCCGTCTGTCCTTCTTTGTTAACATGAGCTTCTGCTGTTGATACCTTGTGGGGAGCCAAGAACCAATTGCCAACAAATGCAATCGCAAACAAAGTAATAATCAATACCGTAATCTTCATAATCAATTCCACCCTTTTTCTTTTCTAGTTTACAACTGTAATTCCGATTATTATTATAGCCTTTCGTTTACATTTGTCAACAAAGAATACAAAAAAGCTTCAACCCTCGGAATATCCAAAGGTTAAAGCTTTTTTAGTGTATTTTAATCAATGTTTCTCGTGAAACAATTAGTGTTCTTCTGCCCACTTACGCGGATCTTTGTGCCAAGCTTGCAGTGACGCTAATTGTTCATCATCAATGTAGTTATGATGACTGGCCATTTCCAATAGTGCAGTTAAAGTCGTAACGGTGTAGTAAGGAATCCCCGTACCCTTAAATTGCTTATCCAATTCTGCTAATTCATCATCAAAGACTGCAACCACACCAGCAACAATGCCACCAGCGTTTTGGATTACTTTAATGGCCTTCATTGCAGTAACCCCAGTTGCCAGGTTATCAACGACCAGGACCACTCGTTGACCCTTTTCCAAAACACCCGCAATTTGGGAGCCGTCTGCTTGCAAGTCAACATAAATCATGCTCTTCTGCAACCGTTCCGCAACGTATGCTGCATGTGGAATTCCGGAAATAGCTAATCCTGCAATCACATCAACATCATCTAAATGATGCTTGATTTGTTCCGTTAGGCCTACACTGATGTTGCGCCGCACGTATGGATAAGAGATAGTGTAGCGACTATCCGTGTTCAATGGCGTTTTCATTCCGTTAGGCCAAACAAAGGGATGGTCTGGCCGCAGAGTAACGGCATGAATATCTAACAAGTTCTTTGCCACAATTTCGCGTTGTCCAAGCATAATTTAATCCTCCTAGTCTTTCTTATCTGCAATAGTGATATCTTCGTGACCATCATACTCTTCAACGGCTACATTCACTGTCTCGTTTAAAGATGTCGGAATGTTTTTGCCCACAAAGTCTGGACGAATCGGCAATTCACGGTGTCCCCGATCAACCAACACTGCCAACGAAATTCTTTGTGGACGACCGATATCCATCAGTGCGTCCAAAGCAGCTCGTACGGTTCGTCCGGTAAAGAGCACATCGTCGACCAAAATAACGTGCTTACCAGTAATATCAACCGGAATATCACTGCCATTTACCTTAGGATCACGATCCCGATTAACATCATGTCGATCATCACGATAAAGGGTAATATCCAACGATCCAAACGGCACGTCAGCCCCTTCCAGCTGCTTCATCCTCTTAACTAACCGTTTTGCCAAATAAACGC
Source organism: Candidatus Limosilactobacillus merdigallinarum (assembly GCA_019114515.1). Lineage (GTDB taxonomy): Bacteria > Bacillota > Bacilli > Lactobacillales > Lactobacillaceae > Limosilactobacillus > Limosilactobacillus merdigallinarum. The sequence continues at coordinate 34,878 of DXFH01000011.1, forward strand.
CGCGGGTCTTAATGCCGACAAAAACCAGGTTATCAACACCCTTATTCTGCTCGATGATTTCGTAAGTAATGCGCGTTAATGCACGCTGCATACTTGAACCATCCACTACCTCGTGGGCCACGATTATACCTCCTTAAAAAACAAACGCTCTTGGAAAGAGTCCAAGGGCGTTTAGCATCATTTATGCCGATCCTTTAAGACCTCTCCGTGCCTCTTAAAAGGTTTATTAAAATAAGTTTAATCGTCCGCAACTTGAGTGTCAACTAAGGCTCAGCGTATAATCATAACAATCTTTTAAAAGGGTGAAAATACGATGCAAAATTTCTTATTCGACTTTGATGGAACGCTTGCCAACTCCGGTCCCACTGTTACGATGGCGGCCCAGGAAGCATTTAAAGCTTGTAATCTGAGAATACCAACTGATCAAGAAATCTTAGATCACATGGGCTTGACAATCGAAAAATTCTTTCCCCAATTAGCGCCAACGGCTTCTGCGCAAACAATGCAGAAAGTTTATCAGGAATTTCGCCACTTTGCTGATGGCACTGCGCGCCTAAGAACGCAATTGTTCCCGGGAGTTAAGGACACATTGGCCCATTTATTCACGGAACATAAGCAGCTCTTTATTGTATCCAGTAATTTATCTGTTAACATCTTAAACCACCTTCATCGTTTCGGGATCACTGATGAGTTTGTCCAAGTCATCGGTTCTGACATGGTTGCTAACCCTAAACCAGCACCCGACGCGGTTAATCAAGTGGTAAACAATTACCAGCTGGACCCTCACGAAACCATCGTCATTGGTGACGCTCGGTATGATTTACAGATGGGGCAGGCTGCTGGCGTAAAGACCGGTGGTGCCACTTGGGGTGCCTTTAATGTCCAATCATTACGTGCTGAGCATCCTGATTACCTCCTCAAGCAGCCTAAGGAACTTCTCAAAATATAGAATTATAAAATAGGTGACTTTGTGTTATACAAATTACCGATATTCTGAAAAAATCATTTATTTATTTGTGATAAATAATGTCTATTTAACAGCAATTCTTTGGTCTATAAAGGTTTATTTGACAAAATAAATCAACTTAAGTGCCTATTATTTTACCCTCTATCTTACTTGTGCAATATCCTTATTACTTAATTAGTTATAGGTCGAAAAAGTATATCATCTATGTTATTATTTACCTGTAGCCGGTTACATGTTTTACAATCTTGTACTCTGTTTTAGGAGGTTAAATTATGCAACAATTCTTTACCGTTTTAGGTGGCATGGGCACTTTAGCTTGTGAAAGCTATGTACGTGAACTCGACAAGCGTACTCCTTTCCATTGTGACCAAGATTATTTGAACTACATTGTTGTTAACCACGCAACTATTCCTGACAGAACTGCCTACATCCTGGACCACAGTAAGCCGGATCCGACAATTCCACTGGTTGAAGACATTATTCAGCAAAGTATTTTAAACCCAGCATTCTTCGTATTAACCTGCAACACCGCTCACTACTTCTATGACGAAATGCAGAAGCACACGGACATTCCGATTCTGCACATGCCAAAACTGACGGTGGCTAACATTAAGAAGATTGCTCCTAACGCAAAGCGGGTTGGCCTGCTGGCTACTCCAGGTACCATCAAGATTGGTATTTATGACAAGTGGATCAAAGAAGCTGGCTATGAAGAAGTAAAGCCAGACCAAGAAGTTATCGATAAGACTGAAGACCTGATTTACCACGACATTAAGGAAACTGGTAAGTCCGATGGCAAGAAGTTCCACGAATTAGTACGGACGATGATCGAAGACAAGCACTGTGATGCTGTTATCTTAGGCTGCACAGAACTGTCACTTGCTAACGAACTAAACCCAGAAACCGAATTCCCAGTATCTGACTCACAATCAGTTCTGGTTGACAAGTCACTGGAATTAGGGGAACAGTTACGTAAAGATGGTCACATTGACATGGACCACCTGGACGAAATGTAATTAATCATTTCATCTAAGTTGCATAAAAACCCCTTCAATTTTGAAGGGGTTTTTGTTGCCTTTTTCGATTTCGTAGTCTCTTTTTCTACCACCTATACCAGGGTTAAAAATGCCAATACCTATATTTTCGTACTCATGAAAATATTTTGGCAAAGAGCATCGTCAAATACGCAATAAGCGCAATCAATCATCATTTAAACCAATTGACTACGGTAACTATTTAACGGCTTAAATCACTTTTATTAAAGAATGAGCACTACTGTAGCTGTAAATGCTAGCTAAGTAAAGATGGTTGCAGAACAAAGTATCAATTGACAAGTTATTTAGTCGTTGGTCCAGCATTTCAAGCAACTAGTAGCTTATAGTTTCCATTCAGTATCCCTTAACAGTTCATAATTAAAAAACAAACAAGATTCTAGCAAGTTCCTATGATCCTGATCAAAAGCAAGTAACACTATCAAAAAGCGTCAGGTGTTCGCATATTTGGACACCTGACGCCTATTTATCGCCGTGATATATATCAGTAGTAAGCAAGTGCCACCATGCTTTCATAAGACAGTGACTAAAGATACAAAAAACCGCCAAGGATCAAATCCTTGACGGTTTTTGCTAACCGGTAGAATCACTTAGATTACGAAAGCAATACTAAGAAGATTGGACCATACAGGGTCAGCAGAATGTTACCAAACACATAAGCCACAGTAAAGGTAGCTGAGAAGTATGGGCCACCAATGGCACCTGAACGCTCAGCAATTTCGTTCAAGGCAGCTGACAGAGTGTCGGCACCTGAAAGAGAACCAAGCAGAGAGATAGGTTCCATGTGCAGTAAGTACTTACCAACGTACAGTGACAGGATATGTGGAACGATTGAGATAATAGCACCAATCAGGAAGACGCTAATACCTAACGTCTGGAATGCTGAAGTAAAGGTACGTGCAGCACCCAGAGCAACGTTAGCGATGAAGAGCATCAGACCATAGTTCTGGAAGTATTCAGCAACACCATCGTTAATACTGTTGATGTATTGGTGACGGTCAGACCAAATACTTAAAATCAGACCCGTGAACAGTGATGCAGTACCACCACCAAGGGTTAACATGATACCGTTAACCTTGAAACCAGCCAAGCCTAATACGGCAGCCAGTGAAAGGCCAATGGAGAAAGTACCGTAGTTGATAGCAGCATCGCTAGCACGCCAACGACCGGCTGACTTCAAAGCAGATGCAACTTCACTTTCAGAGGTGTTACCAACAAATGAGATAACTGCGCCAGCACCAAGGCTGTCAGCATTCTTCATTTCGTTAGCAGCAGTGTCGTAAGTGTTAACAAATACGTGGTTCTTCTTCAAAGTGTCCAACAGACTCTTGGAGTAACCATCACTCAGAACGAATTTACGTTCCTTAGGTGCCAGCAGAGGCAATTGGGTTTCAGAAAGTCCCAGTTCGTGAACACGTACAGCATCAAAGTCGTTAACGTAACCAGCCAGAACAACGGTGTTACCAGCAGCAAGACTCTTGCCTGCTTCCAGAGGATCATCGCCATCAAACAAACTAGTTACCATAACACCAGGAACAGTTTCGTTAGCCTTAGCAATGTCCATACCGACTAATTGACTATCCTTGTTTAACTTGTAAGCACGGATACGAGTCAAACTAGCAGTAGAGTTGTCAAAGTTCAATTGACGTGCAACCTTCGTAGCTTGAGTACGAACGTCGATGCCCAACATCTTAGGCGCGATATCACGCAGGAAGATCAGAACACCAATAGTACCAAATACGTAAGTCAATGCGTAAACAATTGGAACTTGTGAGTTGTACAGAGCCTTGGTTGCGGAACTAACTGGCAGGTTTGCGATAGTGGTTTGAGAACTACCAATAACAGCAGATTGAGTCAAAGCACCAGCGACGATACCAGCAGCAACACCTGGCTTTACGTGGAAGACGATGAAGCAAATCCAGGAAGTTAAGAAAGCAAGAATCAAGAAGACGAAACTTTCAATAACAACCTTTGCCCCAAACTTCTTCAGGGATGAAATAAACTGTGGTCCAACACGGTAACCAACGGCGAACATGAAGGCATCGAAGAAGATGCTTCCAAGCACTGCGGTTTGTTTTTGTGGCCAAACAACGATTTGACCAATGATCAGCCCAACAATCAATACACCAACAACGTTACCTAACTTGAAGCTCTTACCGAACTTCAGCATCCCAAGGAGATAACCCAGGAACAGGCAGAGGAAGAGGGTAAAGATTGGCTGAGCAGCCATAAATTTACCTAATGCACTCATATTTTTCTCCTAACCATAAATACATCTGTCGCGAGGACAGATGATTTATTTAACAACAATTACTTTTCTTCTTGGTACTTAGCGTAGAATTCATCTACTAAGTCACGCATGTCTTCGCCAAGGATCTTGTAGTCAATAGCACTCAGGTTAGCGAAGGATACACGTACGTAGCCTTCAGGAGCACCGAATGCCATAGTGTCCATGACGTTACCACCATATTCAACGGCCAGACGGTATTCAAAGTGAAGAACAGTGTAGTTCTTCTTGAACCATTCAGCAAAGTCGTCACCGTGCATCATGCTCATCAGATCGTAGATGGATACCATGCAGTAGTATGCACTGTTGTTATCCTTCAGTGGATCTTCAAGGCCTAAGGTGTCCCAAAGCATGTCGTGACGTTCACGAGTAAGAACACGTGATTCTTCCATGTATGGGTCGATGCCATTGTGGATCAGGCTAGTGAATGCCATCATGCATTCTTGAATCTGTTCATGAGTTGACAGACCAGCAACGTGAGCCAAACCAACAGAACGTGAGTCAGCGCACAGACGGTCAATCCACTTCATGCCAACTGGGTCGCCACTGATAATGCTGTAACGATCAACATAGTCCTTGTTAACTTCAGGATCGTTCTTAGCCTTTTCCTGAATCAACTTGTCCATAACGTTGTCCTTGTTAACGGCAACCAGACCAAGACGGTGACCAGTTACACCGTAAAGCTTGGAGAAGGAGTAAACAAGGATAGTGTTGTGTGGCAATGCGTTGTAAAGAGAGGTGTAAGCAGGTGCGAAGGTACCGTAAACATCATCAGTTAAGATGATCAGGTTAGGGTTTGCCTTAACAACTTCTTGCAGCTTCTTCATGACATGATCGTTGAATGCACGTGCCGGTGGGTTCATTGGGTTAGTAGCAAAGAATGCCTTAACCTTAGGATCCTTCAGTTCGTCCAATTGTTCATCGGTCATTTGCCAGTCGTTTTCAGCCTTTGGCAGAACTTCCTTAACGTTCAGCTGGTATTCCTTCAAAGCAGGAATTTGCAGGTATGGAGTAAAGATAGGTGAATTAATTGCAATCGTGTCACCTGCGTTCAGCAGTTCAGATGCCTTCATTTCCTGGAAGATGTAGCACATAGCCATTGCTCCACCTTCAGTTGGGAACAGGTCAGTCTGGTCAGCAAGGTCGCCGTCTGCCATGTGGTTCTTGCGTAAGAATGCGCGAAGAATTGGTTCTGCACTGTTAAGAATACGGTCCGGAACTGGGTAGTGGTCACCAATAGCCCCGTCGATCATGTCGTACATGAATGCGTCCTTGTTGTCAATTTCAAGGTTGGCCATAGCCCAGCCAAATGATTGACGCAGGAACTTGTCCACGTCAGAGTCGCCTAAAGCGCTCATAACACGGTCAAACATACCTTCCTTTTCAGGAGAGCCGACCATTTCTTCATGGTCGTTGGTCATAACGCGCTTGCCTTCTTCAACACCTAATTCAACCAAACGGTTAAGTGCAAGACGGCCCATAGCGTTAAACCAGTTAGGGTTACCACGGCCAGCGTCAACAACTCGGTTGCCCTTCAAGTTCTTTGAAAGTTTGCTCTTGAAGATAGCAGCAATTTCAAAGCTTGACATCTTAGCATACTTATCCACAACAGAGTCATCGACTTTGTTGAACATACTCAAATCAGCAGTCATGTCATTACCTCATTTCAATAAATCTAACTAAATTGTACCCGGCTACGCATTTATAATAACACTTTACTTTAATTAGTCCAGGCTTTCTTATACATAAATACGAATTAGGATCGTTTTAATCCAGTTCTAATTTTTACGGGCGGATATGCTGGCTTATACGGCGTGTTCACGCTTACATTACAAGTATTACAGATCAATAATTGTTCGCCTTTTCTAATTATTGATGTCTAATATATTAAAATTATCATACAGCTAATTAGATATGAAAAGACCATCATTTGATCATACTATTTCTTACGTTATTATTTAATCTTTTTTATATTAACTGCTCAGGTTACTGTTCACGTGGTCATAAAATGCTATTTCTTATTGATTTTACATACTCACTTTTCTTTAAACTTTTGAACTCTTTAATTGGAATTCTCATGTAATATCTAATAAAAAGATTGCTTCGCTCATTAATGAATTAAGCCGATTCCAAAAACCGATTTTATTTATTAAGTTAACGTAGGTTATATAATAAATGCTATTCCGCCAGCAAATCAGGGCAAATAATGTTCTTTTAAGTTTCAATTTTTTATGCTAGACTTGTGTCAACTTTAAGGAGGGATATTTTTATGAAAGTTTGTAAGTTTGGTGGTAGCTCATTAGCAGATGGTAAGGGCTACGAACACGCTGTAGATATCATTAAGAGTGATCCAGAGCGTCGTGCAATTGTTACATCTGCACCAGGTAAGCGTCATGATGGCGACATCAAAGTAACTGACCTTCTTATTAAATATGCAAATGCAATTCGCACTGGTAAAAATAGTAAAGATATTGTTGATGAAATTTTCGGTCGTTATCAAGCAATTGGTGCTTACTTTGGCATTCCAGAAAAAGATGTTGAAGAGATTAAGAACATCTTATTAGCCTTACCAAAGAAGGATTATCCTAGTGATGATTATTTGATGGCCGCATTCAAAGCACACGGTGAACGTCTGAATGCTCGCTTAATGGCCATCGTTTTGAACCATCTTGGAATTAAGGCGCGCTTTGTCGACTCCAAGGAGGCTGGCATTGTTGTTACCGGTAAACCAGATAACGCTACTGTTGCTGCCGAAACTTATGATAACTTAGCTCGCTTAAAGTACGACAATGATGAACGCCTAATCTTCCCAGGATTCTTTGGCTACACCCCCGCAGGCAACATGGCTACTTTTGCTCGTGGTGGTTCCGACATTACTGGGGCAATTTTGGCTCGCGGCTTACACGCTGACGTATATGAAAACTTTACGGACGTTGACGCTATTTTTGCTGCCAACCCATCAATTATTAAGGATCCAGCACCAATTAAGACGATGACCTTCCGCGAAATGCGTGAACTATCATCAGCTGGTTTCTCAGTTTTGCAAAATGAAGCTTTGCTACCTGCTATCCAAGGTGACGTTAAGATTAATGTTAAGAACACTGCTCATCCTGACCTGCCAGGAACCATGGTTGTTTCTGAAAACGGATTCCAGCCTAGTCATACAATTACAGGGATCGCTGGTGGCAAAAACTTTGCTGCTTTGTACCTGCACAAATACCTGCAAAATAAAGAAGTTGGTTCTACTTTACGGATCTTAAACATCCTAAAACGTCATGGCCTTCGCTATGAACACATGCCTTCAGGAATTGATGACGTAACTATTATTTTTAATAAGGACGAATTACAAGGAGACGTTGTCGACCAAATCTGTAATGAAATTCAAGCGGAAGTACAACCGGATCGACTCGAATTCTATGATGACTATGCTCTGCTTGAAATTGTTGGTGAAGGTATGGCCGGTAAGCCAGGTGTTTCTGCCGCTATTCTGGATGCCCTGGCTAAGGAGAACATCTATGTTCCAATGATTAATAAGGGTGCTTCAAAGATTTCTATCATGTTAGGAATCAATGAAAAGGACTTTGAAAAAGCAGTTCAGGTTGTGTATGAACGTTTCTTTAAATAATTGTGCTTTGATTACTCAGCAGTGTGACTAGTAATCATTGCTCATAAAACTAAGGGGATTATGCAAAACGCATAATCCCCTTTCACTATTTTGAAGCTAAATTTTGCCAGTTTGTCCAATCACTTAAAGGATTAATGATTGCCCATAATTGCCAATACGACTCCCGGTTGTAATGGCTTTTATCAATTGCTGCTTTCATCTGTGGCAATCGATCAGTCACAATACCATCAACTCCCTGCCGGCTGAGCTGATTAGCTACGTTTTCATTGTTAACGGTCCAGCCATACAGGATTTGTCCTTGCTGATGACTTTGCCAGACAAAATGCTGATTGATCCCTGAGTATTCGATATTAATGCCACCAACCGTGTTTGATGGACCACCAACATCATAAGCTTGGATATATACCGTCTTAAGTCCCGGTTCAAGCTGCTTTTCTTTCTTTACCAGATCATAATCCATTGATTGGACTACATCACGGTCACCTCGCAATCGCTGTGCATAGCGGCGATTAAAGTTCTGCAAATAGTTTGCTGATTCATGTCCAGTGGTCTTAATTTCAATGAGTAGTCGCTGATGCGCTTTTTCTGCCGCCGTTAGGTATTGATCAAAACTGGCCACTCGCGCTTGATAACCATTTTCTTTGGCCGTGAGCCTAGTTGCCTGGGCCAATGTTAATTGACGAGGAAGCTTATTAATACCTGTCAGTTTGCGATAGTTTTCGTCATGCATTACCACCCAACGATGGTCTTTAGTTTCATGAATATCAATTTCGACAAGGTCGGGATGGTATTGGCGGTGCGTTTTTTGCATCACTGGAATCGTATTTTGCACCCCATTATGATCAACAACGCCACGGTGCGATATTAGTTCCACATGTCGCGGTTGTGAACCTGCCCTGACAGAGCGATCGTCATTAAAAAATACTAGTCCCAACCAAAAAAACAGCAAAACAATTGTAATAACGCTAACACGACGTCCAACAGCTACTGAACTTTCTAATTGCCAATTAACCAATACCATCATCAAAGCCACCATGGCTACGGTATTGATGACAAATAGGACAATGGTTTCAGCCATTTCCGCCTGACTAAATGCACGCAATAGCAATAAAAGAGCACCGTTGATTAACCAGGAGACACCGGTCATTACTAATAAGTTTTGCAGATCGCGCCAGTTATTAACATTCTGATGGTGCAGATCATTCATTGCTTCGCGCATTGATTGGTCATGAACTACGATCAGCACAAGGACGTGCTTAAGACGCCATGCCAACATTAAAATCACTAAATACAAAACCAAACCAATAGTCAGCACAATCTTGTTACGAGTTACATAATCTAAAAAAACAATCGGTGCACGCCCCGCCACCAGCAAAGGTGTCCGAAAACATAAGCTAAAGACTGGCAAAAAGGCTAGGAACATCAATAATGCAGGCCAATAAGCACTAGCCCACCTTCTTTTGAGAATGATGACTATTTCAGAAAGCGACTGTTGGCCAACTATTTCCCGGGAAATATAACCTACGCCAGCCACCCATATAATTATCAGCCAATCGACAACTAATGTGATTAGAACTAGTTCTATAAAGACACCAAGCGCTATTAACGGCCGTTGCTCAACTAGACGCACTCCACTAGAAATGGATACGACTGGATTTTCCCCCGCTAATAGCAACTGATTAGCAGCCCAACGAATAATTGGGATGATCACTAATTGCAGCAACAGACTGATGGCTGCACCCAAGCCGAAAATTTGCATCCATTGCTGACTACTTACTTTTTGCTGATTAAAAAGCAACTTGCTACTCTCCTTGAAGCTCGTATAGTTGACCCGTTTGGACAAAGTACAAGCAGCGTTTAGTTACCGGCATCCCGGTTTGACTGACCAATGCCCGTGCATACAGATTAACTTGCCCGGCATATTTCTTAACCAATCTACTGAACCCTGATTGGTCGTTTAACCGCAAGTGATCGGTCTTGTAATCAAATAAGGTAATCCCATCTTTTTCAACTAAGTAACCGTCAATAATCCCGTGAATCAGGACTGGTCCATCAGTCTTAGCTAAGCCACTAAAGATATCTTTACCATCCATCAACATTGAAAACGGATGCTCACGGTAAAGCTGACGAGGATCTTCCAAAATCCGTCTACCTAGATCAGTGGCATAAAAGTTAGCCACACCTTCTGCATTAATGGCTTCCGCTAGATGGTCGCTTGCAATAAGCTTTTGTGCCCGTAAATCACTAATGGTTTTTCTTACCATATTGATGTCAACCTGGCCATTTTCGACATTCAGCTTTTGAAATACTAGGTGGGTTGCTGTCCCAATTTCTGCAGCAGACAAGCGGCTATCAGTATTCATAAACTGTGGTTGGCCAAAATCGGTATCAATATATTTACCACTGGTTTTAGGCCGGCCATCATCATACGTCAGCTTTGCCATCGAGCGATCATCTGGATCCTGATTGACAAACAAGCCCCTAATAGCCGATACCGATTGGTAAGGAGTCGTTGCTACCGCTGCTTTATGCTGATAGTTCAGATTAATAACCTGGTGAATAAAGTTACGTTCTAAAGCGGTCAGTTTATGATCGTTAACAGCAGCCATCTTCTGCTGCCCACGTTTACTATCAAGACTTGCTAACCGTTCATCTACTGCGTTTGCGTCATAAAGGCTCATCGTAAAAGTTGTATTAATAAACTGACCACCATACCGTGAATCTTGATCAAATTTTTGGTCAATGGTTGACGGCTTAAATTGTGGCGTCCGTACTAGACATGCAATAATCCAATCAAGCATTGACTTGGCATTTAGCCGATACTGGGCTCCTAAAGCAAGCGTATCGCTTTGCAAGGCCTTCTCCCATGACTGCCATGATCTTTTGAGGTTGCCATAGCGATTATTTTCATTGACTGACCCGGTAATCACCAGTCGCTGCTCGGCACGGGTCAAAGCAACATACAACAGCCGCATCTCTTCTGCTCGATTTTCCCGTTTTAAGGAATCCGTGATGATCGAGCGCTGTGGCAAATCATACTGAGTGGGTAATGTTAATTGATCACTAGCCTCTGAATCAATTAAGGATGATTGACCAATTAATTTCAAACCAATTCCTTGGTTAGGATTAATAATCAAATTGCTGGTAACATCCTGATTGTTAAATCCCTTATTACTATTGATTAAAAAGACAATGGGGAATTCCAGACCCTTACTACCGTGAATAGTCATTACGTTCACCGCATCATCTGCCCACTGGACAGGAGCCTCGCCTAAGTCCTCATCTTGTTTTTGCATCCAATCAATAAAATGCACAAATTGGTAAAGTCCCTTAAAGCTGCTGTTTTCATAAGCTTTAGCGCGTTTATACAAAGCGTGGAGGTTAGCTTGTCGCTGCGCACCGCCTTGCATGATGCCAACATAGTCTAGGAAGCCCGTCTGTTGGTAAATGTGCCAAATTAGTTTGACCAATCCTTCTTGCTGAGCAATCCGCTGATACTCATGCAAGTCGTTTAAAAATTTGAATAGTTTATTAAACAGGGCAATTTGATCAACATCATCTGTGACAACTTTCAGCGGTAATTTCTTTTTATTATTCACAAAGCTTTGAACTGCATGATAGAAATCATCGTAGCGATCGTGAATTCGCAAAAAGGCCATTTCGGGCTCATTTAAGCCCACAATTGGTGACCTTAGTACCGCCACTAACGGAATATCCTGCAACGGATTATCAATAATTTTGAGTAGTGACACAATTGTTCTAATTTCCGTTGCCTTAAAAAAGTTCTTTGAATCATGCACCATTACTGGGATGTTCAACCGTTCAAACTGTGCAATGATTTTAGGGTTGGCCTCTTTATTCCGCTCCAGTAAAACAATGTCAGACGGCTTAATTGGCCGCATCTGATGGGTATTCAGGTCATAAATTTTTTCGCCATTATCTAACATTTGACGAATCCGCATTCCCACCATCCAGATTTCACCGCTCAGCTTATCAGGTCCCTCTGGTCGTTGTACATAGGCTTTTTTAGTGTCATCACTTTGATGGTCATCGGCAGCATTGGCGTCGTAAATCATGACTTCGGTAGCTGGCTGGTCAGCATCCGTATACCATTCAGCACCATATTTCAGCTGCGCATCCTGATCATAATCCATTTGACCGACTTCTTTATCCATGAGCTGGGTAAAAATCAAGTTAGTGAAGTCAACGACACCTTGCATCGAACGAAAATTATCTGCTAAGTAAATCATCGTATTCTGCGCTTCATCACCGGCAAACCGCTGTCCCTTTTCTAAAAAGAGGGTCGGGTCTGCCTGGCGGAAACGGTAAATTGATTGTTTAACGTCGCCGACCATAAACATGTGATTGAACTGCGGATTATGCAACTGGTTCAATAGTTCATCCTGCAAGCGGTTGGTATCCTGGTATTCATCAACCAGAATTTCTTTAAAGTGTTGTTGCAGTTGTTTACGAACCGCCTTTCCCGCATCTGAATCGGCAGTCAAAATCTGATAGGCATAGTGTTCGAGGTCACTAAAATCCAATAAGTGACGCTGCAGTTTGGCATCCTGGTAATCTCTACGGTAACGAATCGTGACTTTAACCAGCTCTCTCACCATCGTCTGGGCAGCCTTTGTGACCTTAGACATTTGCTCATTGCTGTACATAAAATATGATTTGTGCAGATCATCCAGGTCCTTCTTCACGGCATCACGACGAGTTTTAATGGCTTGATATTCCTCAGAAGATTTAGGCCCGCTCATTCTTTGAAAATCATCTTTACTAATCAAGCTACGCAATTCATCCCAGGTTGTGCCATCTGAAATTGCCTTAAGAATTTGGTCAACTAATTGATAATCATCATTAATGATCTTTGACTTTTTTTCGTCATCCAGTGAAGGCGCATTATCAACATTCGTTTGCAGGTCTGCTTGATCCTGCAGCAAGCGCCTTTTTAATATCGGCTGCAGCTGATGCACATAAAAGTGACTTTTAGTCCATTCACCATCCTGTGGCAGTTCATAATTATTAACTAAATTGTCGAGCCATTCTTCAGGACGTGGTTGGGCATTAGCTTCGTTATAAAGCTTCTCAACAACGTCGGCTAAACCCTCACCAACATTTGACTTTGCGTCTACAAAGTTGCGCGACAGGTCAACGAAGGCTTGTTGTTCGCTTTCCTGACCAAAAAAATATTCTTGCAGGTTCTGAAAAATACGTTCCTTGAGTAAATGCTGTTCCGTATCGTCTGTCAGTAAACGATACTGCGGATCCAAACCAATTACATAGTAGTAGCGCTTAATTACTTGCTCACAGAAAGAGTGGATCGTTGAAATATTTGCAATCGCGACCCGGTTCACCTGCCTGCGTAACTGCGGATTGTCTGATTTTAACAATCGCTTGCGAATACGTTCGCGCATGTTTTTAGCCGCTTCGTTAGTAAAGGTTACCAACAGCATTGAATCGATATTCAAATCTGGATTATCTTGCAGGAGGCCAATTACCCGCTCAACTAATACAGCGGTCTTGCCCGACCCTGCTGAGGCAGACACCAGGATATCCTTATTGCGTTCCTTTACCGCTGATTGCTGCGCAGTAGTCATATCATTTACGTCCATCGTCTGCACCCCTTTCTTCTTTCAATTCGTTCAACACATCATCATCCGTCATATTGATGTAGTTATATTTGTGGTAATCCAGCATATTGTCGAAACGGAAAATATCCAGGTAATCACTATAATCTAGCCCCGTCTTCTTATCACGATGGAAAGGCCGCAATGCCACATCGCCAGCAAAAATGTTAGTAGCAGCATTAACCAGCAACTGTTCGTTTCGGCGTAATAATTCACCCAGTTCTTCGGGACTAACTAGTAAACTGCCACTTTTTTTCTTAAACGTATATGGCTGTTGATCCTTATTTTCGCCCTTATTTTTCTTCGTACTAAGGTCTAATAGCAGCTGCTTTCCCTTAGTGAGACCATGGTCCATCCCCATCAATAGCTGCGGATCATTCATCATAACACCATGATAAAGGTGGTTGTGCAATTCAATATCACTTAAGCTGCCTGTTTGCAGATCACTATATTTGTAATTCGGTGAAGCAAGATGCAGGTAAAGAGCACCACCAATTTTGCCGTTAGCATCAATAGCAACTAAATGCTGTTGCAGACTATTCAAGTAGGTCAGCATCTGCAGGTCCAAACCGTTATAAGCGTCGACCAGGTCAAACACCTTGTTACCAGATTTATAGTCCACCACATTGTAATAAGTCGCGTCACCAGCTACCGGAATCTGATCCAACCGGTCAATGCGCCCGCGCACAAATACCTGCTGGCCATTCTGCAATGGATACCGCAGGGCTGCCCATGCACCTTTTGCTTCTCGTGCCTGGTCAAAACTCAATTCCACATGCACTGGTTGAGCATTGCTTAACTGTGCTTGATTCCGCAACACGCGCCCCATGGTAATGACTACATTTTGTAAATACCGTTTCTGATAACCAATTCGCCGGTAGTTGTTAGCTAATTCATCAATTGCCGGCTGCTGGGCAAATGCCCATTTTGTCGCCCTTTGCAGACGCTGGACCAATTCCTGATCACTTAAGTCAGCTAGCAGGACATTATCTTGAATAATTCCCTTAACAAAGTTTTCCATCGAGTCATGGTAGAACGTTCCCGAACTGGCATTAGAAATCTCCAACTCATCACGCTTCTTTAATTTCAATCCGTATTTCAGGAAATACTCGTATGGATTGCGAAAGTAAGTTTGCAGTTGTGAAATGGAGGCATTCAGCGTATTATGCCGGTCTCTTGTTTTGTCTTGTGGGTGAAGCGGATCCGGTTCCCCATATAGCAAACTAGCCATCGATTTTGAAAGATTAGTAGTTTCATTTTTATACTGTAAATTCCGCAAGCGTGCCACCTGATCTTGGTTCAGCTGCTCGCTGACTAATCGCCAAGCACTGCCTAATTTAGCAGTACTGTTTTTCACATCGCGATATACCTGAACATATGATGACCAAGTTGCTGTCCGCGAACTAATAAACGGCTTTAATTGTGTAAAGTTGCTTTGCGCTACTGGTACCATCGGCAGGTCGTGTATAAATGATTGTGTTTGATCATTATATTGATTGCAATATCTGGCCAGCCCGATCATATAAGGTGACGGTCGCAATGCTCCTTCATCGCCATCGCCAATTGGCGCAGACAAGAATAATTCTTTCTTGGCTGCTAACATTCCTAAGCAGTTAATTAATGGTTCATTATGGGTACGACTTAAGCCAACTTGTGCCAGATATTGATTATCTCCCAAGCAGGTTTGCAGTAATTGCCGATCATCATCACTTAATAAGCTGTTATTAACCGAAAATTCCGGCATGACATCGTCGGTCGATCCAATCATGAAAACCACTTTACGTTGATCAGTCTGCGTAATCCCCGTTTCTGATACCAAAACCTGATCCATCGTGGACGGGATTTGCGAATAGGTTGCCGTTTGAAAACCAACCGTCAGTAAATTCTGAAATGACTCTAGCTCAAACTGATCGTCACCCATAATCGTGACATATTCATCTAATAAATTGCAGAAGGTATTCCAAGCCTGCTGCGGTTCTTGAGCCTGATTCAAATCGCCCGCCGCACTTGATCTGTTTGCCCAGTACTTCAGCTGGTCTTGCACATTTAACTGACTCAAGCCTTGATAGAGAACAGTGGCACCCATCTTACCAGTCTGAGCGTCCTTTAATTGCTCCACCAGTGGTGCGACCTGGTCACGGACATAGTCATGAACCAGATTAAGTTGTGCACTTAGCTGCGCCTGCCGCTGTTCTGCTAGTTGACTTTCTTTGGTAGGATTAGCTGCCATATCGGCCTGAAACAGTGGATCATATGACCATTCTGCCTTCGTTAACCAATCTTTTTTCGTCCGGCTATACTTCAAGCACCAATTCTCTGTTAAGTAAACCGCATTTGCAAAGTCTGTCCTATTAATTCCTGTTGGTATTAGTAATCCTGTCTTTAACAGCTGCAAAATGTCTTCCAACTGGTAATCACGGTCAACAATCTTAAACAGAGCATCTAATAACGTAACCAGCGGAGCATCCACCATTGACCGATCATTATCGTTAAATATTGGTACATCGTTCATTTGGAAAATAGGCTCCATGATTGTTTCATAGCCGTCTAAGTGCCGGGTCAAAATCAAGAAATCACGGTAACGGTAGTTTTCGTTTGCCACCATCTGTCGAATTTTAGCCGCAACGCGTGACAGTTCATCAAACCGGGTTGGCGCAGTGAAAAAATGGACATGCTGAACAGTCTGCCCCGCAGGCATCGGTTGGGGTTCGTCCAGCCGTGTCATTTTAGCCATCCATTGCTCGACTACAGAGATATCTTTGCTGGTTCTTAATGGTCCCGCACTAATATCCGCCAGTAATGCAACCGAATGCTGGTTAGCAAAGCTGCGCAACCGACTGTATTGGTTGGCAGTCATTGTATATAAACCGGTGTCTGCCGGCTGCTTGGCCATTTCTGGTTTATCCAAAATAAGACTAATCAACGTGCTCGCCCCATTCTGAATCATGGCCTCAACCAATGCTTCTTCCTTCGCTGAAAATTCACTGGTGAAGTGGTCTAGATAAAAATGGGTATGACTAAAATCCTGCTGGTCTAATATCTTCGTCAACAATTCATACGTAGTGGCCGTATTCATTCGCCCAGCTAGTGCCTGATCAAACTGGTCATAAACCTGAAACAGCATTTTGATCTTATCAGCAGTATCTTGGTTTTCATCCGTTGACTGCAGTAGTTTTTGCATGATCTCATCAGTCGCATGCGGATCGATGTTACCGTTAGAAAATTCAATCAATTGCTGGGTTAAATCCTGCACAAAGCCAGCCTGGTGCGCTTCCTTAGCAAATAAACGAAGATCATCGACTGACATGTTCGCAACAATTTTAGCCACCAGCATTGTCATCCCTACCTGTGAAATTCGTGGATGCTGATATTGAGGTTGATCACGCAAAAAGAGCCAGGCGAGGCGACTAAAGGAAAGGATTTGCAAGCGTGACTGTGCATAAACATCTTTTGCATGATTTAACTCACGGAGACTCTTAAGCACCCGAATTTCAGTCGAAAACTTAATATGGTTTGGTACCAAGTAGAAAAATTGATCATGCGGATGTTCTTGCATATCGTGATTCAAGCGCTGAATCAAGACTCTCTCATGATCTTCTGCTGCTGGTCCAATGATAAATTGCAGGCTGCTCATCAATGATCCTCCTTAAAATTTGCTCCAACAAAAAACGCGGCCGAAGTCATTTGCAACTTCTAAGCCACGACTCCTTGTAGTCAGCTTACTACAAAATCGGTGCTAAGAGACGACAGAATGTCTGCTTAAAGCGTAGTCCCAATGGTTGCTGAGCGAACATTTCCGGCGTCACTACTTTACATTCACGAATATCATCCATATAAATTCTTTCTAGTTGATCCGTTGTGGCTGGATCATAAATAAAACAATTAATTTCGAAATTAATATTAAAACTACGATAATCAAGGTTGGCAGATCCAACTGAAGCCAGTTTGCCATCTACCATAACAGTTTTTGCATGCAGAAATCCTCGCTCATAGTAGTAAATAGTGACCCCTTCGTTGGCCAACTCCCGGGCAAAGTACTGACTAGCACGGTAAACGAAGGGGTGATCAGGTTTGCATGGAATCATAATCCGCACATCAACGCCTGAATGAGCGGCAATCTTTAGGGCGTCTAAGATACTGTCATCTGGGATCAAATAAGGCGTCTGAATCCAAATGTGGTCTGTCGCGGCATTAATTAACCGCAGATAACCTAGTTTAATCTTCTCTAACCGGCTATCGGGTCCACAATCAACCACCTGCATCGCAGTAAAACCATGATGAACTTTGATTGGCGGAAAATAAGAATGGAAATGCAAAATCCGTTCATCATCGTTAGTCATGGAAGCGTTCCAGTCACGGATGAAGCGCTGTTGCAAAGAATAAACGGCACCGCCTAAAATCCGTAAATGCGTATCCCGCCAAGGACCAAATTTAGCAACTCGTCCCAGATACTGGTCACCAATGTTAAAGCCGCCAACATAGCCATATTTACCATCCAGCACCACAATTTTACGGTGGTCACGGTAGTTGATTCGAAAGTCAAATAAGTTGCTGCTGGTCATTAAGAATGGAGCGGCATGACCGCCATTTTCTCGCAACTGATTATAGAAGCTCGGCTTAACGCCACGAGACCCCCATGAGTCATAGAGCACACGTACTTCTACTCCTTGCGCGGCCTTTTCTTCTAGCAGCGTCCGCAAATCATTTCCGATCTGATCGTTATAAATCGTGTAAAACTCGATGTGAATCGACTTCTTAGCAGCGGCAATATCCTTAAATAACTGGTTAAAGAATTCGTCACTGCCATCATAAATATCAACGTGGTTGTGACGGGTGAAATAGGCGTGATCAATGCTATGAAACAGCTGAACGGTCCGCCAGTAGGTTCGATTGGTAGCTTCTTCCGGCTGCTCCATCTCATGAAACTGCTTTTGCTGATCTTCAAAAGCCGACTTTAATTCAATTTGTGTGGCAGTTTGAATCCGCGCCATCCGTTTCTTAGTTGGTTTCCGTCCCAAGAAGGCATAGGCAATAAAACCCAGTACCGGAATTAAAGTCAAGACTAACAACCAGGCCCAGGTGGCGGCAATGTCTCTTTTTTCGCGGAAAACGGTGATGACAGCAGCAATTTCATTGAAGAGGATAATCACGAGCAATGTCCATAGAATTATCCGCCATGTTGCTGTGATCATCATCCCCGCCTCTTTTCAATTCTTTACTGCAGATTGAAAGGTAATTATTTTACCTACTCTTTATGTTATTCTGTGACGCTGTTGAATGTGGATTGTAGCAGCCATAATTGAATGAATATAAATTTATTCCATATTTAAGCCCAAAGCGTTTAAAAATTGGAGTTACTAATCTGCATTAATATATTGTTAAGTAATTAAGTCGATAAAAACTCTTCCGCAATATTTATTAACGTTATTAAAACTTGTGAATGCTCGGAGGGCTCAGCAGTGAAATCCGTCTTAGCGAGAATTCGCTTAGACGGAGCCTCAGTTTGAAGACCGTAGTAAACGGGCTTCAAATGATGGCCACTTCGATCCAGACCGAAAAGAGCAAAACAAGTTTTAATCCATATAGCTTCATAACTATGTGCCATACTAGTTTTCAATTCAAAAGTCTCAATACAATTTTAACGCATCTAATTTCGTGAACCAACAACGTTTGTCCTTTATAATTGGGAACAAATTATAAGGAGTGGTTCATTATGATAGATTCTGTACTCGGCCTTGGCCAAATTCACGCTTTTCACATGTTATTTAGAGAAGATCCGCGCCTTACTGTGATTGTTCTCATTTTGCTCGTTGCGTTAGCATATTACTTTCAGTCACGGCGTTAGTTCCGTTCTTCTTTCGGTACCGATACGAAGGCAGTAACTAATAACAGGACTGCTAAGCATACTAACAAGAAGAAGGCATGCTGGGTACCAAAGGCAGTTGTTACCGTTAGTGCACCACCTTTACCCTGACTTTGGGCCACAATCATGGCTACTAACGATGTCCCCATGGAACCGGTAAATCGCTGAACCGTATTTAAAATGGCATTGCCTTGGGTTTGATCGTCACGACCAACCAATTTTAAGGCGCTGGTCATTACACAGCCCATCGACATCCCCATGCCTGCCATATAGAAAATATACACAAACATCAACATCCAGTTGCTCATTTGTGGACTGATCACCGTAAAGATAGCAATGACTACTAACATGATTGCCTCACCAGCCAAGATAGGTAACCGTGCTCCCTTTTGGTCCATAAGCCGACCGCCAACTGGTCACATCAAAGCACCGGCAATTCCTGCCGGCATCACTAATAGGCCTGCTAACAATGCCGAGTTGCTGTTAACCAATTGCACACAGTTTGGCAAGAGAAAGGCAAAGCCCAGTGAACACAGTTGCGTTAAAAACAGCATCAGCACGTGACTGGAAAAACGCCAATTGGTCAAAAGGTGCATTTGTAAGATCGGCTGGTCAATAGATAGCGATCGCCATATCAGTGCAGCTAAAGCAAGTAAGACCATCATGAGTGCACCTGCCACTGACCAGCTCATAAACGGCTGCGTGGAGAGATTGGAAAACCTGAATACCAATCCGGTAAATAAGCAGGCAATCAAGATAAAACTCAAGAAATCGAAATGTTGGGGTGCCAATGCGGATGCCTGCTTGATCCCCCAGCATCCTAAGATAAGAGATAGCAGTAAGAATGGTAAGAGGATATAGAAAATCCATGCCAGCCAATGGAGGCAATAATTAAACCACCAAAAGTCGGACCGATTGCCGGCGCAACTCCGGTAATCAGGTTACCAAAGCCCATCATCACACCAACTTTTGATGTGGGCACCTGTTCCATGATGATATTAAACATCAAAGGTAAAGCAATCCCAGTACCAATTCCTTGAATTGCACGACCAATAATCAGCCAAGTAAAGGCTGTAGCAAAACCGTCAATCAAAATCCCAGCAATAAAAAATAGGTTGGCAAATACAAACAAGTGCTTGGTCTTGAAATTACTCTTTAAAATGGCGGATGTGGGCACAATAATGGCCAAGATTAATAAATAAATCGAGGTCATCTATTGGACAGTTCCCGTACCCACATCAAATTCCAGCATCAGGGTCGGAAAGCAAATGTTCATTGCCGTTTCCACGATCACACCGGAAAAAGACAACAAGCCCGTCGCAAAAATTGCTGCGATGACATGGCGATCAATTTTTTCACTATCTATATCTTGCAAATAATCCATCCTCCTTCTCAATTGCTAAACACCCCATCCTCAAATACATTTTCGACATTGTCAACTTTGGTTTTCAAGGTCAAAGAAAAAGGTCTCAGAACTGATATCACGTCAATTCTGAGGCCTTTTGCTTACCTAAGGATTAGTCCTTAGCGCCTTCTTGTTCGTATTAGTCTTCTTCCTTCTTCAATTCTTTACTGTCATCAGTTGCGTCCTTTGCGTTGACGATTACTAAGTCGCCATCCTTCATTTCAGCAACCAAGTGCTTTTCATCCAGGTGGTCTAAGTAGTAGTCAGTGACCTTATCACGAATTTCACGTTCGATCACCCGCCGCAATGGACGAGCACCCATGGCCTTGTCATAGCCCTTGTCGATCAAGAAGAGCTTTGCGGCTTCCGTGACCTTCACATCCATGCCCTTCTTAGCCAGCGTCTGGTTTACACCCTTGATCATCAGGTCCACAATCTTGTGCAAGTCTTCCTTGCTCAAACTGTGGAATTCAACGATGGCGTTGAACCGGTTCAGGAATTCTGGACGAAAGTAGCTGGTTAACTTCTTAATCAGGTCTTCTTCGTCCTTCTCATTACCTAACTTAACTGGGGCATCTTTGGAGTAGCCTGCGTTAGAAGTAGCAATGATAATTGTGTTCTTAAAGTCAACCGTGTTTCCTTGACCGTCAGTCAAACGACCATCATCCAATACTTGCAATAGTAAAGTAATGACTTGCGGGTCTGCCTTTTCGATTTCATCGAGCAGGATGATGGAGTATGGGTGACGACGTACTTTTTCAGTCAAGGTGTTGCCATTATCGTTGTAGCCAACGTAACCAGCAGTAGCACCAATTAACTTCGAAACAGCAGTCCGGTCAGAGTATTCGGACATGTCTAACCGGATCAGGTCGTTTTCAGAACCGAACATGTCTAATGCTAATTGCTTAGCTAATTCGGTCTTACCAACACCGGTTGGGCCAACGAAGAGGAAGCTGCCAATTGGACGGTTGCCTTCGTCAAAGCCAGCCCGATTCCGCCGAATCGCCCGTGAAACAGCTTCAACGGCTTCATCTTGGCCGATGACCTTGCCTTCCAAACGTTTGTCCATATTCTTCAAGCGTTGAACGTCGGTTGCGCCAATCTTAGAAACCGGAATACCCGTCATCTGTTCGATGGCCGCAGCGACGTCATTAGGAGTTGCCGTAACTTCCTTTTCCTTGGAGTGGTCTTTAATCTGCTTCTTCAATTCTTCGACCCGGTCCTTAGACTTCTGGGCTGCTTGGTAGTCTTCCTTCTTCACAGCTTCTTGCTGCTTTTCTTCTTCCTTCTTAATCTCAGCTTCAATTTCCTTAACATCCTTAATTGGGTGCTTGGCAGCTAAGTGGGCAGCCGTCATGTCGATTAAGTCAATGGCCTTGTCCGGCAGTGACCGCTGTGGAATATATTGAACAGAATAGTCAACCGCAGCCTTTAATACATCATCTGGCAATTTAACATTGTGGTGCTTCTCGTATAAGTTACGAATGCCCTTTAAGATCTTCAGGGTGTCTTCTTTGCTTGGTGCGTTAACCGTTACTGCGTTAAACCGCCGTGCCAGTGCGGCATCCTTCATGATCGTATTTCTGTATTCGTCCTGGGTAGTAGCACCGATAACGGTGATTTCACCCCGTGAAAGAGCTGGCTTGATAATGTCGGCCATCCCTTTGGAGCCATCTTCGTCACCAGTCGAACCAGCACCAATGATCTGGTGAATTTCATCGAAGAAGAGGATGATATTCCCCGCCTTCTTAACTTCATCGATCAGCTTCTGCATGTTCTCTTCGAAGCTACCACGGTACTGGGTACCAGCCTCCAAGCCAGAGATATCAATGCTGATAATCTGCTTGTCCTTAATGGGAGCCGGTACATCACCAGCAACAATGGCCTGGGCTAAGCCTTCAACAACGGCCGTCTTACCAACACCAGCATCACCGACAAGAACTGGGTTGTTCTTCGTCCGCCGGCTTAAAATTTCAGCGGTTTCTTGAATTTCCTTGTTCCGGCCGATCACTGGGTCCAGCTTGCCTTCACGAGCTTCCTTAGTCAAATTGCGACCTAACTTTTCCAAAATGCCCTTTGGTTTACCAGCTTTGGCCTGGCTAGCACCCGGCTGTTGAATTCCTGAGCCTGGCAAACGACCGGTCCGCCGGTATTGAGCAAATTCTTCAGGGGTAACTTCCCGACCATTAATCAGGTAGCGGCGATTGTCAGAGTTAAATCCACCCATGCCGCCCATGAGCTGGTCAAAAATGTCATTCATGTTGTCATCAAATGGATCTCTTGGTGTTTGTGCCATAGTAAAATCCCCCTTTTATTAATTTCATTAGTAATAAATGTCGTTTAACAATACATCACTCTAGTTAGTCTTCGAGGTAGCTTTCTTCTAAGTCACGCAATACCTCCCACATCCGCCGATGCTGTGCTTGAGCAATCGCATCTAAGTCGCGGAGGTTTAGCGGTGTTGCACTTGTCTGCTCCTTATTAAACGACTTATGTAAAGTGGTGTAGCCATATCCGGAAATTTTAGCTACTTGGTAAATTGTTAAATGATTCGCGCGCAAATAGCTTTTAATATCAATCCGCATTACTGCTCACTTCCTTTACATCTATTATTATACCACATATGTGATGTAGCACAAGTGTGAAACAGTGATTTTTTGACTTTTTTTGACCTTTATTTTCAAAAGTCATTGAATCCCCGTTATCTCAACAAAAAACAGCTTACCGCACACATTAATTGAGTACGGTAAGCTGCTCATTTTTTATTACCGAAACACTAAAAAACTAGTCTTTCTTTAATTCTTCGTAGGCGCTTTCCAGTTTGTTTTCTTCCTCAGCAGAAATCTTAGGGTAAGAAAGCGGTAATTGACTAACACGTGCTAACAGAATATCAGAGAAAATTGCCCGGCAAGTCCATTTATCATCAGCAGGCAAAACATACCATGGGTTTGCAATGGTGGCAGTGGCATTAATTGCTCGCTCATATGCGTCCTGGTATTGATTCCAGTATCCACGTTCGCGAATATCCGCCGAAGAGAATTTCCAGTTTTTATCTTTCTCTTCAATCCGCGCAATAAAACGCTTCTTCTGTTCTTCTTTTGAAACATGTAAGAAGAACTTCAGAATTACGTAGCCACTGTGGGTTAAGTATTGCTCATAATTACAGATATCACGGTAGCGGGTTTGATAGAAGGCCTCATTAATATCTTCTAAGCTTTGGATACCCGGCAGATTTGCGTTAAGCAGAATTTCCGGATGTACCCGTGAAATCAGCACATCTTCGTAATAAGAACGATTGAAAATACCAATCATGCCCCGCTCTGGAAGTTGTGCATTGACCCGCCATAAGAAGTCGTGCCGCAGGTCGATACTGTTCGGCTGCTTGAAGCTAGCAACATGAAAACCAGCTGGCGTAATGCCTTGGAAAACATGGTTAACCAAGCTGTCTTTCCCCGCTGCGTCCATTGCTTGCAAAACAATGATTAAGCCAAAGTGGTGACGTGCATACATCATCTCTTGTGCTTGGGCGAATTCCTTCATTCGCTTCTGAACAAGTTTTTCGGCTTCATCTTTATCCAATATTTTTTTGGGCGTCGTAGCTGCTTCACTAATTTTAAAGTTATTGCGTTGATACTCATACTCACTGATTTTCATCTTATTGCCTGCCTTCCAAATACTCACTGCAAAAAATCACTTTGTTTCACGTGGAACAAAAGTTACTTATGGTATGGCATCCCATGAATAATCGTAAATGCTCGATAGATCTGTTCTGTTAATACCAGCCGCATTAACTTATGGGGCATTGTAAAACGGCCAAACGAGATTTGTGTATCTGCCCGTTTTAAAACTTCTGGGCTTAATCCTAATGATCCACCAATTACAAAGGTAATATCGCTATGACCATACGTCGTCAATTGGTTAATCTCGTGGGCGAATTCTTCAGAGGAACGTTCTTTACCCTTGATTGCCAATGCAAAAACGTATTCCCGATCCTTGATCTTTGCTAAGATGCGCTGGCCTTCTTTAGCCATTACTTCGTCCATTTCTGCTTGACTAAGTGATTCTGGCGCTTGCTCATCAGCAACTTCGACAATTTTAAAATCACAAAAGCGACTAAGCCGTTTAGCATATTCAGCGATTCCGGCCTTGAAATACTTTTCTTTGATCTTGCCAACACCAATTATCTTAACCTTCATGTGACGCACCACTCCTTTAAGATCAGTGTAGTTGATCAGCAATCAATCGGTCAATTGCAATCCACAGATGGATTGTTGATAACTGCCATTTTTCCACACACTTTCCACAAGTTATCCACAGGTATGAGTGGAAAAAGCAAGTTGTTCGCCTTTTATTTTCAACTTATCTTTAGTGGTTATCCACAAGATAAATTAATTTTCACAAAAACAGTTGTTCGCCGCCAACGTTTCAATCCCTTGTGCAGCAATAGTTTCCGCCTTAAAAAATTCTAAATAATCCACTTTTCCACATTTGTGGATACATCCTGTGGATAACTTTGTTCACAGTTTAAATGCTTGATTTAATAGCTTTCAACAGCTTGTGGATAACTCTGTGGATAAATTTTACATAGTTTTCCACATTTTCTGCTGAATATTAACGATCATTCGGCAATGGTCAAACTTAATCTTGTCAAAGGATTTTATCAGCTTTTTCCTCTATATTTTCGCCTTTATATTCCCTAATATATCGCGTTTTTTCACCATTACAAAAACAAACAGGCCGCAATGTCCATTTAAAAAACGAACATTCGCGACCTGTTTACTTTTAATGTCATTAACTTAATCCTGAAGCGGGATTTTCTTATTATTGACTATCAGTTGATTGGCCACTATCTTGGCGCTGATTATTATTCTGCGATTGACTATCGCTATTCTGAGCCTCCGTCAGTTTTACCGTCTTTTCCTCCTTCTTACCATCATGGTAGAAAGTGACTTTCATTGACTGGCCTACCTTGTACTTGTACAAATACGTCTTGAGACTGCCACCGCCGTTAATATTGTGATCACCGATCTTAACGATGACGTCATACTTTTTGATGCCTGCATGGTCAGCAGCCGAACCACCAGTTACCTGCATGACAACTGCACCTTTAGTAACGGATTCTGGCAGATTCAATACTGATGACTGTTGCTCCTTGGATACGCTAGACAGATCAATCACCCCGACACCTAGTGCTGGGCGGCTGATCTTACCGTTAGCAACCAGTTGATTGATAACCTTAACTACTTCATTGCTTGGGATTGAGAAGCCCATTCCTTCAACACTGCTGCCCTCACCATTTGATGCCAGTTTCATGGAGTTGATCCCAATTACTTGACCTGCCATGTTGATCAATGGACCACCAGAATTTCCGGAATTAATAGCCGCATCTGTTTGAATAACCGTTGTGGCAGCAGAATTAGAGTTAGCCTTGATTGTCCGCTTCTTGGCAGAAACAATCCCCTTTGTAACGGTGTTTGCATATTCACTACCCATTGGAGAACCAATCGCTAATACATCTTGTCCCGCACTAATGTCATTCGAATTACCAAAGGAGGCAACCGACTTAACTCCGGCGGCACTGATCTTTAAGACAGCTAAATCAGTAGTCGCATCCGTACCAACAATATTTGCTGATACTTCCTTGCCATTGCTCATAATTACTTTCAAAGCACTGGAACCCGATACCACGTGGTTGTTAGTCACAACGTATGCCGAGCCACCTGATTTCTTATAGATGACACCAGAACCTTCACTAGCTGTTTGTAATTTACCAGAATCACTGTTGCCCTGTGTGCCAAACAAACTAAATAAACCATTATTGCTTTGCCCACGTTGCAGGTTAATCACTGAAACCACAGAATCCTTCATTGAGTTATATGCAGAGGTAGATTCATTATTCAGCTTCGCCTTATTCTTATGAACTGACGTGCCGCCTTCTTTATTGGAAGCGCCTGGAACTCTGGTAGTAATGCCGTTGCGCATATTGTCAATCAGGCTACCAACCCCCATGGCACATGCACCACCAATTAACCCTGCTACTAAGCCGACCAGGATTACTTTCAACCAAAATTTCTTCCCTTGTCCGCTATTTTGCATACGTAATCCTCCAAAATATTATTACTTTTTCATCATAAATAAATTATTTGAAGAAAGTTTGAACTCACTGCTAAATTTCATCACAAATTCAATAATGGCGTTGGTTCATCTTGGTTAGCATCATCTAAGTGAAAGTCATGGTCCACCCCAAGATCATCTTCCGTTAGAATGCTAGCAACTGTTAGATGTGCTAATGCACGCGTATTGTTTTCGTGACTGCGGTGTCCCAATAATACCTCTTTAGTTCGTGGACCAATTACGCTAATCAAAGCATCCGCACTTTCTTCGTTGGACAAGTGGCCTTCATCGCTTAAGATCCGCTGCTTCAGCGGCCACGAATATTTAGTGCCATTCATCAACATTTCTGTATCGTGATTACACTCCATTAAATAGGCATCGGCATCACGGATAGTGCCAGCCACCCGCTCAGAAACGTAGCCTGTATCGGTTAAAATACAGAAAGTCTTATTATCATGATGCACTTGGTAAAATTGGGGTTCTGCCGCATCATGTGAAACGGCAAAACTTTCTACCTGCAAATCGCCAAAGTCTTTCACTTTACCTGGTTCAATCAAATTCTTTTGTTCCAGATCAACCTTACCAATTTTATTAGCCATGGCCTGCCAAGTGCCCTTATTAGCGTATACTGCCATCCCATAACGACGAGCCAATACACCGACGCCATGGCAGTGATCACTGTGCTCATGTGTCACAAAAATGGCATCAACGTCTTTTAAGCTCCGGTGAATCTTATTCATGCGCTCTTCAATCCGTTTACCACTCAAACCGGCATCAATGAGGATTCGGTGGTGTGCCGTTTCAATGTAAGTTGAATTGCCCTGACTGCCGCTGGCAAGAATGCTGTAATGAATCTCGTCTGCATCCACAATTACTGACTCCTTCAAGTTTTTATTATTAATCCTTAATCTGCGTCCCGCTAAAGGCGTTCACTTTTAATTGTGAGTTATTATTACCGTTTTTGGATTTTATGTTAACCAACCAGGTTGGGATCAAGACGCGTTGTCCATGCCAGCTAGTTAGTTTGGAATAGCCAAATAAGACCGAATTAACCCGCGAATTATTAGGAATCTGATTATGCTTATATAACCATATAACCGCTGAACTTTCGCTAACTGTCATATCACGAGGACGTAATATCTTTAGGCTGCCTAACTCTCCTTGTTTATAGCCGGTCACTTCGTTTTTATCATTAATGATAAAGCGAATCTGTCCCTCTTTGCTTTCAAATGGTTGACCCTTCACCTGTTGGGCAAATACAACCTGGTGCTTAGTCGATAAAGCTTCGTTATAAGCATACTTTTTGCCATCAATAACTTGGTGACGGTTATTAACCACCTTTTGTAAATACTGAGCCGTATCTGACTCGTCTTTCAGCTCAAGCGGGTGATCAAAGGTAACTTCCAAGATGTCATCATCAATTCGGGTTGATACACCATGCAGTGATGATGTCCGCGAAGCTAACGAGTTACTTTTTGCCGAGAGATAATATCCCTTACGCTGCTGATGTGACTGCGGGTGATAGCTAATCATATCATTGCGCATTTCCTTCAAGGTTAAAGTCCGCTGACTCTGCGGCTGGGTACTAACACCTTGAAAATGCGTTCCCCATAATAAAGAACCTAACAAAGCAACATTTAGAATAGCAAAGGCAACTAAAAAAATCACTTCAATGCGTTTAAAATTCATTTTTTAGCCTCCTTACTTTATTAAGGTTCGGTAATCTACCCAATTGCCACGATAGTGTACGTAATAGGTTGGCCGCAACATGACCGTGTTATCCGATTGATTGCTTTGCCATTGGTAGCCCACGCGTAAACCAGTAATATCCTTCAAATGGTTGTTATTACGCAATTCATTGAAAACAACCGCCGAGGACGGCAAGTGCGTCCAGTGATCATTTACTGGCAATGGTACTTGTGGCGTATAGCGAGAGAAGTGATACCGCTCAACCCCTTCAGAACTTAATTGAATCCGTACTTCACCATAGCCATCTTCATTGAATACAGGAAAGTTCTCCACGTAACTACGGTAGGTAATCGTTTTAGACTTAGAGTTATAACTGTCATATCGTAAAGAGTCCATTGAAATGGTACTCTTTGAGAGGCGGTCATACAGATGGCCAAATATCTGCTGGTAGCTGTAATGCTGATCCTTTCCTAGATACTGCTCATAATCCAGCGTTCCACGCTTATGGTTGTAATTAAGGTGGCGACTAGGACTGTCAGTATAGGTAGTAACATCACCATCCGTCTGCGTACTAATACTGCCCTTTCTAGATGAGTTCATCAATGCCTGACTTACGTTATCAACATTGAAAGAAGAAATGCGATATGCAAATTCTGGCAGTTTAATGCCATTGGGATAGGTGACAAACGATCGATTATTCACAATCTTATGATCAACACTGAATTGGTGACCGCCCCGCATTGCCTTCTTGATCTCATTTACCTGCATATTGCGTACATTAATGCGGTAAACCTGGAAATGACTGTCACTCAGCAAATAAATGTGGTGACTGTCATTTAATGGCAATACTACGTGGTTGACCCGACTAATCCGATCCGTCGACAGTGATGAATTGAAACTATCGTTAAAAATCGTCAATGGTACCGTCGCTGGATACGACAGCAATAATGAATTACTCCGCCGCAAATAAGACAAGTAAGTACCACTGTTATTAGAACTAATTCGCCGACCATTTCTTAACTGCCAGTTACGTAAGCTTTCTTTGACCGTCAGCATTAGGTTACGGGGCTGGTCATAAAGAAATTGCTGGCTGCCATCGCTCTTTACATGAATGATCGTACTTGGCAAGTAAATGTCTTGCATACTTTGGCTAGTCGTTTGCTGCTCACTCCGACTGCCCTCCTCAGCACGGCGTTCAAAATGATAGGGACTGATCCACACAATTGCCGAAAGAACCAAGCTCAACACGACCATGATCGTGAGTGAAATACCAATCCAATTGTTACGCAGTCGATTAAGCATCCCATTCATCTCCTTCGTCGTATGGCATATATGGCAGCGAGATGTAGAAAGTAGAACCCTTACCTTCAACACTATCAACCCAAATTTGGCCGCCTAACAGGTTAACGACTTCTTTGGAAATAGCTAAACCTAAACCAGTACCACCTTGTTTGCGTGACCGGGCCTTATCAACACGGAAGAACCGGTCAAAAATATGACTAACATCTTTCCGTGGAATCCCTAACCCTTGATCGCTAATGCTTAAGATCACATGGTTATGGGTTTCAACTAACCGTGCAGTGATTACCCCACCATCTGGTGAGTATTTCACCGCATTGTTCATAATGTTATCAATGACCTGCGTAAACTTGTCAGTATCGATTTCTACCCACAGGTCTTTTTTGGTGATTTGTCGTTCAATCGTATATTTCTTTTGCGGATCTTTTTCCTTTTTCAAAATCATGTCAAACCGGTTCAGAATATAGTTAAACAACTCGTTAATGTTGACATATTCTAGGTTTAGCTTAACGGTACCTGAATCCATCCGTGACAAGCTGAGTAAATCATTGATCATCCGGATCATTCGCTCAGTTTCGTCCTGAATAACCCCCAAGAATTTTGGTGCAATCTCTGGGTCCTTCCAGGAACCATCAGTTAACGCTTCAACATAAGATTTAACACTGGTTAGTGGCGTCCGTAACTCATGAGAAACATTGGAAACAAATTGCTTACGCTCTTTATCCTCTTTTTGCTGACTGGTAACGTCATGAAGCACACAAACAAAGCCACTGACAAATCCTGATTCACGTTGGATGGCCGAGAAGTATGCTGATAGAATTAAGCCACTCTTGGTACTATCGTCATCTAGCAACACCTGTTCTTGGTCCCTTTCGACTAATTCACGGATACTGTAATCCTTGCGCAAATTCAAAACATCAAGAATTTGTTTGCCGATAACTTCATCAGCCTCATCAATGTCCAGCAATTGCAGGGCCGTGTCGTTAATTACCGTAATATTGCCCCGGCGGTCAGTAGCCAGAACGCCATCGGACATATGGGACAAGACACTATGCAACCGGCGCTGTTCCGCGTCAGACAGTTCCTGACTTTCTTCAACCCGGACAGAAAGGTTATTAATAGCCCCAGCTAACTGACCTAATTCATCGTTACCCGTAACATTGACCCGGCCAGAAAAGTCACCACGTGCAATCCGTAATGTTTGCTTCCGCATTTCTTCAATTGGCCGCGTTATTTCCCGGGAAATTAAGATTGATAACCCCAAACTAAAGACGATGGTAATTAAGGCCGCAAATGCATAAATTAAGGAAATGCTATTAATACTGGAATAAACGCCCTCAAGGCTTGCCCGTAAATAAACGGCGCCGACCACGTTATTGGTATTATTGGAGCTTAGTAGTGGCACTACATTAATGTAGTAATGATCATGTGAGGACTGGTAGTACACGTTTTTACTGTGTGACCGGTTAGTAGCAAGGGTGTTTTTCACCGCCGTATCCGTTGCCCGCTGACCGATAATATCCTGGTTATTGGCATTGCTGGTTCCCCGAATAATGCCTTTACTATCAACAACGCGGATTTCTGTAATGTTGTTATTATTAACTTCCGCTAGGATTTGCCGAATTTGGCGGTTAGCCTTTTTAGTATCATTGCGGCTAAGCTGAGTGGCAAGAGAATTGTCAATATAGGTTGGCAGCTCTACTTGCTGCTTAAAGGTTGTTAAGTTTTGGTGTTCCAGTTGACGTACAAAAACCGCCCCAACAATTTCAAGCGTTAACATCAGCATTAACGTGAATACCAGGGCGATTTTAAAATGTATCGATTGATATAATTTAATCTTGCTGTTCACCGCTAAATCTGCTCCTACTCTTGATTAGGATTAGCTAAGTAGTAACCAACACCACGACGCGTCATTAGCCACTTGGGGTGACTTGGGTTATCTTCAATCTTTTCCCGCAAACGTCGTACGGTCACGTCAACCGTCCGCACATCGCCAAAGTAGTCATAGCCCCAAACAGTTTGCAATAGTCGTTCCCGATTGATTACCTGACCCAAATGCTGTGCTAAGTAATGCAATAATTCAAATTCGCGATGAGTTAAATTGATATTGTCACCACGCTTAGTAACCGTGTAAGCATCTGGATGAATTGTCAAATCACCAATTTGAATGTCATTGTTGTGTTGGTCGCCATTCGGTGCACTAGCGGCTGCTTGACGACGTAAGTTTGCTTTAACCCGTGCTACTAATTCACGGTTAGAAAATGGCTTAGTGACATAATCGTCAGCACCTAACTCTAGTCCCAACACCTTATCTAATTCTGAATCCTTAGCCGTAACCATGATGATCGGTGTTGTATGCTTAGCGCGAACTCGTTTAGCAACTTCCAACCCATCAATTTTAGGCAGCATTAAATCCAGGATAATCAAGTCTGGCTGATCGGTTTCAACTTTATCCAGCGCTTCTTCACCATCAAAAGCGGTTACTACTTCATATCCTTCTTTTTCTAGGTTAAATTTTATAATATCTGAAATTGGTTTTTCGTCATCCACTACCAATACTTTTTTGGCCATGCGAATTCCTCCATTAAAACCCGGCAAATGCCGGTGTATCCCGTTTTTTCACTGCTAACATTATAGCACATGCCTCCAGTAGTCCTATTTTTAGATACGAAGGCAGGGCTTTCACAAAAAAATCTTGTCACTTCCCGAATTATTTGTTAATATATATCTTGTTGTTAAAGATATGGGCAGTTAGCTCAGCTGGCAGAGCAACGGACTCTTAATCCGTGGGTCCAGGGTTCGATCCCCTGACTGCCCATCAGAGGTTTACAAAGATTGAGATTCAATTCTCAATCTTTTTTTATTTTGCTATTTTGTAACTGTCTGCTTAAAACACAAAAATAAATTGAATTAATCCTTGCAAACAACAATATTCTTTGATACTATAATAAATGTTGTTAAAGACATGGGCAGTTAGCTCAGCTGGCAGAGCAACGGACTCTTAATCCGTGGGTCCAGGGTTCGATCCCCTGACTGCCCATTACTTACCACCATGATTTATTCATGGTGGTTTTTTTGTATCAATAATGACCTCTAGAAACAGCTGCTGGCTAGCTGCTCCTAGAGGTCATTTTTGTTAATATTCTACTGTCTTATCGCTCATCTTGCTGATCATCAACGCAGTTACCACCACAATCACAATCAAGCTAACTAAACAGAGGTCAAACAATAATTGGTAAGACGTATGCTCAATCATAATACCACCAAACACTGGACCAATTGCCTTTCCCAGTGAAATTAGTGCATTTAAAATGCCTTGGAAATGTCCCTTAACATCATTGGGCGATAGTTGGTTGATAATTGCAGGAATTGTCGGAAATACTAATATTTCACCAAGTGTCAGTACTACCATCCCAGCTACGAACCACCAGTAAACTCGACCAACAATTAATGTCACAAATGACAGGCCAATTGTCGTTATCCCGATGTATATTTTGAGATAATCGTGCTTAATGTACCGGTTGACGACGTTCATGATTGGTTGCAAGAAGACAATCATCAGGCCGTTAACGGTCCACAACATGCTGTAATTGGTCATTGTCATCCCCATTCCGGTCAGGTAGACGGAAAGGTTGCTGGACCATTGCGTATAAAGAATCCAGACAATGCATAACGAAATGCTAAGTGTCCAAATAATCGAGCTATTAGCATGCGGCAGCTTAATATCATCGGTCTTCTTAAGTTGTGATGCCATCTTCTCATGATGCGCTGAACTTTGCCCCTGGACAGGTACCCGATAGAAGAAGAACACCAGCACACTAAATAATGAGTACAGGATCACGGTAATTAAGAACAGTGGTCCTACTTGGTTGTGTGTCCATTGATAAAGCGGGCCCACTGCACTGGTTGCGCACACCATTCCCAAATTATTCGCAAAGTAAATCATATTAAAGACATAGCGGCCATCAGCATTAGTGGTCATCGTTCCATAAGAATTATGCAGTGTCACTAGCCAACCGTTAAAAAAGCCAACCAGTGTCAACATAACTGGGTAAATTGGCCAGCCATTTTCGAATACCATTATCAGCATAGTAATTACTGCACCGATTAACCCCCACAGCATCAAGTGTTGTGGATTATGCTGATCAAATAAGTTGCCGGCAAAATAAGAGCCCACGACATTCGCTCCTGAATAAAAGAGGATGACTACCCCGGCAACGGTTAACGAATGATGCAATTGATTATGAATGTAAACCGTCGTTAATGGCCAAACAAAACTATTGCCAAAATTAACTAGGAATACACCAATTAATAGCCAATGGAGTTTGATGCCCTTGTTCATATGATTCTCCCTTAATTTACATGTTAAAGAGGAGCGTTAGCGAAGTAATTAGCTTCTCCACGCTCCTGTTATTCCGTAATTATTCTTGATGTTCGTAATCGATCGAAGCAAATTTGTTATAAGTCTTGTTAAACAAGAGTTTGACCGTACCACGCGGGCCGCTTCGGTTCTTATCAATAATGACTTCGGTCTCACTCAAACTAGGCTGATCAGTGTCAACCGGTTTTTGATTATCATCGTCGCCTTCTTCATGCTGATAATAATCATCACGATAAAGAAAACTAACAATATCCGCGTCTTGTTCAATTGACCCAGATTCACGAATATCGGACAAAACCGGTCGCTTATCCTGCCTTTGCTCCACGCCACGTGAAAGCTGCGATAGTGCAATCACCGGGCATTGCAATTCCTTAGCCAGCTTTTTTAGCTGTCGTGAAATTTCGGAAACTTCTTGCTGCCGGTTTTCAGCATTGCCACCTTCAATCAATTGCAGGTAATCAATGACGATCAGACCCAGATTCCCGGTTTGCTTAGCGAGTCGCCGACATTTCGCCCGAATTTCGGGAACTCGAATCCCTGGCGTATCATCAATAAAGATATTGGCACGGTCGAGGGTTCCCATTGCGACCCACAAGCTCTTCCACTCGTCTTCGGTCAAATCACCAGTTCGCAAATGGTTGGCGTTAATACTGCCTTCCGCACACAGCATACGATCAACTAGTGATTCCGCACCCATTTCCAGTGAGAAGATGGCCACAGAAGTGTCATTCTTAACTGCCACGTTCTGAGCAATATTTAATGCAAAGGCTGTTTTACCCATGGCTGGACGGGCAGCGACGATAATCAATTCATCGGGGTGCAAACCGGTCGTCATCTTATCCAGTTGCGGATAACCAGTTGCTAAGCCGGTCACATCCGTTTTCTGCTTTGAAAGTTCATAGATATGATCAGCTGATTGCGACAGCAGATCGCTAATCTTCTGTAATTCGTTGGTATTGCTGCTTTCGGCAACGTTTAAAATGGAACGCTCAGCGTCATCTAACAGGCTAGTCAGGTCTTCATGGTCTTCATAGCCCTTACCGGCAATCTTTGTGGCCGTATCAATTAAACGACGCGCCGTCGATTTATCCTTAACGATTTTTGCGTAATAGACAACGTCAGACGCAGTCGGTACGGAACCGGCTAATTTTGCCAGGTATTCCATCCCGCCAATATTTTCCGTCTGCTTTTCCCGGTCGAGTTCCGCTTTCATCGACACGATATCGATCGGCTGGTCACGTTCATTTAGCTTAATCATTGCCGCAAACAGAATCTGGTGCTTACGGCTATAAAAGTCTTGCGGTTCGAGATATTCCATGGCTTGGACAATTGCGTCCTTAGTCAAAAATGCCGACCCCAAGACAGCCTGTTCCGCCTCTATGCTGCGCGGCGGAGTTCGATTAATAGTTGGGGAATTATCCATGGAAATTCAATCTCCTCGTTATTTTTCAGCGATGTGAATCCGTAACTTGGCTTCCACATCATGGTGAAGCTTAACCTTAACATCCGCGTAGCCTAATGCCTTAATTGGCGCTGGCAATTCAAGTTTGCGCTTATCGAGCTTAATGTTGTACTGATCTTGTAGAGCCTTAGTGATTTGTTTGCTCGAAATCGAACCAAACATCCGGCCATCACTGCCGGCCTTGCCGCTCATTTGCAAAACGGTACTGTCAGCTTCCAATTTCTTCTTCAATTCTTTGGCCTGAGCGAGTTCCTCAGCTTCCCGCTTTTCCTTGGAGCGTTCTTGGCCTTTTAATTCACTCATAGCAGCCTTTGTTGCTAATTTGGCTTTCCCACGTGGAATCAGAAAGTTTTGTGCATAGCCATCTGGCACATTTTTGATCTGACCACGCTTGCCGCGACCTTTAACGTCCTCTGTAAAAATAACCTTCATTGGGCTCACTCCTTATTTTCCTCTTTGTCGGTCTGCTTAGGCATGATTACGCTGAGCAATTGATCCTTAACCTGACCAACTGTCCGATCAGCAATTTGCGTAGCAGCGTTGTTTAAGTGGCCACCGCCACCCAGTTTTTCCATTACTACCTGAACATTGTAATCGCCAATTGACCGTGCAGAAATCCGTACGCCTCCACTAGCCTGTTTGGTGATAACGAATGAGGCTTCAATTCCTTCAACCTGCAGCAGCATATCAGCAGCTTGTGCAGCGGTAACCGGATCATAATTTCGATCTTCTTCACCAACACACAATGCCATTTTATCATCAATGAAGCTGGTATTTGCAATTAGGTGGTTGCGCTGCATGAAGTTATTGACGTTTTCTTTCATGAACTGCTGGATCATCTGATTATCAGCACCCGCAGAACGCAAGTAACTAGCAGCATCAAAGGTTCGGGTGCCTGAATTCTGCTTAAAGTTCTTCGTATCAATCTCAATTCCTGTCAGCATCGTGGTTGCTTCCAGACGGTTCAATGCAGCCCCTTCACGTGGTTGGTACTCAAACATTTCGGTAATCAACTCACAGGTAGAAGATGCATATGGTTCGATGTAAACCAGCAATGGGTTTTCTGGGAACTCCTCCCCGCGCCGGTGGTGGTCAATAATGACCGTCCGGTTTTTAAGCCGTTTATAGAGGTCTGGAGCCATCGAAATGCTGACCTTAGAGTGATCAACCATTACGAGCAAACTCTTGTCTGTGGCCCGTTCAACGGCCTCTGCTGGCGTAATAACATGATTATCAATACTCTGGTAGTTCTTAAATTGTTGTACCAGCCGAGCAATGTCAGAGTGAACCTTTTCTTGATCCAATACAATCCAACATTCCTGATTATTCATTTCCGCAATCCGCCGAATTCCTAAGCAGGCACCCATTGAATCCATATCCGGCTTAGCGTGACCAACTACAAATATTTGATCTGACTGATTCATTAACTCGCTAAATGCGTTACTGATGATCCGTGCACGAACCCGGGTCCGCTTTTCCATTGGGTTGGTCTTGCCACCATAAAAGCGTGCTTGTTGATTCTCTTGCCGGACAACAACTTGGTCACCACCACGACCTAATGCCAAGTCAAGGTTCCGCTGTGCAGTATCCGCAAGTCGTCCTAAATCAACTTGTCCATAAGCAATACCAATCGAGAGCGTGACTGGTGAGTTCATTTTCGACGTATTTTCCCGAATCTTGTCTAAGATCTTAAATTTCTTTTCTTCCAGCTCACGTAAGGTGGCTTCATGCCCCATTACCAGATAATTATCTTCGTCAATTACCTTTAATAATAGGTGGTTGTGATCTGCCCAATCACTCAGTTCTGAAGTCACATAGTTATGCAGGTTTGAGACGTCGGAATCACTCATGCCTTGGGTCAATTCAATATAGTTATCCAGAAAAATATTTCCCAGGAAAAGTCGTTCGTCCAAATAACGCTGACTAATTTCCTCGTACTGCGTAACATCCATCAAGTAAATGCAATGCAGCTGCTCCTGGTATAAGAACTGAAATTGCCGGCCCCGCCATCGAATAACTTGGGGCTCATGATCAGCGCCGTGATTTTTAACAATTTTAGCCAGTTCCTTGTCTGCTGTAGCCAGTGTTTCCCCTACTAACAGCTGGTCTTTAAAATAACGAGCCAGATACGGGTTAATCCACTTCACCACATTCCGTTGGGTCAAAATAATGATCCCAATGGGCATGTCCAATAGTGCTTCTTCTTGACTTTGATGAACATCATAAGTCAGGTCATCAGCATACTCACGAGCTTGATTAGCAAGGCTCTGCCACTGTGTAAAGACCATTGCCAGTGCAATGATTCCCAAAACCAGCATTATCAAGCCGATTACCCAATTAAACAGGAATGCCACTACGACACTCACAACCGTCATTGTCAGCAGGTAGAAAACGGTCCAGCGACTCCGCCGATCATTTAAAAATGGTGAAATATTGGCCTGTCCAAATAAGAACCGCATTCCTTTTGCCCCCTGTGTGACTTTAGTTAATAATCATATCTTATCATAACGTATTTCTTTAGAAAAATTTAAAGGTAAATAAAAAGGCTGTGGCACCACCACTTTGATGACCATAGCACAATATACAAAGGAGCCCTAGCATTCAGATAAGCCAAACGCTAGAGCTCTTTTTACACTTGCATGCGTTCGTCACCGAACAAACAAGCCTTTATTAATTTGCCAATTAGTCTTCAGCAACAAATGGCAGAAGACCCATGATCCGTGCACGCTTGATAGCAATGGTCAAACGGCGTTGGTTCTTGGCACTAGTACCGGTAACCCGACGTGGTAAAATCTTACCACGTTCTGAGATAAACCGACGTAATAAATCAGTGTCTTTGTAGTCAATGTATTCAATGTGGTTTGCGGCGATGAAGTCGACCTTACGACGACGACGACCACCACGACGTTGTTGAGCCATGAAATTACCTCCCTTAGCTGTTAATTGATTTAAAACGGAACATCATCAATTGACGGCTGATCACTGTCACTATCCGATGATGAACTTCCATGATTCGTGCCCATTGCACTTTGATCATCAATGTTAATTCCATCAGCCGATGATGCAGGTGCCTGTGATTGCTGAGTATTGTCATTGGTAAATGGCAAAGTACTTAAATCAACCTGGTTCCCCTGATTAAAGACCGGCTGTTGGTTATTAGCTGGCTGCTGAGGTGCACTATTAGGTGCAGCTTGTGGACCTTGGTTAAAGGCATTATTTTGCTGATAATTTTGGTTTTGATTATTGTAACCGCCTTGTGCACCGCCATTACGGCCGTTTGCACGTGATTCCAATAAAGCAAAGTTATCAACGGTTACTTCGGTCACATAAACTCGCTGCCCTTGATTATTTTCATAATTCCGGGTAGACAAGCGACCATCGATGCCGACCAAAGAGCCCTTATGAGTGAAATTAGCAAAGTTTTCCGCGGACTTACGCCAAATTACACAGCTAATAAAGTCTGCGTCCCGATCACCTTGTTGGTTACGAAACTGGCGATCAACTGCAACTGTAAAGCTACAAACAGCAACTCCGCTACCGGTATACCGCAACTCCGGATCCCTGGTTAAACGTCCAGTAATAACTACACGATTTAACATTGGATATCGCACTCCTCTCAGTAGAATGTCCGATCGTTACGCAGATTAACCACGCTTAACGATCATGTGACGCAGAATGTCGTCACTGAACTTGGACAGACGATCAAATTCGTTCAATGGCTGGTCACTGTCAGTAGTGATGTTTACCACGTGGTAAGTACCTTCAGTGTACTTAGCGATTGGGTAAGCAAAACGACGGGTTGACCAATCCTTTGAATCAACAACCGTTGCACCATTGTCGCTCAGAATCTTGTCAAAGCGATCAACTAATTCGCTCTTAGCAGATTCATCGATATCAGGACGAATGATGTAAGTAATTTCATATTTGCGTGTTTCCATGAATGTTACACCTCCTTATGGACTCAGGCCCTTTTCCTTAAAAGAGCAAGGAGAGTAGACGTCTCATACGTATACTCACAAAAATGAATGATAGCATAAAACAACATAAATCACAAGAATCTAATTTGATCTGGAATTGCGGTCTATCAATAAAGGACGCAAATTTTCGCCGTTTAAATTATTTTATTGCCCACTTTTCCGTATGGACCGTAACTAATTCACAAATTTATGACCAGCTTTACAAAAAAGCGCGATCAAAATCATAAAAGATTTCTTTCGCACTTTTTTACCAATTACTTGGTTTCATTGGTAGTGGATTCTTTTTGTGAATCTTCAGTTTCGACGTCTTCGTCATCCTCTATATCGTCTTCCTTAGCTACCTTAGCCATCGTTGCCACTTCAGAGCCATCAGTCAGTTTGATCAGGTGGACTCCAATGGTGGAACGACCAGTGGTAGATACGGTTTCAACTCCGAAACGAATAATGACACCCTTGGTCGTTACCAGCATGATGTCTTCATCACCCTTAACGGTGGTTAAGCCAACCAGTGGGCCATTCTTGCTGGTGACATTAACGGTCTTAATACCTTTACCGCCACGACCCTTGATTGGGTACTCAGCAGCTGGTGTCTGTTTACCATAGCCCTTAGCAGAAATTACTAAGACTTTGTCATCTGGATCCAGCTTACCTGCGCCAATCAGGTAGTCACCTTCACGCAAGCGTGCACCACGAACACCGGCAGCTGCACGACCCATCGATCGCACATCACTGCTATTGAAGCTGACCGAGTATCCTTGATGAGTTCCTAAAATCAAGTTCTGGTCATGATCAATAATTTCAACTGCAATCAGTTCATCATTTTCGTGCAGGTTGATTGCCTTTAGACCGTTGCTACGAATATTTTGAAATTCGGTTACTGGAGTCCGCTTAACGGTTCCCTGTTTGGTAGCGAAGAAGAGGTCTTTATCTTCATCGTTGCTGTTGTAGGAAACGTTGATGACTGCGCTAATCTTCTCCTTAGGATCCAGGCTCAACAAATTGATCACTGGGATTCCTTGCGCTGAACGTCCATATTCGGGGATCTCATAGCCCTTCATAGAGAAGACCTTGCCAGAGTTGGTAAAGAATAGCAGCATATCATGCGTCGAGCTAGAAATGAGGTGTTCGATGAAGTCATCTTTGTGAACGCCCATTCCCTTAACGCCACGGCCACCACGGTTTTGTGCCTTAAATTCGTCAACTGGCAAGCGCTTGATGTAGCCGTTATGGGTCAAAGTAACAACAATGTCTTGCTCTTCGATGAGGTCTTCATCTTCGATATTGGTGATGTCACCGACCTGCAATTCCGTCCGCCGCTTGTCACCAAACTTCTTTTGGATTTCCTGGAGTTCGTCGTAAATGATCTGCTGGATCCGTTCACGATGAGCCAAGATATCCTTGTAGTCAGCAATAGCAGCCATCAGCTTCTTGTATTCGGCTTCGATCTTTTCACGTTCCAAACCAGTCAGACGAACCAGCCGCATGTCCAGAATGGCCTGTGCTTGTCGTTCAGAGAGGCCAAATTGATCCATCAATTGTGATTTGGCAACTTCACTGGTTTGAGATTGACGAATGATCTGGATAATCGCATCAATGTGATCCAGGGCAATCCGCAAGCCTTCGACGATGTGTGCCCGTTGCTGAGCCTTCTTCAAATCGAATTCCGTCCGCCGACGAACAACGCTTTCCTGGTGCTGTAAGTAGTATTGCAGGATTTCTTTTAAGCTCAGAATCTTTGGTGCGCCGTTAACGATTGCCAACATATTGAAGTTGAAAGTCGTTTGCATCAAAGTCATCTTGTACAGGTTGTTTAAGATGACTTCAGCACTGGCATCACGCCGTACATCAATCACAATCCGCATCCCTTCACGGTCGGTTTCGTCGTTGATGTCGGTAATCCCATCAATTTCCTTATTCCGTGCCAATTCGGCGATCCGTTCGATCAGCTTTGCCTTATTAACCATATACGGAATTTCGTGAACAATGATCTGCTGGCGGCCAGTCTTAGTCTCTTCAATGTCCACCTTTGCGCGGACAATAATGGTACCCTTACCAGTCTCGTAAGCTTTGCGAATACCAGATTTACCAAGGACTACCCCACCAGTAGGGAAGTCAGGTCCTGGTAAGACCTTCATCAAGTCTTCCGTCGTCGCATCAGGATTTTTCATCAATACGTGGATAGCGGAAATAACTTCACCAAGGTTGTGGGTTGGAATGTTCGTCGCCATCCCGACCGCAATCCCGGACGCCCCGTTAACTAATAAGTTCGGGAAACGTGCTGGTAAGACCGTGGGTTCCTTTTCGGTTCCGTCGTAATTATCCTGAAAGTCAACCGTGTCTTTGTTGATATCACGGAGCATTTCAACGGCAATCCGACTCATCCGCGCTTCGGTATAACGCATAGCGGCAGCTGAGTCACCATCGACTGAACCAAAGTTACCATGACCATCAACTAGCATGTAACGATAGCTGAAGTCCTGTGCCATCCGCACGAGGCCTTCATAAATTGAGGAGTCACCATGAGGGTGGAATTTCCCCATAACGTCCCCGACAATCCGGGCAGATTTCTTATAGGGCTTGTCCGG
This sequence comes from Candidatus Limosilactobacillus merdigallinarum, assembly GCA_019114515.1. GTDB lineage: Bacteria > Bacillota > Bacilli > Lactobacillales > Lactobacillaceae > Limosilactobacillus > Limosilactobacillus merdigallinarum. The sequence continues at coordinate 77,217 of DXFH01000011.1, forward strand.
TGTTACCCCTAATTCATTCATCCCGTACAGGATCCGGCGCTGAACGGGCTTTAAGCCATCCCGTACATCGGGAAGGGCCCGGGAAACGATGACACTCATCGCATAGTCCAGGAATGAATTACGCATCTGACTGGTTAATTTAACGTCAGTAATGCGATTTGAATTATCTGAATCAGCCACTGTGTTTTGCCTCCTCGTTTAATTACAAGTCCAAGTTCTGGACAAAGGTTGCGTTCTTCTCGATGAATTCACGCCGTGGACCAACCTTAGTACCCATCAGCATTGGGAAAATCTTGTCAGCTGCGGCTGCATCATCCAAGTTTACCCGTAACAAGTGTCGATGAGCTGGGTCCATGGTCGTCGTCCATAGTTGTTCAGCGTCCATTTCACCAAGCCCCTTGTACCGCTGAATAACTGGTTTCGGACTCGGCTGCAAGGAATTAACGACCTGGTCCAATTCTTCATCGGACTGAATGTATTTCACAAACTTGCCTTGCCGTACTTGATATAGCGGTGGCTGAGCAATGTAAACATAGCCGTGTGTGATCATTGGCTTCATGAAGCGGTAGAACAAGGTTAATAGCAATGTCCGAATGTGAGCACCATCGACATCCGCATCCGTCATGATAATCAGCTTGTGGTAGTTTGCTTTAGTAATATCAAAGTCTTCGCCAAAGCCAGTTCCTAAAGCCGTAAACAATGACCGAATTTCATCATTGGCCAAAACCCGGTTGAGGCTGGCTTTTTCAACGTTTAGAATCTTCCCCCGAATTGGCAGGATAGCTTGCGTTAAACGTGAACGGCCTTGCTTAGCAGAACCACCGGCAGAATCACCTTCGACAATGAACAATTCTGAAATATTCGGGTCTTTACTGGTGTTATCAGCTAACTTACCAGGCAGGTTGGAAATTTCCAAACCACTCTTTTTTCGGGTAACTTCACGTGCGCGTTTAGCAGCCACCCGGGCTTTCGAAGCCAGCATCCCTTTATCAACAATCTTGTGAGCCGTGTCCGGGTTCTCCATCATGAACCGGGTCATCGTTTCACTGAAGATCTTATCGGTAGCCGTCCGTGCATCGGAGTTAGACAGCTTCGTCTTCGTTTGCCCTTCGAATTGCGGGTTCGGGTGCTTGATCGAGACAACCGCGGTTAAGCCTTCACGAACATCGTCACCAGACAAGCTGTTGTTGCCCTTTAACTGGCCGCTCTTCTTGCCATAATCGTTGATTACCCGGGTTAACGCAGTCTTAAAGCCGGTTTCGTGACTCCCGCCTTCGTAAGTATGAATGTTATTGGTAAAGGTCAACAACTCACAGCGGTAACCGTTAGTGTATTGCAGAGAGACTTCTACGGTAATCCCGTTGTATTCCCCTTCCACATAGATCGGTGGATCAAACAAGGTTTCTTGTTCCCTGTTCAGGTATTCAACATAGTGACGAATACCGCCTTCATAGTGGAACTCTTGCCGGTTATCCTTGTCATTACGCTTATCTTCAATCGTGATCCGCAGACCCTTGTTTAAGAATGCCAGTTCACGAATCCGGTCTGTCAGGGTCTTGATATTAAAGACCGTCGTATCACGGAAAATTGTCGGATCTGGCTTAAAGTGAACGATGGTCCCGTGTTCCGTCTCGGGCAAGCCTTCCTTGATGACTTTCATCTTGGTATGGACATGGCCACCACGGAAGTCCATGTAGTATTGCTTGCCTTGCCGGGTAACTTTAACGTCCAATTCAGTTGATAAGGCGTTGACAACGGAGGCACCAACCCCGTGCAAACCACCAGAAACCTTGTAGCCGCCGTTGCCGAACTTACCGCCGGCGTGGAGGACAGTGAAGACCGTTTCCAAAGCAGGTTTGCCAGTTTCTTTTTGAATGTCTACTGGAATCCCACGACCATTATCGGTAACGGTAATGCTATTATCCTTTTCAACGACCACATTGATTTCGTCACAAAAGCCAGCTAAGGCTTCGTCAATCCCGTTATCAACAATTTCCCAAACCAAGTGGTGCAATCCTTGAGCGGTGGTGGAACCAATGTACATTCCGGGACGTTTCCGGACTGCTTCTAGTCCCTTTAGAACCTGAATTTGGCTGGCATTGTACTGGCTGCCAAGTTCAGCTTTCCGCTCTTCTCTTTGCTCCTCTTTGGTCTCTTCTTGCTTACTCACTGTGCTTCCTCCTTATCCAATTTACCGTCATGGATCTTAAAAATCGTCGGTTGCTTGATCAGCTTTTCTGCGACCCCGCTTAAGCTAGTGGTCGTTAAAAAGGTCTGGACCTTATCCTGAATTGCTGTTAGCAGATGGGTCTGCCGATCATCATCCAGTTCAGATAAAACATCATCTAACAGCAATAACGGGTATTCACCCGTCTGTTCCTTCATCAAGTCAATTTCCGCCAGTTTGACTGCCAGCGCGGTTGTCCGTTGCTGTCCTTGCGAACCATAGTGCTGGACGTTTTGTCCATTCACAATAAACTGCAAATCATCACGCTGTGGACCTGCCAGACTGGTGCCTAACTCGATTTCACGGTCGCTATTGGCCGTAAATAACGACCGCAGTTGACTTTTTAGGTCATCCTCGTTCGTTTCATCATCAATCTTTAATTGACTGATGTACTTTAGTTGTAATTTTTCCTTCTGCACTGATATTTGTTCATGCAAGTCATCAGCCCATTTTTCCAGGCGACCAACCAGCTGATAACGAGCCAGGCTGACTTTGGCACCAACATCGGCTAGCTGGTCAGATAAAACGCCTAGCAAGACTAGATCATTTTGCTGGTGTCGTTTCAGCTGCCGTAAGTACTGGTTGCGCTGGCCTAAAATAGAGTGATACTGACTCACGTTATAGAGGTATTGAGCACTCATTTGCCCAAATTCCATATTCATGAAGCGCCGCCGTTCCTGAGGCGCACCCTTCACCAGGGAAAGATCTTCAGGAGCAAATAGCACCACTTTCAAATTACCAACGTAAGATGACAAGCGACTCTGGTAAAGGTGATTAACTTTTACCCTCTTGCCACGAGCACTCAATTCTACCTCCAATGGCAACCGGTCGACTTCTCTTTGCACACGACCGCTTATGATTGCGGTCTTTTGTCCCCACTGGATCAATTCACGATCCTTATTGGTCCGATGACTGCGGGTCAACGCAAGGACGTGAATGGCCTCTAGTAAATTCGTTTTTCCCTGAGCGTTTTCACCAATCAAAACATTGACGCCCGGCTGGAAATGAACGTCTAAGTGATCATAATTACGAAAATGCCGCAGCTGCAGTTCTTGCAGAATCATAAATCATCACTGCTCGCCTTGAATAGTAACTGTTTCTACACCGACAATCTCGACTTTATCCCCAGGGTACAGCTTTTTACCGCGCCGCTGGTCTAATTCATCATTGATTTTGACATCGTGTTCCCTTAAAAACCACTTGGCTGCACCGCCGGTTGGAATGATTCCTTCTTCCTTCAGCAGTTGGCCAAGGGTGATGAAAGGACGATCAATTTTCACGATTCGCGAATTTTGCACGTATCTCACCTACTTTGCACCTTAATATTATAGCTTTTTTAGGGGGTAAAAACAACTTAAAGGGGCCTCATTGCCGTTTTGAGCGTTTCTAATGCTTTTGACCCATTTTTAACTAAAGTACATTAAAAACGATACTAGGCTGTATAACAGCAAAATAAAAAAAGTGAAGCGACAGATAGTCGTTTCACTTTTTTTCTACCAGGTTTTGTTTTCTAAGTTAGAACGTCCGCACTGGGGTTATCAGCTGAATGAAATCATCTTTATCTTCCGTTGGGACCAGAGTAAACGGCCGCAATGCAGAAGTAAACGAAATCAAAATAGTTGATTGACCAAATGACTTCAAGGCATCACTCATGTAGTCAGGGTTAAAGGAAATTTCCAATTCAGCACCCTTAACAGAGTCAGCCATCACATTTTCTTCCACGTTACCAACTTCAGCGGAGTCTCCGCTAATCTTAGCAGCTCCTTGATCGGGATCGATTGTCAACTTAACCACGTTATTGTGTCCTTGATGTGACAACAGTGATGCACGTTCAATCGTTGATAAGAACTTACCAGCATCAACTTCAATCGTCGTGTCCGCCGTATCGGGAATTAACCGGCTAGTCTCCGGATAGTTGCCTTCCAAGAGTCGCGAATAGAACAGGGTATTACCAAACTTAAAGAGGACTTGATTTTCGGCGATCTGTAGGTCAACGGGGTCTTTTTCATCGGAAATCAGTCGTGACAGTTCGGTCATGCTATCACCAGGAATAACCACGTCGTAACTAGCATCACCCGTATCAACCTTAACTTTACGCTGTGCCAGACGGTGACTATCCGTGGCCACTGCAGTTAACACACCATCAGCTAACAGAACGTGGATCCCCGTTAAAATCGGCCGACTTTCCTGCTTCGATACCGCAATCCGGGTCTGATCAATCACGTCGCGTAATAAATCGGCATCTACCTTAATCGTGGCATCACTTTCAATTTCTGGTAAGTGTGGGTAATTATTGGCATCTTGTCCGTTAATAATAAATTCCGCAGACCCTGATGTGATCTTAGTTTGAAATCCATCATGGACATTTACCGTTACTGTTTTTTCAGGCAGCTTTTTAACAATTTCGCTGAAGAATCGTGCAGGCAACACAATGGCACCTGGTTCATCAATCACTAATTCGTTACTGCTTTCTGCAGTAGTCATAGTTGATTGGATAGTGATATCCGCATTACTACCAGTAAGTGTAATTTCATTATCATAAACCACAATTTTAATCCCCGTCAGAATCGGAATAGTGGTCTTAGAAGAGATAGCACGTAACACATTGTTAATCTGATTGATAAAGACATTTTGATTAACGGAAAATTTCATGATGACGACCCCTTTATGTAATTTATTTTATTTAATAATAAGACAGAAGTAGTAGTAGGGCTTGTGGAAAGTGTTGAAAAGTCAAAATTAATTGAGCAACACGAGGTTTTCCACATGTGGATAATTTGTGGATTGATTGTGAATTAACAAAAAGTTATCCACACTAGTTAAGGACGTAAATCCTTCTGTAATTTATCAACAGTTGCTTTTAATTGTGCATCTTGATCAAGTTGTTTTTCAATTTTATCAATTGCATGCAGGACGGTGGTATGATCTTTGCCACCAAATTCACGGCCGATGCGGGGCAGTGAATTGTCAGTTAATTCACGGGACAGGTACATAGCGATTTGTCGCGGTACCACAATATTCTTAACCCGTTTCTTACCAGTAATATCACTTTGGTTAATGTTGAAGTAGGCAGCAACTTTCTTTTGAATTAAATCAATGTTTAATTCAGTCGTTGCATCTTCACCAATACCTTGTAAGGCTTCCTTAGCCATATTTAATGACATTGGCTGCTGGTGGAGCTGGGCAAAAACGCGGACTCGCATTAGTGCGCCTTCTAGTTCACGGACATTGGTATTAATTTTGCTAGCGATAAAATTGAAAACTTCATTAGGTACGTCTTCAATGTGTTCTTCATCGGCCTTGCGCCTCAAAATAGCAATTCGCGTTTCCAGATCGGGCGCGGTAATTTCAACCGTTAAGCCCCACACGAAACGGGAAACTAACCGCTCAGTTAAGTTAGGGATTTCTTTTGGATTTTGATCCGCAGTTAATACAATCTGCTTGTTGTTATCATGCAAGACATTGAAGGTGTTGAAAAATTCTAGCTGAGTTTCATTTTTCGAACTCAAAAACTGTACATCGTCGACTAAAAGGGCATCAAGGTTCCGGTATTCTGCCCGAAATTGCTCTGTGGTTCCCATCTTAATGGAGTTGATGTAGTCATTTACAAAGTTTTCACTGGTAACGTATTTAATTTTGGCATTCGGATTACGCTGTAGCATAGCATTGGCGATCGCCTGCATTAGGTGGGTTTTGCCTAGTCCCACACCACCATAGATTAGTAGTGGGTTGTACAGTAAACCGGGTTGTTCGGATGCGCCATAAGCAGAAGCATAGGCAAACTGGTTACTACGACCTTCGACGAATGTCTCAAAGGTATATTCCGGATTTAATGGGGTAGTTTCCTTGAATGTCGGCTCAGGTTTTGGTGTTGTAGTAGGTTGATTAACCAGTAAGTCTTTAGTTAAGACGTAACGTGGCTTGATGTCTTGACCAGTTTCCTCATGCAGAATGTGTTCTAGCTGGACGGTTAGCCGTTTTTTCCATAATTCAAGATGGTAATCGGAAGGCACGACCACCGTAATTTGGCCGTTTAAAAGAGAGTGTGCTTTTGCCGGAGCAACGAGATTTTCATAAGTCACTGGAGTCAGTGTCTGCTTAAACTCGTTCTGGACCGTCTCCCAAAGAGAATCGAGCTCAGTCAAAATAGTTCCTCCTAAATGTAATGTAATTATTAAAACCAATCGATATTCTATCATTTGCATAAAAAGTTTTCCACAGGCCGAAAAAATATCATCCCCAATTTAAACAACGCTGTGTGGAAATTAACCACAAGCATGTTTATTTGTGGAAAATTGTGGGAAAATCAGCAACAATCCACAGCATTTTTGTGGATAATCACAGGTTGAAAACTTGATGTTCTAGTAATCCACAGGTTTGTCCACAATGCTGTGGAAAACTTTAGACACAGACTTGTTGATTACTAAAAAGCAGTGGAAATCGCTGTGATTTAGCGGTCCCAAAATTAGCAAATAAAACAACGCTGTGGATTATTTGTGGAAAACTGTGGATAAATAAATATTTTCGTCTACATTTTGCGGTTTATTCCCGGCCTAACTTGTGCTATACTTTACCAGTATGTTTGTAGGGTTAGGCGGTTTTTTCCGCCAACTAAGATCATCATTAATTTATTGCCGGAGGAGGTGCAAGAGCTGATGAAGCGTACATTTCAACCTAAGAAGCGTCACCGTGCTCGTGTCCACGGTTTCCGTGCTCGGATGAGTACCAGCAACGGCCGTAAAGTACTGGCTCGTCGCCGTAAAAAGGGTCGCAAAGTATTATCTGCATAAAGATGAGCCCCTGCATTGCAGTGGCTTTTTTCTCAGTAGGGGGCAGGGCATTCACCTGGCTGCAATGAATAATTGTAGTTTTGTCGTGTGTCCGCCTCTTTTTACGTTATTGGAGACAAGATATGAGAAAATCATTTCGCGTTAAAAAGGAAAGTGAATTTCAAAGGGTTTTTGAAACTCATAATTCCGTCGCCAATCATAAATTTGTTATCTATCAGATGGAAAAGCCCGGACAGCCACATTTTCGGGTAGGCATTTCAGTTGGTAAGAAAATAGGGAATGCTTACCATCGTAACTGGCTGAAACGGCGGATTCGGCAGACACTGCTGGAAGTAAAGCCGCAATTAAAGCAAGATGTTGATTTCTTGGTAATTGCGCGTCCAGCAGCAGATATGATGACAATGGCACAGACCAAGAAGCAGTTGGTTCATGCCTTGCAGCTGGCACACCTATTAGAAAAGTAGAGAGGATTACGGTTTGAAAAAGCATTTAAAAAAGATCCTCAGTTTAACCGGGATTTTAAGTTTGACTTTGTTCTTGGCCGCTTGTTCTAATGAGCCGATCACGAGCAATAGTACCGGTTTCTGGGATCACGACATCATCTATAATTGCTCACGGTTTATTATTTGGCTGTCTAATCATTTTGGTGGATATGGGATGGGGATCATCATCTTCACCATCATTATCCGGATTATTATCTTACCAGTAATGTATTGGCAGACTAAGTCAACCATTGCAATGCAGGAATTACAGCCTGAATTAAAGAAGTTGCAGCAAAAGTATTCTTCACGTGACCGTGAAACAATGCAGAAGCTGCAAATGGAAACGCAGAAGCTGTACCGTGATGCAGGTGTTCACCCAATGGCTTCAATGCTGCCACTGCTGATCCAATTGCCAGTTATGTGGGCTTTGTACCAAGCTATTTGGCGCACCAACGTTTTGCGGCATGGGAGCTTTTTATGGCTGCAATTAGGTAAGACGGATCCTTACTATGTTTTGCCAATCCTAGCGGCGGTCTTCACCTTTATTAGTTCGTGGCTGGCGATGGCTGGAATGCCAGAACAAAGCAGCATGACTACCGTAATGACTTGGGGAATGCCAATCATGATCTTCTTCATGTCCCTTGGCTTCCCGGCAGCGATTACCTTATACTGGGTAGTTACTAACGCCTTTCAAGTTGTCCAGACTCTGCTGATTCAAAACCCATTCAAGCTGCGGCGTGAACGGGAAGAAAGAAAGCGGGCAAAACGGCGTCGTCAGAACCGGCTTGAACATGCTCGGCGGAATGCCTTTAAGAGTAAGCGCAAGTAAATAATTTAAAAAACGCAGAATGTATACTGCAGGTCGACTACCGAATGTACATTTTGCGTTTTTTTGGTTGGTTGAAGATCGCTTCTACAAAGGGTTAAACTGAAAGGCGAGATTTTGATGGAGGGACATCAATGAAAAAAGTTTCAGGAACAACGATTGACGAGGCAGTCACCAATGCAGCCTCACAATTAGGCATCACAAAGACGGAATTAAAGTATCGGGTGATTCAACAACCACGGCATGGCTTTTTGGGCATCGGAAAACGCAATGCAATCATCGAAGTTTCAACACCGGTAAACAAACAAGTAAACGAACACCACCGTCCTCAATCAGTTAAAGCAGTCATCCATAAGGCAAGCCATGAATCCAGTAAACATAGTAAAGAACAGCCAACAACGCACCAAACCAAACTATTAGACGAAAAAGAAAAACTGGCGTTGCAGGCAAAGGAAAATCACGCACGTAATTTGCAACGGATGCAACGGGTAAGCAAAGGGCTGGTAAAGTATTTAACTGATAGCTTGGCGGCATTAGGGATAAAGGGCCAAGTTAAAGTTGAACAATTGCGGGTCCATGATCTAAAACTGGTAATTGATACAGATCATCCTAGTTGGGTGGTTGGCTTCCATGGTCGGCGCATCAACGCCTTAGAGTCATTGGGTGCAACTTATTTAAACTACCATGGGGTTAAGGATGCGCAGTTGATCTTAGATACCGGTAATTACCGTGAACGGCGGCGCAAAGCTCTGCAAAACTTAATGGCCGACAGTGTCACAGAAGTCATAGCAACTAATCAGGCAGTCTTCTTAGATCCGATGCCGGCGCGGGAGCGTAAAATGCTGCATAAATTGGCGGAGACGAGTTCAGCAGTGAAGACCTATTCACACGGTAAGGAACCATTCCGCAGCGTCGTCATCGCTCCGCGTAACTAGGCGTGAAGATTTGACATTCATAAATTTGCTGATTACAATAACGATGAAAATTTAATCTGACCTGTTAGAGTAGTGAAAGTGCTTTGACCATGGTCCGCTAATTTAGTGGACGTGGAAAGCACTTTTTTTATTGAAAGGAGGAGCCGGAGTTGAATAGTGAAGATGACACCATTACTGCCATCTCGACACCAGTTGGTGAGGGTGGTATTTCAATTATTCGGGTAAGCGGTGATGAGGCCATTCCGATCGTGAAGAAGATTTTTGCAGGAAAAGACCTAGCTAAGGTTGCCAGTCATACGATTAACTATGGCCACATTATCGACCCCAAGACACATGAAGAAGTTGATGAAGTCATGGTATCCGTCATGCGGGCACCTAAGACTTACACCAGAGAGGATATCTGTGAAATTAACTGCCATGGTGGTTTACTAGCAACTAACCGAATTTTGCAGCTGACCATTGCCGCTGGTGCCCGGATGGCTGAGCCGGGAGAATATACCAAACGGGCATTCTTAAATGGCCGTTTAGACCTTTCACAAGCGGAAGCAGTCATGGATCTGATTCGGGCCAAAACTGACAAGTCGATGAAGGTTGCCCTGGGTCAACTCGATGGTGACCTATCACGATTAATTCACAAGCTGCGTCAAGAAATCCTAAATGTCTTAGCCCAAGTCGAAGTTAACATTGACTACCCGGAATATGATGGCGCGGAAACGATGACCAGCAAGATGATGCACGATCATGCCATTACTATTCAGGAAAAGATTGAAAAACTACTGAAGACGGCACGGGAAGGCAAAATCCTGCGTGATGGGTTAGCAACGGCAATCATTGGCCGGCCGAACGTTGGTAAGTCCAGCCTATTGAATTCTTTGCTGCATGAAGATAAGGCGATCGTTACTAACGTTGCCGGGACAACTCGTGATGTCATTGAAGAGTACGTCAACGTCAATGGGGTGCCGCTTAAGCTGATTGATACTGCCGGTATTCGCCATACGGATGACAAAGTGGAAAAAATCGGGGTGGAACGGAGCAAAAAGGCAATTGAACAGGCGGATTTAATTCTGCTGTTGATTGATAGCTCACAGAAGTTGACCGATGAAGATCGCGAATTAATCAAGGAGACTAGTTCTGCACCCCGTATTGTTATTTACAACAAGGCAGACCTTGAACCGCAAGTTGATTTAGATGAATTGCAATCTCTGGTGGGCGACAGCCGGATTATTAAGACATCAATGACTGCGCATACCGGGGTTGATCAATTAAGTCAGGCCATTGCAAAGCTCTTCTTTAATGAGGGCGTTGAAAGCAATCAGAATACGGTAATGGTGACGAATGCGCGCCATATTGGATTACTTCGGCAAGCAGACAGTGCATTGGATGATGTATTAAAAGGACTGGCAGATGGCATGCCCGTTGACCTTGTCCAAATTGATCTGCGACGTGCCTGGGACTTGCTTGGTCAGATTACCGGTGACAGTTATCAGGATGAATTAATTGACCAATTATTCAGTCAATTCTGCTTAGGAAAATAGGAGACATAAAATGCAAACAAGCACAGCAATTCAATATGATAGCGACAGTTACGATGTGATTGTCGTAGGGGCTGGCCATGCTGGCTGTGAAGCTGCACTGGCCGCAGCCCGCATGGGGAATAAGACCCTGTTAGTAACGATTAGCCTCGAAATGGTAGCCTTTATGCCATGTAACCCGTCACTGGGGGGTCCAGCTAAAGGGGTCGTCGTCCGAGAAATTGACGCCTTGGGTGGCGAAATGGGTCATAACATTGATAAGACCTACATTCAAATGCGGATGCTCAACACCAGCAAGGGCCCCGCTGTCCGGGCATTACGGGCACAAGCCGACAAACATGCCTATCACCGGCAAATGAAGTGGACGCTGGAAAAGGAGCCTAATTTAACCCTGCGGCAAGCAACGGTTGATGACTTAATCGTTGAAGATGGGGTTTGCCATGGTGTAATTACCAATACCGGTGCGCGTTACCGGGCGAAGACGGTTGTCCTGACAGTTGGTACCGCAGCACGAGGCAAGATCATCATTGGTGAATTGCAATACGAATCCGGCCCCAATAACTCCAAGTCCGCCACTAAGTTATCCGAATGTCTGGAGCGCCTTGGCTTTGACCTGGAACGGTTTAAGACGGGGACGCCACCGCGGATCAATGGAAACACCATTAATTATGATGAGACGGAAGAACAGCCTGGTGATGAAACTCCGCACCACTTTAGTTTCGATACTCCCGACAGCAAGTATCTGTCCGTTTCTGATCAGATCTCTTGCTGGCTGACTTATACCAACCTGCATACCCACGATATTATCCGGGAAAACTTGGACCGTGCGCCAATGTTCTCTGGTGTGATTAAGGGAGTTGGCCCACGGTATTGCCCATCAATTGAAGATAAGATCGTCCGGTTTGCCGACAAAGACCGCCACCAGCTCTTCTTGGAACCAGAAGGGCGCGACACCGACGAATACTATGTTGATGGCTTGTCTACTTCGATGCCGGAAGAGATTCAACAGCGGATGCTGCACTCCGTTAAGGGTCTAGAAAATGCATCCCTGATGCGGCCTGGATACGCCATTGAATACGATGTGGTTTCACCATATCAATTGCGGCCAACCCTGGAAACTAAGCGGGTAAAGAACCTGTACACGGCTGGTCAAACCAACGGGACGTCTGGTTATGAAGAGGCCGCGGGGCAAGGACTTATTGCCGGAATCAATGCTGGTCTGCGAGCATTAGGCAAGAAGCCATTTGTCCTGCAGCGTTCCGAAGCCTACATTGGGGTGATGATTGACGACCTCGTTACTAAGGGCACTAAGGAACCATACCGTCTGTTAACCAGTCGGGCAGAGTACCGTCTGTTGTTACGTCACGATAATGCTGACTTCCGTTTGATGGCTAAGGGCCATGAAATTGGTTTGGTAAGTGACGAACGCTACCAAAAGATGCTGGATAAGAAGGCTGCAGTGAAGGCAGAAGTGGCCCGGCTGGAATCATTACGCTTGAAACCGGGTTCGCCAGCTGATGACTTTATCCAGCGAAATGGCGATCATCCGCTGAAGGATTCCGTCACTGCCGCAACTTTACTAAAGCGGCCATACTTTGACTACCAGACATTGCTGAAATTTATCCCGGCTCCAGAACACTCACTGGACCGGCAAGTAGCTGAACAAGTTGAAATTACTCTTAAGTACGAAGGTTACATCAAGAAGGAAGAAGTCCGGGTCAACCGCTTGAAGCGGATGGAAGCCAAAAAGATTCCTGATGATATCGACTACTCTGCAATTGAAGGGTTAGCAACGGAAGGCCGACAAAAGCTGGACAAGATTCGACCAGAAACACTGGCCCAGGCTTCCCGGATCAGTGGGGTTAACCCAGCTGACTTGGCAATTCTGAGTGTCTACATTCAACAAGGCAAGATCGCTAAGCGCAGCGACCGGAAATAGTTCCTTTTTTGCATAATATTAATAACAATCGACCGGCAAAGTGTACTATGATAAATAAGTAAACTTTTTGAATGTAGGTGTAGTCATGAAAGCATTACGACAGATCATGAGCTGGATTGTACCGATTGTTATCGGCCTGGTTCTAGCATTAGTAATTAAGCAATTTGTCTTTCAGCCGGTACGGGTTGATGGACCATCAATGCAGCCAAACCTCGTAAATAACGAGCGTGTGTTAAGTATGAAGCGTTCCAAGATCCATCGAGGATCGGTAATTGTCTTCAATGCGAACGGGGTGGATCCGCAAGTATCAGTCAAGACAGATTACGTTAAGCGGGTTATTGGTGTTCCTGGAGACACGGTCCAATCAAAGAACGGAAATATTTACGTTAATGGTAAGAAGACAAACCAGGACTACATCAGTATGGATCAACGCAAGGCCGGTACTGGCAACTGGACTTTAAAGACCATTTCTAAACGGAATAACTGGTTGAAAAACTCTGGTGCAACGAAGGTACCTGATGGCGAGTACTTTGTTTTAGGGGACAACCGGACCGTTTCAAACGACGGTCGTTATTGGGGATTTGTTCCTAAGGATAAGATTGACGGAGTTGTCAAAGTTGGCTTCTGGTCAAGCAACCAATCCAAGAAGAAGTACATTAACCAGCAATGGAAGAACTACTTTGCTAATTAACTGTTAGTAATTAAAAAGATCGTTAGGATTCTGATAATGAATCTTAACGATCTTTTTTGTCTGCAAGCAATAGGCGAATAATCAGCCTTTTAAAAAGCGTTTAATTAATCAACGGATTGCAAAGCAGCCAGCATATCAACGCGTTTGATGCGCCGGTAAACAACCAGTGCCAATAAGAAGGTGATTACTGCCGGAATTAGGGCGGAGATGACAAAGTTATTGGCATACAGGTTAGGATCAAACATGGCATTGGTTGGCGGCAAGGTAGTGATAATGAAATGGTGAAGCCAGGCACCAATCAAGTAGCCAAGTAAGATACCCAGCACTGACAAAATGATTGTTTCGCGGTAGATATACATGGTGACTTCGCCGTCAAAGAAGCCGAGCACCTTGATAGTTGACAGCTCTCGCATCCGTTCAAGCACATTAATTGTTGTTAGGTTATAGATCACGACAATTGCTAGCAAAGTTGCCAGGCCAATTAAAATGACCATTACTTGATTCATGCTATCCATGGTGTTTTGGATCATCAATTGGTTATTGACGTTCTGGTTAATCCCGAGTACGGCCCCGGTGTCCATGGCATCTTTTGAAAAGGACTGCAGCTTTTGCGGATTACTTAGAGTGACTAATTGTGCGTTGCTAGTAAAAGGTCGTTGAAAATAGTGACGGTATTCATGCTGGTTCATGATGAGAAAGTGGCCCATGTACATTTCAGTGATGCCTGCCACTTTAAATGAGTGCCAATGTCCATTTTGATCTTTTAGGCGAATGTGTTGCCCCACTGTAGTGTTTGTGAGGTGGGCTAGCTTCTCAGAGATGATCACACCATGATTGGTTAATTTAAGCTGCTTTTTGCTTTGGCGATTTTGCAGCCGCATATACGCGTTAAAGTCATAGCTGTTTTGTGGCACGATCAAGTTCACGTTTTGCTGGGAACTGTTCAGTTGGCGATTTAATTGTGCCGAATAAACAGGCATATGACGCCGTACTTCACCGGACGCTAGCAAATGCTTAAAGCGCTTGGATTGTTCTACAGAAGGCTGCTCTTTTTGTTGAACGATTAAATCGTAACGGATGATGTTGCCGTATTGCTGCTGACTAATTCCTTTCAGTGAGTCACTAATGCCAAATCCCATTACTAAAAGTCCTGTACAACCAGCAACTCCAATGATGGTCATTAACATGCGGGACTTATAGCGGAAAATGTTGCGGGCACAAATTTTATATTTGAAGCTGAGGCGGTTCCAAAGGGGCTTAACTTTTTCGAGCAAAATATGGGAGCCGCTCTTTGGTGCTTTAGGCAGCAATAGGCGTGCGGGCTTTTCCTGAAGGTCGTGAGCAAGCGTCCACAAGGCGGGGAGAGTGGTGCAGGCCAGTGCAATAATGGCAACGATAATTAACCAGATCCCGTTGAACTGGGGTGTAAAACCAGTCAAGGTGGAATTGGCACCATAAGCATCGAAGATCATTTTTGGCAAGAAGCGGTAGCCAAAAATGGAACCGCAGAACACCCCAAGCAGGCTTGATAATAGACTGTATACGATAAACTTTAAACTGACATCGAAGTTAGAGTAACCAAGTGACCGTAATGTACCAATGTTGGGCCGATCCTCTTCGACAAAGCGGGTCATGGTGGTTAAGCATACTAACGCGGCAACGAAAAACATGAAGATGGGGAAGATGTTGGCCAATATATCGATCCGCTCCATGTTCGAGTGGTAAATTTCGTAACCAGGATTTAGAGTTCGGTCATTAACGGTATAGGTGATCTTATTAGCATTAGTCGGCAGGTCTGCCTGTGATGCTGCACTCAATGAGGTCGGATTAGCCATTGCCTGTGCATGCAGTGCCTGTCTTAGGTTATTGCATTTGACATTACGATTTTGATTCAGTCGCTTTTGTAGGCTGTCTTTTTGTCGGTCAATGTAGTTTTGGTAGGCCGTGGAGTATGGATTTAAATTTTTGTTTTGCTTAAAAGACAGACGGGCAATCATCCATTGCGGGCTGTTGAAGGCAGACTTTTTGACGACCGCGTAACCATTGAGCTGACCAGTTCCGATATTGGTGTGACCAAAATCATTACGGTCGACATATTCGCTGGAACGGACAAAGCCGACAATTTGGTAGTGATTGTTTTTTAGACTATTGTATTGCTTTAGGGTAATCGTCTGTCCCAGGTGATAACGGTTAGCTAACAGGTAACTAACGGCAATTTGGTGGTTTGTCTGCGGCATGTTGCCTTTGACTAACTGGTATTTAGAAATAGCATCGGTTTGCGAAAAGATTCTTAATGCTGTTTGGGAGCCATTAATACTGCTGTCTTGAAAATAGCCAAAGTCGGCCTTTTTGAGTTCCTTGGTCTGCAAGATGGTCTGTCGATCGATTTGATCGAGGCCATAGTTAGACGTTACCGTCATGTCAGCTAATTGCTGTTGCCGGTAAAAATTGGTGGCAGAAAATCTCATATCCGGGCCAGCCATCTTTAAACCAATGAAAGTAAAAGCACTGACTGCCATTAGCAAGAAAATAGAGATGAAGCGGCCAAGCGAATCCGGAATAGACTGGAAGGCGTTCTTCCATAAAATTCGTTTATTCATCTTATCCACCTACCATTCAATTGCGGCAATGGCCTGTGGATGATTATTATGTTTGATATCGGTGATTTGACCGTCGTGAATACGGATGACCTGGTTGCCAATGGGGGCGATAGCGGCATTATGGGTGACAATGATAACCGTCGATCCGCGTTTAGTACTCATATCTTGTAAAATTTGCAATACCTGTTTGCCGGTTTGGTAATCAAGCGCACCAGTGGGTTCATCACAGAGTAAAATTTGGGGATTCTTAGCCACAGCGCGGGCGATAGCAGCACGTTGCTGTTCACCGCCAGACAGTTGCGCAGGAAAATTGTCCATCCGCTCGCCTAAGCCAACTGCTTTGAGTGCTTCTTTAACATTTAATGCATCAGGAACGATTTCCGTGGCTAGTTCAACATTTTCCTTGGCGGTAAGGTTGGGGACAAGGTTATAAAATTGGAACACGAAACCGACATCGTTACGCTGGTAAGCCGTTAATTGCCGTGGAGTATAATCGGCAATATTGTGCCCATTAATCACAACGGACCCGCTAGAACACGAGTCCATCCCTCCTAAAATATTAAGCAGCGTTGATTTGCCAGCACCTGATGAACCGAGGATGACTACTAATTCACCTTTTTCAATTGTGAAATTAATGTCTTTATTGGCATAGATGATGGAGTCACCGTTAACGTATTTTTTACTGCAATTTTTGACTTCGATTAGTGCCACATTGACCACCTCCTAAAAAAGCAAGTATGCATATCATAGTTAGTTATCCCAGACTTTAATGAAACAAAGCAGCTAATTGATCAGACACTTTCCTGGGACCATGGATATAGCGAATGCCATGGGCCTTTAGAAAATTAAGATCATATTTATTGGCGGGGTAACGTTTCACTAATTGCAGCTTCATTGCTTGATTTAATCTCACCTGTTTACTGTGGTAATGATAAGGAATATTGACCTGGATAGCGCGACATTGAAAAATAACGGCTTTCACCGGGTTGGTCACATAAATAAAGACTGGATCATTAACCCGAACCTTGGTTGATTGTTTCCACAACAATAAGTCGTTTGGATCTTTGAAGGCATGCATGATGTCATAGTATCGCGGATTATTCGGGATCAACCATGCATGCGGCCGACACAAAAATTGCCGGCTCTGGGTGACTAATTTCATGATCTGCTGATCAGGTTGCGTGTCATCAAGAATCACACAAAGCCAATTATCTTTGTTCATGTGGTAGGCAGGATAAATACTAGCCTGTTGTAAAAAGGAAGGGCGTTTGTGCGGATCAATCCGAAATTCCAAGATGTCGACTTTTTTGTCGGTCACGGATACGTGCTGGTCGAGTCGTGTGATGGGAATGTGCATCACTAATCCGTACCATTTTTGCGATACTGGTTCACGAAAGATCGCATCATCAGGCATCCTTTTAAAGACAAATTCGGGATCATCGTTGAACTGCTGCTTAATAGCACTGGCAAGGCGGTTAGCTTGTGAACTATGAAAAGGCATAGCAATAAAGCAGTCGTGGGCGATGGTTTCTAGGAGTTGCTCATAGGCCGTTTTTACTTGTGAAGCATAGGGGCCTAAATGACTGGCACGCAAGGGAAGGTATTCGTCACCACTATTTAAGTCAATCAGTTGGCCGGTAACTTTTCCGGTTTAATCAATATCTAACTGTGCCAAGAATTGATCAGCGAAAAATTGCTGCCGCCAAAGGTAGTGACCATTTTCTTTATGAAAACCGAATGATAATAATTTAGAATAATTCGGTCGTTGCTTTTGAAAAATGTTTTTTTCGATGGTCATGATTGATCCTTCCCGCTATAAATGTCTTTTTAATCATTTTACTATTTCATTAAGCAATTCGGGAAGCAATAAACTGACAAAGCTTATCAATCACGCAACAGCAACAGATGATTTATAATGGAAATCGTAGTTTTAGAAAGAAGGGATTTTTGTGGCAGATAGAACAACATTAACGAATGACATGATTAAGCACTACCACGATAATTTTGTTTCACGTGGAACGGCTAAGGTGATTGAACGGGCTGTCCGGAAAAATGGTATTAAGAAAACAAGTGAAGATCCTGAAGTAAGTCAGCGCCTGCACCGGGTATTTTCGGATGAAATTAAAACGGGCAATGTCACCAATCAAAAGCACAGTGGCCGCTGTTGGTCATTTGCAACATTGAATACTTTACGGCATTCATTTGCCAGCAAGTATCACGTAAAGGATTTTGAATTGTCACAAAATTACCTGTTTTTCTGGGATCGGATTGAACGGGCTAACCACTTCTTCGATGACATTATTGCAACTGCAGATCAGCCGTTAGACAGTCGTTTAGTGGACTTCTACCTGCGTTTTGCAGAAAATGATGGCGGTCAGTGGGCAAATGCCGCTTCCATCATTGAAAAATACGGGGTGGTTCCGCACTACGTAATGCCGGACACCTTTAACACCGAAGACACTACGGATGTTGCTGAAGTCATGACTTACATGATGAAGAAGGACGCTTTAATCTTACGGAAATTGGTTAACGATCATGCTAATGAAAGCGACCTGCAGGCGACCCGTGACAAATTAATGAGCGATGTTTACCGCGTGGCTGCCTATGCCTTTGGCGAACCACCGGTTAAATTTGATTTGGAATACCGGGATGATGATCACAAATATCATCGTGATGCAGATATGACACCTCTTGATTTCTATCATAAATACTTTGATATTAACTTGCGTGACTATGTGGTGGTTACTAATGCCCCTGATCATGAAATGAACCAAAATTATGCTATGCCATGGCAAGATAACGTGAATGGCGGTATCCCGATCCAATTTGCTAATGTGGACTTTGATCAGCTTGAAAAAGCAGCATTAGCACAATTGAAGGCGGGTGAAACCATCTGGGTTGGCAATGATATCCTCCAGCAGATGGATCGCAAACGTGGCTTAATGGACGCTCACCTTTTCCGTGAAGAAGCACTGCTGGGTGTGGACTTTACAATGGATAAAGCAGAACGTTTGGCTACTCACCAAGGTGAATGCACCCATGCAATGACTTTGACCGGCGTTAACTTAGTTAATGGTCAGCCAAATCGGTGGAAGATTGAAAACTCCTGGGGTGACAAGAACGGCGATAAGGGCTACTTTGTCATGAGCGAAGATTGGTTCCGTGAATACACCTATGAAGCAGTGATTAACCGGCGCTACCTGCCAGAAGCAGTTAAGAAGGTTGCCGATCAGAAGCCGGTTGAACTGAAAGCTTGGGATTCTTTACAGTAATTAAGACCAGCATTGAATGTGCTTGCTGGAATGTTTACAAACTGCAATTGATAATTTGTGGTTGACGAACAATTAACCAAGGTATATATTTAACACAATCATTTATGCGAGGAGAAAAAACTATGACACAACAAATGCAAAACTTAAGAGGTTGGCAAAGCCGGTAGAAGGTTGTACTCGCAACAGGTACAACCTGAAGATTCAGATTGTATCTGTGCCGGCCAATTTGTTGTGCAAAAGCCTGCACGGATCCACGTGCGGGCTTCTTTTTTGAAAAAGCGGGAGCCCATGTAACGTGGACTCCCGTTTTTTTGAAAGGTGGTAATGGATTTTGAAACGTATGTACACACTCATCGCACTTCTCTGCGTCTTCTTAGGGTTTGCCTACTTTAAAGAGGGACAGGGATCGTTAAATAAAAGTAAACCACGAATTGGGGTGTTAACCCTGATGCACCATCCAGCCCTGGACCAAATCTACCGCGGTTATGTCCATGAATTAGCTAAGGAAGGCTACCATGATGGTAAGAACATTACTATTGAATACGAAAATGCTAATGGTGACCAAAGTAATTTGAAGACGATGGCGTCGAAACTAGTTAATGACCGTTCGACCGTCTTGTTCGGTATTACCACTCCTGCAGCTCAAGCATTAGCGAACGCTGACAGTCATACACCATTGATCTTAGGTGCAGTTACCGATCCTAAAGGGGCGCGATTGGTTAAAGATAATCGGCACCCGGGTGGCAATATTACTGGTGTTTCTGATCAGGCGCCTGTTGCCGAGCAATTGCATTTGATCCAAGAATTCATGCCGCATCTACACACACTGGGGGTTATTTATACCTCAAGTGATAGTTCAGCGGTTGCCGGTTACCACCAAATCAAGCAGCAGTGTAAACAAAAGGGGATCAAGCTAAAGGCTTATTCTATCGCCAATAGTAACGATTTAAACCAGGTTTCACAGCAGATGCTAAGTCAGGTCGATGCCGTGATTGTACCGACAGATAACACCATTGCTGGTGCCATGCAGACATTAATCAAGAATGCGAATGCTGCTCAAAAGCCGGTTTTTCCAGCATCCGATACGATGGTTAAGCAGGGCGGCGTGGCCACCTACAGTGTTAACCAGTACCAATTAGGTGTACGCAGTGCCAAGATGACGGTAGCGGTATTGAAGGGTAAAAAACCAGCTAATATGGCCATCGAATACGTTCGTCATGGTGAACCGGTATTGAACCTTAAGCAGGCGCAAAAATTACACCTGCAAGTACCAAAGCATTTCCAACAAGAAGCCGAAAAGGAAGGGGAGGTCTTCAAATGAATTTAATCGTTTCCGCAATTGGTCAGGGTCTGTTATGGGCTTTATTGGGCCTCGCCTTATATTTAACTTTTAGAATTCTTGATTTCTGTGATATGACCGTTGAAGGCACTTTCCCGCTGGGGGCAGCTACTGCCGTTACTGCTATCAGTCATGGAATGAATCCGTATCTTGCGACCTTAATGGCTGTTATAACAGGGATGGCTGCTGGTTTAGTTACTGGTCTCTTATACACGAAGGGCAAGATTCCTAGCCTATTAGCCGGGATTTTAACAATGACAGCGGCTTATTCGGTAAACCTCCGTATCATGGGCAAGTCCAACATTTCTTTACTTGGTCAACAAACTATCTTTAGCTCCCAATTCTTAAAGTCACTGCCCCAATACTTTGATAGTGTCTTTGTGGGGTTGATTGCAGTGGTCATCATTACTTTGCTACTGGTCTTTTTCTTAGATACTGATTATGGTCAAGCTTTTATCGTTACCGGCGATAATTTAACGATGGCCCGATCTTTGGGAATAAAAACGGACACGATGATCATTGTGGGTTTGATGATTTCTAACGGAATGGTTGGTTTATGTGGCGCATTGATTGCCCAGAACAACGGCTATGCAGACATTAACATGGGGATCGGCACAATTGTCATTGCGCTGGCATCCATCATTATTGGTGAAGTGGCATTTGGTGAATTAACACTGTCGCAACGGCTAATGGCTGTCAGTTTAGGGAGCATCATTTACCGCTTAATCCTGCTGGCAGTCTTGCAACTAGGATTCTCCGCCAACGACTTAAACTTGATTTCCTCAATCGTGCTGGCTCTAGCAATGATGGTGCCGCGACTGGACAGCTTGCTAAATGTTGCCCATCCGATCTTAAAGGGGGGTATAACTCATGACTAAACCCATCTTAGAATTAAAGAACATTCAAACCATTGTCAACCGCCATACCAGCAACGAAACGAAGATTCTGCGCGGAATTAACCTAACTATTAATACGGGTGACTTTATCACCGTGGTCGGGACAAACGGTGCCGGCAAATCCACATTGTTTAACGTCATTGCGGGTAATCTTCCGGCAGATGAAGGGCAGATCCTGCATAATGGAAAGGATATTACTCATGCAAGTGAAGAAGAACGAACTAAGTTTTTAGCGCGCGTTTTTCAAGATCCTAAATTAGGAACTGCTCCCCGAATGACGGTTGCAGAAAACATGCTTTTGGCAACCAAGCGTGGTGAGCACCGTCCGCTATTGCCACGTAAATTAAAGACGCAGATCCCCCAGTTTACGAAACTGGCTGCTACGATGAATAATGGCTTGGAAAATCGGATGAATACGGCAACGGGTGCCCTGTCTGGCGGCCAGCGGCAGGCACTAAGCTTCCTCATGACCACCATCAAACGGCCAGACCTCTTATTACTGGATGAACATACAGCGGCTTTGGATCCACACACTAGTCGTAACCTGTTGCAGGCAACTGATCAACGCATTAAGGAAGATCATTTGACCGCATTGATGATTACCCACCATTTGGAAGATGCGCTGAAGTACGGTAACCGTCTGATTGCTTTAAAGGACGGGCAAATCATCGCCGACGTAAGTGGTCAAGAAAAAGATGCCTTGACGGTGCAGGATCTTTATCGTTATTTTGAATAATATCTATTGCATACAAAAACAAAAATGGAGCTGTGACTTAAGTTTATTACATAGATCACAAGTCAACAGCGCGGTACACAAATGGCCTCAAGTGTTCGGATTTTTTGAACACTTGAGGCCTATTTGTGCTTGCGGGGGCGTGACTATTTTCTTGATCGTTTTATTACAGGTTAGGATCCATTTTGAAAGTCAGCTTAGATAATTCACAGCCTTCGGTCAGCAGCTTGAAGATCAATTCACGGGTCTTCTGGTTGCAGTGCTCGGCAATTTCGTGGTTAGCCTGAGTCAGTAAGTCAACAATGTCGTCACCGGATTTTTGGGTAACTTGGATGTCGACATCATGAATCTTACGCCGCGTCCATGAATCCAATTCTTTTTGGTAATCTTCATCTTCTTCAATGAAGTCTTGGTAGTGGCCTTCGACAACTTCGGCCAGTGCTTGGTAGAGCCAGAATGCGTGATCCAGGTCCATCTTAGCAGGAACTTCATTGTAGGACTGGTCAGTATCATTAGCGTTGGCAAAGAATGGTACATATGGGGAGAAACTTGGTACCCCGAATTCAATCCATTGAACTGCTTGACTGCCAGTGTCATGTGGACGAACTTGCAGAATGTGCGACTGCGCAGTCCGTGAAAGAGAGATCGCACGGTAACGACGCTTGTCATCTTCACTGCCTTCACCTAGTGGGTCATACTTAGTTTCATTGTAGTGTGAACGCAGTACATATTCGATATCTTCCAAAGACAGTTTGCGTTCAGCTTTACGGATGAATGGCATGTCTTGTGATTCGGGCGTCTGTCCGGCACTAGCAATTGGGCTAAAGTAACGCTGAGCAAACCAAACACGAGGTGTGTTATAGTGGTGGTCTTTCTTAGTGTTAGTACCAAAGATGTGACGGAAGTTCCACTGGTCTTTGTCTGGATTCAGATCATGAGCAGTGACGAAATCCCGAATTCCTTCTGACCACATGTAATTATCAGGGTCGTTGAAGTCAATCTTTTCAATTGCAATTTGGTTGGCGGCAACGGCATAACAATCATCAGGAATCCGTACCGCTACCCACTGGTGACCGGTAGCGATTTCCATGTACCAGATTTCGTTTTGGTCAACGAACTGGACACCATTGCCTTCCGCAGAACCATAGGTAGCCACTAATTGGCCTAAGTACTGAACCCCTTCTTTAGCAGAATGGATGTATGGCAGAACCAAAGTGGTCATTGAATCTTCGGCCAGACCATTCTTAACAAATGGGTCATAAGCTAATACACGTGAGTTAGCGTAAACACTTTCGGTAGCACTTTCACCAACATTAGCGGAATTAAAACCATCTTCTTCATTAGGACCAATGGTTTGGTCAACGTGTGGGGTGGAAGTGTAACGCATCCCCTTTTCTGGCAGTGGAACTGTCAGATGGTTATATGGTGAAACGTAGGTTTCGTGACGTCCGGAAACTGCTGGCTGAACAATGAAGCGCTTAGGTTCAATTGCCTTGACCCGGTCTTCGTTACGAGAAATATAATTTGATCCGTCAATAGAGGCCTTTTTGCCGACCATGATGGAAGTACAAGCAGAATTTCTGAAAGTCATATTAACAACTCCTTCAATAATTGGGTAGCAGCTGACATTTACAACCTCTATTGTACAACAATTGCTTGTTATAATAGCAAAAGCGACACAAATGCAATAATGTTGGCATTCTTAGGCAATTTTAACGGTAGAATAGTAAGAACGAAAAAAGGAAGCAGTTCAAATGGCAGACAAGAAATTAGTAGTCGTCTCACTGGACGCAATGGGATTTGATGATATGAATGAGTGGATTGACCAAGCGCCACACTTGAAGGCGCTGCGTAATCGCGGCAGCTGGGTCAAGCATGTGCAGGGGATTTTTCCGACATTAACATATCCTTCGCACACCTCCATTATTACTGGACAATATCCAGCAATTCATGGGATTGTTAATAATACTAAATTGCAACCGAATCGCTTGTCACCAGACTGGTATTGGTATCGTAAAGATGTCAAAGCAACACCGCTATTTGACGTTGCCCATGATCATGGCATGACGACGGCTGCTTTTTATGGCCGGTAACTGCAAGCAGCAAGATTGATTACAACCTTGCGGAAATCTTTCCCAACCGAATTTGGACTGGTTTCTCTAAAGGCAAGTTCACCATGGCTCTTACTGAAAATGAATCACCGTTACGGGCACTTGCGTCACGGGATCAAACAGCCATGGCTGGATGACTTTATTACAGCCTGTGCGGTGGACACGTTAAAGAACGAGCAACCAGACCTAACACTGATTCATTTGGTCGACATGGACAGCATGCGTCATCGTTATGGGGTTCGGTCGAAGCAAGCACAGGAGGCATGGCGGGGTCACGATAGTCGAGTGGCTAAATTAATCCAGGCTACTAAAGATGCCGGTACCTTTGAGCAGACTAACTTCGTCTTCTTAGGTGACCACTACCAAAAAAATGTGGACCATATGATTCACTTGAACATGCTGTTTGCTAAAGCTGGCTGGTTAAGTCCGATTGCAGAGAAGACTACTTACCGTAATAATTGGCAGGTGACCGCCAAAACCTGTGATGGTGAAACCTATGTCTACACGAGAGACCACATTGACTTAGGTCATTTAAAGGCCATGATTGCTGGAGTCAAGGGTGTTCAACACATTTACGATGGTGCGGATGCAGTTAAATTAGGTGCCGATCCTAAGTGTACATTCTTATTCGAAGCACAGCCGGGTTACTACTTTACCGATGAAGTTAACCGGCCAGCCGTGGTCGAAAAGGTTGATCCCGCTTCTTTAAGTACGCATGATCGTTATCATGGGGTACATGGCTACGGACCAACGCAGCCTGACTATTACACGACGGCAATGTTCTATGGCCCTGACATTAAAGAAGGCGGGCAGGTTGATTCAGCGCACTTAGTGGACGAAGGCCCTACCTTTGCTCGGCTATTGAACCTGCATTATCCGCAACCAACTGCTGGTGAAGTAATTGAAGATGTATTGAAATGAGGTCAAACGTTAAGTTCAGTAAACAACAATGGTCTTGGATTTTTTATGATTGGGCAAACTCTGGCTATGGGATTCTAGTAGTCACTGCTGTTTTACCGGTCTACTTTAAAACCGTTGCCAAAATGGCTGGCGTATCTGCAGCCGATTCAACGGCATACTGGGGTTATGCCAACAGTGTAGGCACCCTGATTGTGTCCTTATTAGCACCACTATTAGGAACATTAGCCGATTATCCGCATATGAAACGGCGCTGGCTCAATTGCTTTACCTGGACCGGCATCATATTAACGTTCGTTTTAGCCTTAGTACCGGCATTGTGGTGGCCGTGCCTATTAATTCTGTATGTCCTAACGAATATCGGTTTTTCCGGTGGTAACCTCTTTTATGACAGTTTCTTGACCGACGTGGCAACTAATGATGAAATGGATCGGGTATCCACCACTGGTTACTCCATGGGGTATATTGGCGGTGTATTAGCGTTTATGATCTTCCTGGTGGCAGAGCTTACGCACGGTTTCGGCGGAGTGTTGAGTTCCATAGGGATCGCTAAATTTAGCTTTGTTTTGTCATCGATTTGGTAGATCATATTCGGTTTACCACTGATGCTGCATGGGTAGCAGCGCTATAGCGTTTCAGCGACGCTGCGTCCGTTGCGGGATGGCTTTATTCGGTTAGGCAAAACCATTCAACACGTCGCCAAGTATCGACGCATCACGTGGTTCTTAGTTGCCTACTTCTTTTATATTGATGGGGTGGACACCATCTTTACAATGGCCACTTCTATTGGTAAAGATATGGGGATCAATACGACGAGCTTGATGCTGGTGTTATTAGTTGTGCAACTGATTGCGGTACCATTTTACTGCTTTATGGCTGGTTGGCTGGTAAGATTAGTACCCGTCGTGCCTTACTGGTAGGGATTATCATTTATCTGTTTATTTGCTTATATGCTTTCAAATTAAAGACCCAGTTTGATTTTTGGCTGTTGGCAATATTAATTGGCACGAGTCAAGGTGGTATTCAAGCTTTAAGCCGGTCATATTTTGGCCGTTTAATTCCCAAAGATAACAGTAACGAATTTTTTGGCTTCTACAATATTTTAGGTAAGTTTTCGGCAATGATCGGACCAGTCTTAGTCGGGGTGGTAACCCAGTTCACGGGCAAGTCAACGCTCGGTGCGGGATCACTTAGTATCCTGTTCGCCATTGGTTTGATTCTTTTCTGGCGAGTGTCGAAAGAATAGGGAGCGAGACAGAAGTCGTTACGACTGTGTGCGTCTTCGAACCTCCGCGAGCACAAATAGGCCTCAAGCGTTCGAAAAATCCGAATGCTTGAGGCCATTTTTGTACCGCGTTGTCAAATTTTGATCTATGCAGGATACCTTATGTCAATTAATAGTCAATGTCATCAGGAATCCGGCACTGCCCACCTAAATTGGTTAGTGCGCTAATTTTCTTCATATCTTCATCACTGATTTCAAAATCGAAAATCTCAGTGTTTTGCTTCATCCGCTCAGCGTGAACAGACTTTGGCAGTGGCAAGACACCCTGCTGTACAACCCAGCGTAAACTCAATTGAGCCGTGCTCTTGCCATACTTTTTAGCTAGTTCAACCATCGTTGGGTTAGTCAAAACAGAGGCTCCTTGACCTCCTAATGGTCCCCAAGCTTCAACCAGAACGTTGTGAGCTTGTAAGAATTTGATTTCATCAGCATGCGTCCAGCCGGGGTGGACTTCGATTTGGTCGACAGCTGGGGCAATCTTAGCGGTCTTCATTAATGCTTGGTAATGGTGAGGCATGAAGTTGGAAAGACCTAGGGCACGGATTTTACCTTCATGGTAGGCATCTTCCATGGCTCGCCAGGTTTCAGCATTGATCTCGTCGGCTTGGTCACCAAACTGTTTACGGTTAGCAGGCCAGTGAATTAGGTAAAGGTCAAGGTAGTCCATCTGCAGGCGCTGTAAAGTAGCATCAAGTGCCTTTTTAGTGGATCCATAGCCCCGCTCAGTATTCCAAAGCTTACTGGTAACAAAAAGGCGGTGACGATCGATGCCGGAGTCTTTAATGCCTTTACCAACACCTTCTTCGTTACCATAAACAGCAGCAGTATCGATTAAACGATAGCCGACGTTGATGGCATCTTCAACCGCTTTTTCGGCGACATCATTAGGGGTCCTAAATGTACCATAGCCCACGCAGGGGATGGTGACGCCATTGTTTAATTTAAGCAGTGAATTAATGTTTTTCAATTCAGCCATGATAACCCTCCTTAAAGAAGACCAGATAAACATTTACTTATTATTAGTAGCTGTCATCATAGTAACGAGTTTGATCATGATTAGCAAATTAATACCACAGTGCAAACGTTAAGCAATTTAATTATTTTTATGGGTGATGCGAAGATTAAGAATGACGAGCTTATACCTGTCAGACGACAATAAAAAACGCTGGTGATTTTTATCATCACCAGCGTTTGATTTTAGCTGACAGGCTTTGTTAAATCGGCCGTAGACAGTTAACATATTAAATTGTTTCACGTGGAACAAAATTAGTCATTGCGGGAGTAGGTAGCAATATCATGCAGAATTTCATCCATGAAGTCTTGCTTGCTCATGCTGTTTTGTTCCTGTTCACCATACTTACGAACGGAAACGGAGTTGTTAGCCATTTCGTCGTCACCAACAACCAGGGTGTATGGAACCTTTTGGGTTTGTGCTTCACGAATCTTGTAGCCCATCTTTTCGTTACGGTGGTCAACAACAACCCGAATCTTAGCAGCCTTCATTTCCTTAGCTAATTGGTCAGCATATTCGCCATGCTTATCGTCGGAAACAGGGATAATGTGAACCTGTTCAGGAGCTAACCAGGTAGGGAAGGCACCCTTGTAGATTTCAGTCAGGTAAGCAACGAACCGTTCCATGGTACCAACAACACCACGGTGGATCATAACTGGCATGTGTTCCTTGCCATCCTTACCCATGTAAGTCAAGCCGAAGCGGTCTGGCAGCATGAAGTCAAGTTGAATAGTGGACATGGTTTCATCATTGCCAAGGGCCGTCTTGGTTTGGATATCCAGTTTTGGACCATAGAAGGCAGCTTCACCTTCAGCTTCGTAGTAGTCCAGGTGCAGGTCGTCCATGGCAGCCTTCAGCAGTTTCTGTGACCGTTCCCACATCTCATCGTTAGCGTAGTACTTCTTCGTGTTCTTAGGGTCACGTAAGGAGAGACGGAAGCTGTAGTCAGTGATGTCAAAGTCTTTGTATACGCTCATGATCAGCTTCAGGATCTTAGCAAATTCAGTCCGAATCTGGTCTAAGGCAACAAAGGTGTGACCGTCGTTTAAGGTCATTTCACGAACACGTTGCAGACCAGATAGGGCACCAGACTTTTCGTAACGGTGCATCATACCTAATTCAGCGATCCGCAATGGCAGGTCACGGTAAGAACGAATGTGGTGCTTGTAAATTTGAATGTGGCTTGGGCAGTTCATTGGCCGCAATTCAAGCATTTCGCCATCACCCATGTCCATTGGTGGGAACATGTCGTCTCTGTAGT
Organism: Candidatus Limosilactobacillus merdigallinarum; assembly: GCA_019114515.1. Lineage (GTDB taxonomy): Bacteria > Bacillota > Bacilli > Lactobacillales > Lactobacillaceae > Limosilactobacillus > Limosilactobacillus merdigallinarum. The sequence goes on from DXFH01000011.1 coordinate 106,066, forward strand.
GTGCCCAGTGACCAGAAGTCTTGTATGCATCAACATTCATCAGAACTGGAGTGTAAACGTGTTGGTAACCATCGGCAACTTCACGGTCAATGATGTAACGTTCGATCGTCCGCCGAATAGTAGCACCCTTTGGCATCCAGTAAGGCAGGCCAGCACCAACCTTAGGGTCAACGAAGAAGAGATCTAGTTGGTTACCAATAACACGGTGGTCACGTTCACGGGCCTCTTGACGCTTCTTTAAATCTTCATCCAGGTCAGCTTTCTTGTAGAAAACAGTCCCATAGATCCGTTGCAGCATTGGGTTAGATGACATGCCTTTCCAGTAAGCACCGGCTACTGATAAAAGCTTGAAGTTCTTAACTGCATCGGTGTAAACCAGGATTGGGGCCTTGGCAATTACCTTAACATCGCCCAGCTGGTACATCGCAACCTTGCCATCTTGAGCGTTTTCCTTCAGCAATTCGCTGGAGAACTGGTCGCTTTGAACATCCTTTAAAGCGTCATCTAAGGCAACTTCAACAAATTCAACCTTGCCGTCGTCCTTAGCCATCTTCTTCAAATCATCTTCCAATGCTGGTAATTCATCGGCAGATACTTGTTGATTATCTTTATCAGAATCAACCCAGAAGCGGCCATCTTCGGCAATAGCTTCACCGAAACGGATACCATTGTATTTCTTTACCAGAGCAGCCTTTAGCATTAAAGCGGCAACCTGGCGTAATGCGTTCAGACTATCTTCTGAATCACGATCAATCTTCTTAACTTCACCATCTGGTGACATTACTGCAACTTGAGCCATAAGAATCTCTCCCTTGTAAAAAATAAAAACGTCCCTAGTACCGACTTAACGATACTAGGGACGTTGGTTAACAAACTCAGCGTGGTTCCACCCAAATTCAGGACTAGCGCATTTAGTCCTCTCTATGGTGTGGTAACGGGCACGACCCGCTCCTCCTTATTTCGGAGGAAAATAGTAAAGGTGGCACTCTGAAAATCCTTGCTAATGGCACTTCCATTAAAATGTGTCACTCTCTGGTAGTAGGAATGATCAGGCATATCCTTTAATTACTTTGGATTATATCATCGTCGTTAACGGTGTCAAGCATGAAGATTAAAAAATCCTAATTTACTTTTTGGCTCCGCTACCATTAGCAGGAGCTTGTTGACCACCACTAGGTGCACTAGGTTGTTGTGCTGGCTGTTGCTGCTGTTGATTCTGTGAATCGCTTTGGCCATTATTATTGCTTTGACCAGACTGATTACTGCTACCACCCTGGTTGTTATTATTTTGGCCTTGCGAACTATTACCGTTATTATCCGAACGGGAAGCTGGTATCTGGTAGGTGGCTTGGTTATCACTGTCACCATAGTTATCATTGTCATCAGAGCTTGATGAGTGACTCCGCTTATGCTTCCGGGAGTGATGACTGCTTGATGAAGATGAGACCGACGTGTCTGTGCTGTCCGTATTAACGGGGTGCTGTTGTTTAACCGCAAAGACAATGATCATCACCACTAAAATGCCCAGGAGCGCAAACAGGATGGTCTTGTATAATTTGCCCCGATGACGACCATTGAACAGACGGCTGAAGAAACCGCCATGGTGACTCTTCTGTGGACGGTCTACAATTTGACGACGGCGACTGTTCACAGTATTAGAGCTTTCATCATTGTTAATCGGTGTAGCTGGCTGACTAGCCCGCTTCCTGGATAGGAAGGAGCGTTTTTGACTTTTAGGGGAATCATATAATTCAACCCGGCTGAGTCTTTTTTTATCGTTTTTATCCTTGTTATCCAAATTAATCACCTCAACTAGGTAAGTTAAACATTATCCCGTGTATTATACCATTCTACTAAAAACATGCCCAAGGAAGCGACGATATTACGCGAGTTTAACATGAAATTAAGCTTCACTTTTTCAAGCAAAAGCCCCTAACGTTCGTGGAGAATGCTAGGGGCGTAATTGTAATTATGGTGTCAAAATTAAAGCTTGCCGACGAGGTCAGCGCCTGGCTTTAAGCTGTCTTCACCAGGGTGCCAGTTAACCGGGCAAACACGGTCGCCGTGTTCACGGACAAACTGTGCGGATTCCAAGGTACGCAGGATTTCTTCCGGGTTACGACCAATGCCCATATTGTTAATAGTTTCTGACTGAATCACACCATCAGGGTCGATAACGAATGCACCCCGTAATGCCTGGCCAGCGTTTTCGTCTAAGACACCAAATATCCGTGCTAACTTGCCGGCTGGGTCTGCAAGCATTGGGTATTCAATTTTGCCAATCTTTGGAGAAGCAGCAGCCCATGCCTGGTGAACGAATTCCGTATCTTCGGAAACAGAATAGATCTCAGAATTGGCAGCTTTAAACTTGTCATGTAAAGATTGTAATGCTTCTAATTCAGTGGGACATACAAAAGAGAAGTCAGCAGGGTAGAAGAAAATGATGCTCCATTTTCCTAATAGGCTCTGCTTGGTAATATCCTTATATTCTCCTTGTTGGTAAGCAGTGACTTTAAAGTCATCGATAGTGTGACCGATTAAACTCATAATTGCTCTCTCCTTTATTTAGAACTATTCTTAACTATAACTGAAGCATAGCCGTTTTATCCCGTTTAGTCAATCGTTTCTCGACATAAAAACCCTGGTATTCATTTTTGAAAGAATACCAGGGTTAAGGTCGTTGTTAAATTTAATTATTTTTGATTTTCAGCTGCTTCTTCGGCTGCTTGAGCAGTTTCATCAACGCCACCCTTTTCCCAAGAGTGTTTATGATGTTCAGCAGCCATTCGGCGATCACCACGAATGATTTCGTAGCAAGTCCAGGCAAGCAGAACGAGGATAATGATGATACTCAGCCATGCTAATAGGTCAGCAGTACCTTTACTCCATAAACCAAAGCCTTCGTAAGTAGAAGGCAGGTTGCATAGGTTCAAGAAGGTAAGACCAATAACGGAGATCCAGCCGCAAATCCGAACCCAAGTGGAGTTCTTAAATTCACCCATTTCAGCTTCACTGTTAGTCATTAAGAGCAGTGGCAGCATTGAGAATGGCAGGGCAAATGCCAGGAAAACTTGTGAGTTTTCCATCAACATGTTCAAAGCGGAGTGTTGTTGGATGACGTTTTCACGCGCAGTCATTGCAACACACATTAAAACCGGAACAACGGAAATCAGACGGGTAACTAAACGACGTGCCCATAGAGGCATCCGCATGTGGACGAAACCTTCCATGATTACTTGACCAGTTAAGGTACCAGTAATGGTGGAGTTTTGACCAGATGCCAATAAGGCAACAGCAAACAGCGTTGACAATACACCAGATTTGGCAACGGCAATTAATAATGGGTTACTCAGCATGGAAGTGTTGTTTAAAGCAGCATATAAACCGAAGAAGGATGAGTCCTTAACAGCACCATACTTAAATACGGCAACCCCCATGATTAACAGCAATGCGTTGACGAAGAAGGCCAACGTTAATTGAATGTTGGAGTCCCATGCCGTAAAGCGAACGGTTTGACGAATATCGTCAACCTTGCTGTGGTCCAGCTTACGAGTTTGTGAAATTGCGGAGTGCAGGTACAAGTTGTGTGGCATAACCGTCGCACCGATGATCCCTAAGGAACCACTCAAAGGTGAAATACCCCCAACAACTGGACTTTGGGCAATGGCTTTTTTGGTGGGAATTAAGCCCAAGAAGACACTTCCCCAGTCTGGATGAGAAAGAGCAACTTGATAAGCAAAGACGAATAAGATGACACAAATTAAAGCAGCCACAATTGCTTCAATTTTGCGGAACCCAATCTTCGTCAGTAAAAGCAGTACCAGAACATCCAGTACAGTGATAAATACGGATGGAACCAACGGAATATGGAACAATAAGTTCAAAGCGATTGCGGCACCAATAACTTCGGCAATATCAGTGGCCATGATTGCAAATTCAGTCATGATCCAAAGAATGATACCCAACGCCTTCCCCGTACGCGCACGAATGGCCTGTGCTAAGTCCATTTGGCTTACGATCCCAAGTTTGGCAGCCATGTATTGCAATAACATCGCAATCAAACTTGAAATCAGGATGGTCGTCATTAAAGTGTATTGGAAGCTTTGACCACCGGTAATTGAAGTCGACCAATTACCTGGGTCCATATAACCAACGGCAACTAAGGCACCCGGTCCAGAATAGGCAAATAAAGTGCGCCAGAAGCCCTTTCCATGTGGAACATCGACAGTTCCGTTAATTTCCTCCAGAGACTTTCCGTTAGCATATTGAATTAATCCATGCCCACGGTGTTGATTTTTTGTGTTGGCCACGCCAAATCCTCCCTTTCTGCGTGTCTTTTGAAGGTTTGCCATTAAATATTATCTTAACGGAAGACCATTGTTAGGTTAGCATAAAAAATAACTCGTTTCAATAGAAATACCGAACTATCGGTATTTTTGGCGAGTCAATTTATTAAATTTAGCTCATATTACGACTTTCATGGTGGGGCTTACATTGTTGTTGCAGCACATTATCTATTAAAAATGGTAAACGTTTGACATTTAATAAATTTATCCGTATACTATCCCTGAAAAATTAATGAATTAATTCACAAGGAAGGGAACAACATGCAAGCACTTGTACTAGAAGGAAAGAAAAAATTACAACTCGAAGATTATGATGTTCCAGCAATCAAGCCAGACGAAGTATTAGTTCACACCGCATATGCCGGTATTTGTGGGACTGACAAGGGCTTATATGCTGGTTTGCCCGGATCTGCTGAAGCCGTTCCACCGATTGTATTGGGTCACGAAAACTCCGGGGTGGTAGCAAAGGTTGGCTCAGCAGTTACTAATGTTAAGGAAGGCGATCGGGTAACGGTTGACCCTAATATTTACTGTGGTCAATGCAAGTACTGCCGTACGCAACGCCCAGAACTGTGTGAACACCTGGATGCCGTTGGGGTAACTCGTAATGGTGGCTTTGAAGAATACTTCACGGCTCCTGCCAAGGTTGTTTACCCAATTCCGGATGACGTTTCACTGAAAGCGGCAGCCGTAGTAGAACCAATCTCCTGTGCTATGCACGGGGTTGACCTGCTGACGACTCACCCTTACCAAAAGGCATTAGTACTTGGTGATGGTTTTGAAGGACAACTGTTTGCACAAATTCTGAAGGCACGTGGTATTCACGAAGTTACGCTTGCCGGCCGGTCTGACGAAAAATTGGAAAATAACCGTAAGCATTTCGGCATCAACACGATTAACAACACGAAAGAGGAAATTCCGGACAGTGCTTTTGATATTGTGGTAGAAGCTGTTGGTCTGCCAGCTACCCAAGAACAGGCTCTGGCAGCAGCTGCTCGTGGTGGTCAAGTACTGATGTTTGGGGTTGGTAATCCTGATGATAAGTTCTCAGTCAACACTTACGACATCTTCCACAAACAGTTGACCATTCAAGGGGCCTTCATTAACCCTTACACCTTTAAAGATTCCATTGCTCTGCTTGCATCCGGCATGGTGAACCCACTGCCGCTGTTCTCCCATGAATTAGACTTAAATGGTGTAGAAGACTTTGTTAGTGGTAAATTAGGCAAAGTTTCTAAGGCAATTGTTAAAGTTGGCGGCGAAAACGCCTAGTGAAGTTGCCTTAACAAATAAAACTTCCGTTATTTAAATAAAATGCTAAAGCGATTAGCTGGTAATACTTGGAGATAAGTGTTATCAGCCTTTCTGGTTTATCGGGCGTGATTGTGCAGCCAAAAGGACTCCAATCATGCCCTTTTTGCGTAGGTAAACTATTGCAGTAAAGTTAAGAATAAATTTTAGTAATTGACACAATGTCACTGACCCGCTACAATAACTGCATAAATTTGAAATGACGCGATGTCATCAGGAGGAATACAATGCCATCAGCAACATTCAATCACCTGGCGTTAGAGAAACGTACGCGTATTCGCCGAGCATTGCTGCAGGAATTTAGCAATTACTCGCTAGAGCAAGCACAAGTAGCACGCATTGTTAAAAATGCCGGGATTGCACGCGGAGCCTTTTACAAATACTTTGACAGCCTTACTTCTGCTTATGTATGGCTGCTAAACGATGTAATGAACAAGCTAAATATTCATTACTACTCGATTGACCAGCATAAAGCTGATGAGTTTGTGATGCGGGTGACCGAACTAAATCAAGAGGTACAAGGAAGCGAGTATCGTGACCTATTAGTCCACCATTATCAGACCAATGCCGGCGTTTTACGAGAGTCTTTCATGACTAATCACCGTTGCAATGATTTAGATCACCTAACATCTAAAGAATGGGCAGTAATGATACTTTGTCATGAGGCCTTTCGTGAGCTGCTATTAAAAGAAACCGCTGATGACGACATTGTTCAACGTCTTCGACAGTCTTTATTTGCAATTCTGGGGAGGTAAATCATGTTTCTTGCTCTAAAGGAAATCAAACATGAAAAATTACGTTATAGCCTGGTTATCGGCATGGTCGTTCTTATTGCATACTTAATCGTCATGCTGCTGGGATTAATGCAAGGGTTAGGCAATGAAAATACTGCTGCAGTTGAGTCATGGGGTACTAAGCAGGTTATGTTGGATAAGAATGCCAATATTTCTATGAATCAATCACTGGTGACAAAGGATCAGTCTAAGAATTTAACCAAGCATGAAGCACTGGTGGGGCAAGTGCCGATTGTGATGAAGGGGATAAAGCATGGTCAAAAGCAATCAATGCAGTACTTTGGCTTGAATCGTTCTCAATATTTATTAAAGGACAAAGTTAAAATTGTGGAAGGCAGAAAGCCGCATAATGATCATGAACTGGTTTTGGATGAGTCCCTGAAAGAAAAAGAGTACCGACTAGGACAAGAAGTAAAACTTAATTCACTGACAACACATTATAAAATTGTCGGTTTTGCTAAGGATGCCAAATTTAATATTGCACCATTGGCAATTGGTAGTTTAGATACATGGCGTGAATTGAAAGGTACCGGACAACAGTTTTTGGCCAGCGGCATCTGGGCGGATCAAAAGGTGGGCTCTAATCGCCAAAAGGATTTAGCTCACTATGACGTCCAAACATTCATTAAAAAACTACCTGGCTATACTGCCCAGAATACGACCTTTGAATTCATGATTGGCTTTCTGCTGTTGATTTCATTGATTGTGATTGCAATCTTCTTGTATATTCTGACAATGCAAAAGGAAGTTCAATATGCTGTTTTAAGGGCTCAAGGGATCCCTGCTGGGTTTATCGTCTGGTCGATCATTGCCCAGTCCATTATCTTGATGGTGACTGGTGTAGTTATTGCTAACTTGTTAGCACTAGGCACTTCCTTAGCAATGCCAGCTGCCGTGCCGTTCATGATTATGTGGCCGCAAACCATTTTGCTAGATTTGGCCCTATTAATTGTCGGGATTGCTGGATCGCTTTTGCCAGTAAGAATGATTTTGAAGATTGACCCTGTTGATGCATTGCAATAGGAGGATCCGTGATGGAAGAAGCAACGATTAAATTAACGAATGTCAATAAGCATTATGGCCATGGCCGTGGATTAGTGTATGCACTGCAGGATATTAATTTTAGTGCCCATCCTGGTGAACTTACATTAATTTTGGGCCCGTCCGGATCCGGCAAATCCACCTTCTTGACGATTGCTGGAGGTTTAAGAAAGCCGAGCAGCGGGCAGGTAATGTTGGCTGGCCAAGATATCAGTCATCTGAGTAACAAGAAACTAGACAAATTGCGCCTGAACCACGTTGGCTTTGTCCTGCAATCTTATAACTTATTGCCATATCTGAATGTGGATGAACAGTTTGAGCTGGTAAGAAGGGTTAGGCCTGATGGCAACTTATCAGTGAGCGAATTAACCAGGTTATTAGAAGAATTAGGCATAGGCGATTTACGCAGTCAGTATCCAGATCAATTATCCGGCGGTCAAAACCAAAGAGTAGCGATTGCCCGGGCACTCTATACCAACCCGGATATTGTGTTAGCTGATGAGCCAACTGCTGCTTTGGATAGTGCTCGGGTAGCGGTAGTTGGAAAAGAACTGCAACGCTTGGCACAGCAAAGGCATAAGACGGTTATCGTAGTGACTCATGATTTACGGTTGAAAGAACATGCTGACCGCATCTACCAAATTAATGATGGTAAATTAAGTCGCAAAAGGTAATGACAGCTTTTAGGCAGCAGAAAGCGAGTGAATTAATGGCCTACTTAGAATTACATGATATTCATAAATCTTATTTCCTGGGAAATAATGAGTTTCCCGTAATAAAGGGGATTAATCTGAACTTTGAACGGGGCGAATTTGTGTCCATATTAGGTGAATCAGGTGGCGGGAAATCAACTTTAATGAATATTGTGGGTGGCTTAGACCGTAAGTTTAAGGGACAAGTATATGTTGACGGTCAGCTGCTGGATCACCAAAAAGAGCAGCAGCTAGATGAGTATCGACGAGCAACGGTTGGACATATTTATCAAGCCTACAACTTAATTGCTCATCTGACAGTCTTAGACAATGTAATGGTGCCCCTCGATATGACCAAGCTATCAGCAAGCGAAAAGCGTGCGCGTGCAGTTAAACTATTGCAGGACGTGGGTTTAAGCGATCAAATCAACAAGCATCCGAACCAGCTGTCTGGCGGACAAAAGCAACGGGTCGCAATTGCCCGGGCGTTAGCATCCGATCCACAAATTATCATTGCTGATGAGCCCACGGGTGCGTTGGATGCAAAAAACACTCAAGAGGTATTAGATCTACTAGATCAAATTGCTAAGGACGGCAAATTAGTGATTGCGGTGACGCACTCAGCTGCCGTTGCTAATCATGGTACGCGAATTGTCCATTTGGAAAATGGTCAAATCAACAAGGATGAACGGTTAAAACCCGCTTATCCATTGCCAGATAATCCAACTCATATTGAAACGGTTAAAATGCCGGCTCGAGATAGCTACCGCCTGTCGTTTAAACATTTAATGTATAACTTTGCTCGTAATTCATTGATTATGCTAGGAGTTGCAATTGGCTTATTTTCGGTGATGCTTTTTAGCGGATTAGGCAACGGCATCAACGGCTATATTGCTGATCAAGTTAATTCGATGGTTAACCCGCAGTGGATTGGGGTAATGAAAAACCCATCGGGCAGGAAGATGAATCAAGAGGAGTTAATGGGCGCAATGCGCAATATGGCATCGAATACGCAAGCCTCCTTGATCAGTGATAGTCGACTTCACCGTTTGAAGAACGTTGAAGGGGTAAGTCAAGTTGCACCGACTTACTACTTACCAACTTATCAGCTGTCTTATAAGAATAAGCAGCAGGCTGGAAGTGGCATTACCACTTGGTCGGCTGGTCAGCGTGCCAATAACATTAAAAATGGCCATATTCCGCATAAGGGTGAAATGGTACTGAGCAAGCAAGAAGCTGCTGCCCTAGTGGGGGCCAAGAACTATAAGCAGGCGGTTGGCAAACAAGTTAACATTCGCTTTAACTGGGTCAACAAGCAGGGACAGCCGGTCGCAATCAATAGTCAATATAAAGTCGTTGGCTTAGTTGACGGAACCGGGGCCAGTTCATACTTGAACTACCAATCTGTAAGGGAATCACTCAGAAATGCCAATGCAGAAACGAACGTTAATAACGTGTCCGTTAAGGTGAAAAGCTTAGCAGAGGTTGACCAGGTTGCTAGTCAAATTGAAAACATACGCGCCAACAATAATAAGCGTCTTTTTGGGGCCATTACCGTTGGCTCAATGCTGAAACGGATCAATACATACGTCCGTCTTGCTTCTGATGTTTTAGCCGGCGTGGCTGGTATTTCCCTATTAGTTTCTGCGTTGATGATTATTGTGACGATGTACATGTCAGTTTCCGAACGTACCAAGGAAATCGGTATTCTACGTGCCTTGGGTGGACGCAAGAAGGATGTACGACGTCTATTTACCTCTGAGTCGATTTTAATTGGCTTATTTGGGGCTGTCTTTGCATTGATCATCACTTTGATTGCAACGGCTGCTATTAATCATGGCTTCTACCCATTAATTAAATATCATATTATTCAGCTGACTACTAGTAACGTCATCTTTGCATTTGCTGTAGCAATCGTCATTGCCTGGTTGGCGGCTTTGCTTCCTTCAAGAAGGGCGGCCAACTTGAATCCGATTGATGCATTAGCGGCTGAATAAAATAATCCTCATAAATGACATAAGCTGTGATAGTTGCTTTTAAAGGTGATATCACAGCTTTTTTATTGCTAAAATGCCAGCTTAATGGTAGAATTATGAGAAAAATTTAATTCTACTGTTATTTAAAGTATTAGTGCTATAGAAATGGGGAAGGAATTATGAATCTTTGGAAACGAATATCGATAAAAGAAGATCCAAAAACGTATGAAATTAAGGATGCCCATCTAGCACGAACATTGCGGGTGCGTGACTTCTTAGGATTAGGTGTTGGGACCATCGTTTCCGCGTCTATTTTTACCCTGCCTGGTGAAGTTGCTGCACGGCACGCCGGCCCAGCCGTAATGATTTCATTTGTCTTAGCTGCCATCGTAGCCGGTTTAGTTGCTTTTGCTTATGCCGAAATGGCGGCGGCCATGCCTTTTGCTGGTTCTGCCTATTCTTGGATCAACGTTATCTTCGGTGAATTTTTCGGTTGGATTGCTGGTTGGGCACTGTTAGCTGAATACTTTATCGCACTAGCCTTTGTCGGCTCCGGTTTATCGGCAAACTTTCGGGCTTTAATTGCTCAGTTTGGCTGGCAATTACCGAATTCGCTCTCCAATACGTTCGGTACAAACGGTGGCGTTATGGATTTAGTTTCCGTCATCGTGATTGTTGCCGTAGCATTATTGATCTCACGTGGGGTTAGCAACGCAGCTATAGTGGAAAACCTCCTCGTGATCTTAAAGGTATTCGCTATCTTGTTATTTGTCGTTGTTGGTTTGTTTGCCGTTAAGAAAGCTAACTTTATTCCTTTCGTTCCTAAGTACAGGATGACCTCATATGGTGCATTTGGTGGCTGGCAAGGAATTTACGCTGGCGTTTCAATGATTTTCCTGTCATACATTGGTTTTGACTCTATTGCCGCTAACTCTGCTGAAGCGGTCAAACCAGAAAAAACGATGCCCCGAGGAATTCTTGGCTCATTGGTCATTGCGGTGATCTTATTTGTACTGGTTAGCTTTGTGCTTATTGGGGTTATGCCTTACAAGCGTTACATTAATTCAGCGGAACCAGTGGGCTTCGCTTTACGGGCCATTGGTCATCCTGGAGTTGCCATTGTGGTTCAGACCATTGCGGTTATTGGGATGTTTACGGCACTGATCGGGATGACTTTAGCCGGATCACGTTTGATTTACTCCTTCGGTCGTGACGGCATGCTACCAAAGTGGCTTGGTCAATTAGATGAGAAAAATCGGCCTAACCATGCTTTAGCTTTGTTAACCATTGTTGCGGTGGTGATTGTGGCATTCCTGCCATTTGCTTTTTTGTCACAATTAGTTTCAGCTGGCACGTTGATTTCCTTCATGTTCGTTTCGCTAGGTATTTATGCACTGCGTCAACGTGAAGGAAAGGATATTCCAGATCCTGATTTTAAGATGCCACTTTATCCCGTAATGCCGTTCTTAGGCTTTTTGGCTTCATTGATGGTCTTCCTTGGTTTAAGCAACGATGCAAAGACTTATGCGGGGATTTGGTTCCTGATCGGGTTGGTTATCTACTTTGTATATGGGATTAATCATTCGGCATTGAGTAAGCGGATGAGTAATAAAGAATAAATATAATTAGATGATCTGAATTGATGGATTTAGAATCAGACGCTATGACTTGCTTAATGACAAGTTATAGCGTTTTTTAATCCCTTAAAACGCATAAAAATCTTTTATTTCATCAAATAATGAGTTAATATTAATTAAAATGAATTAATATACAAAGAGGAAATGTTTATGAACCATAAAGCGCGGCGTCAATTGATTTTGAAACTGGTTAACGAAAACCAGATTACGACCCAGGAACAATTGTTGGGCCTCTTAAAAGAACAAGGGGTAGTGGCCACTCAAGCCACTGTGTCACGGGATATTCATGCATTAAATATTGTTAAGGCTAGTGATGGCCAGGGTGTAACATTTTATAAACAGTTGCAAGTGGATACCGCTGACCAGCATCAGCGGTTATACGACGCTATTCATAACAGTGTCGTTTCGGCTACAGTAGTCCAGTTCATGAATGTAATAAAAACGACCCCCAATTCAAGTTATGCGACAGTTTTGGCAGGTTTATTGGATGACAGTGATTTGACTGATATTGTCGGCACCTTGGCCGGAAATGATACTTTGATTACCATTAGCAAAACGAATGAAAGTGCCAACGTTGTTAACCGGTTAATTAAGGACCACATGAACATTAGTTAAAATAAACAGTTAAATAATTTTCGGTATGACTAAATTAGTGCCATTATAACTAATGAAGGCGTTAGACAATGGTCACAGTATATGTAGATTCAGATGTTGAAAAGCATCCAGAGTATTTTCACTGTTCTGATTTGAGTCGCGGTGAAGCAGAAGTTGAAAATATCGGCAGCCAGCCGGTGTTGAATTTTGCGTTTGCCGATCATGCGCACCCTAGCTTTTGGGTTAATTTAAAGACGCTGCACAATGGACAGCGGGTTAAGGTTGATGTGATTAACCAACAGGAACAGTTCCAGTTAGCAGTCAAGTAAGTTGGTTAATAGACAAAAAGAGCTCCAAATTCTGGAGCTCTTTTTAATTATGCAATTTATTGGCCGATTTTTTCGTTTTTAAGGCTGTTAACGGCGTCGGCAATTAAAGTCATTACGACAGGGTTATCAAGACGGTAAACGACCTGTTTTCCGTGTCTTACAGCGGAAACAAAATGCTTCTTGCGTAACAGCTTCAATTGATGTGAAACTGCAGATTGTTCCCAGTCTAAGCTCTGCGAAATTTGTGACACAGTCATTGAGTTTTGGATTAGTAAATAAAGGAGTTGTAGCCGTTTCGGATGTCCTAATATTTTGAACAAGTTGCTTACGGAGTTCAACTCATCCAGGTTAGAAAGCTGGTATTGAATCATGCCTACACACCTTCTTGAATAGTAACTAATTAAATTATAAGCTTCCCATTTCGCATTTCAAAGGGCAATCAGCATTAAAAAATAAACTGTTGCCTGTCTATCCATTGTGTGTGCATTTTGATCGATTTTGAAATTAAAAAACCGCTAGTATTCCATCATTGCTAGCGGTTTTAATTATGATACAAGTAATTATTTACAGTGATAAATTCTGACCAACGTAAATGGTGTATGGACTTTGCAAACCGTTTTTGGCTGCTAGGCTAGTCCAATCTAAGCCATAACGGGCAGCAATGCCAGATAAGGTATCACCACTTTGAACCGTGTAACCGCCTTGACTAGTGGACTGGCTGCTGTAGTTGGCAGCACTGCCACCTAAGCGGATGGTTTGGCCAACGTAAATTTCATTCGGATTACTGATACCGTTTAATTGGGCTAATACTTCATAACTAGTGCCGTAACGAGCAGCGATGCCAGATAAAGTATCGCCGCTTTGCACCGTGTAAGAACCGGCTGCACGGCTCACAGTTTGATTAGGAGTGGAACTAGCGCCACTAACCTTAATGACCTGACCCACGTAAATGTCGTTCGGATTACTAATGCCATTAAGCTGAGCCAGTGTCTCATAAGACGTACCGAATTGATCTGCAATGCCAGACAGGGTATCACCACTCTTAACCGTGTAAGAGCCAGCGGCTGGTTGACTATTATTGCTGTAGTTCACGTGGCTGCCACCATTCAAACGCAATACTTGACCAACAAAAATTTGGTTAGGGTTGCTGATGTCGTTCAAGCTAGCAATGGTTTGGTAATTGGTACCAAAGCGCTGAGCAATGCCAGATAGGGTGTCGCCACTTTGAACCGTGTATGAATCTGCACTAGCAGAAGGGCTTGATTGTGGCTGACTAGCATTATTGTTGCTGCTTAACTGCAGTACTTGGCCAACATAAATCAGGCTCGGATTGCTCAGGTGGTTGATTTGTGCTAATGCTTCCCAACTCGTTCCATGACTGTCGGCAATGCCAGACAGGGTATCACCGCTTTGAACGGTGTATGTACCACTTGCGTTGTTAGTGTTTTGCGCAGGAGTGTTGTTAGCCGGCTGCGAAGGCTGACTGTTGTTACTGGTTTCAGTACGAACGAGCAGACGCTGACCAACGTAAATTAAGTTAGGATTGTTCAAGCCGTTCATGTTAGCTAATGTGGCAACGCTGGTGTTGAACTCGTTAGCGATGCCGGATAAGGTGTCGCCGCTTTGAACCGTGTAGTAGTTGGATGAATTACTGTTTACGGAACCGCCATTGCCATTATTTTGATCCGGCAAGATAGCGGTAGAACCTGATAGCGCAACGTGGTCCAGCTGGGTCAGGTTGTAGGTTTGAATCAGGTTGTTTAAAGAGTAGGCGTAGCTTGGATCAGTAGCATAACCATCAATGTGTAACTTGTAGGTAACGTCAGAATAGTTAGTGTCACCTAAAAGGTTGTGGTAACGGCTGTTGCTGTACAAGAAGTTTCCGTGGTCTTCAACCGATGCGGAGTTGTTCGGGTAAGCACGGAAATAAGCATTAACATAAACACTACGACCGCCATACACTTCGCGAGTAGGCATATTAACTGATTGACCATTGTATGATCCCTTAATGCCGAACAGGTTATGAGCTTGTGTTGATAGGCTAGAGCCTCCCCAACCGCTTTCCAAAATGGCTTGGGCAACGGTAACGGATGGTAAAACTCCATACTTGTGCCAGCCGTTGATGGCTCCAGGAGCAACACTTTCGATGAATTGCTGGCAACGTGCATTGTTGCTAAAATGCAGCGAGTTTAGGTCAACTTGGTTCGTTGTAGCAGGAGTAGCAGCAAAACTAACAACGGCTTGTTTCCGGGCCAGCGTAGTAACTTTACTTTGGTTGGCTAAGTTTAGCGTCTGTGTACTGGTGGAAGCAGATGTAGCAGCGTTGCTTGTCGATGAGGCTGCACTATTATTGCTGTTAGCAGCGCTGGCACTGGCTTGACTATCGCTGGTAAAGGAAACGGTTGCGACTGTTGCCTGTGAACTATTTGCGACGCTGGCACTATTGTTAGTGCTGCTGGTCGTTGGCTTCAAGACAGTTGGCTGATCACTGTCAGAATTATCGTTTTGTGCCCCTACTTTTTGCTGATTGCTTTGTTGATTAGCGGCGTCAGCGTGAGCAGTTGTCATGCCAGCGGTGAAAAGGGTGAGTGCGCAAAGACTAGCAAACATCCACTTGCGACCGCTCTTGTACATTTTGTAATGAATGGTTGAATCTGATGGATTATTCAACATTGTACAGGACTCCTTTTAAGTAATTACTTGATCAATGCTTGAAATATTTTTAATGATCTTAATAAATTCATAAGATCTTAAACAATTTTAAACTATCATTATTTATTAATTGGTGCAAAGAATTTTATCAAAATTTGGGTATTTTTTTGGATCTTATTAATAGGGTGAAAAGAAGACAGGATGCGTCATCAAATTAGCTTTTCAGACTTAAAAAATTACCAAAGCAATCGCGACCACCGTAGTTAGTCAGCATTTGGTCATTTCTTTGATAAAATCAACAAACCGTGATGTCGCTAATTTGAAAGCGCATCAAAAAAGTTCTAAAAATTTTTGATAAACGTTTGACAATTTATCGTTTCAATGATAAATTTTTATGCGATTGAAGGCGCTGCCGTCAGTCCGCAGAATCTGTTTCTAAGTTATTTGAGGTTTTAGTTATGCAGAATAAGAATTCAATGATTACGAAACTGGCTTTCTTATCAGTTTCATTCATGTTAACGAGTGCTTATGCGGTTCAGAGTGCTTTGCCTCAATTGAAGGCATCACTTGCAATAACGCAGACGCAATCGGAATACATGGCTACGACGCCATCATTTGCCGTAATGATCTTTGTAGTTTTATCACCATTTCTCCAACGCTGGTTTCATATTTCGGATAAGAAAATGATCATGGCAGGGGTCACGATCGTAGGTGTAATGGGACTGGTACCGTTCTTCCCAATTCACAGCTACCTAATCATTTTAGGGTCACGCTTGTTATTGGGTGCCGGTTTTGGTTTGTACAACTCTCAAGCCATTTCCATGATCTCGGTCTGGTACGACGGTGCTACCAGGGCACAAATGCTTGGCTGGCGTGCTGCCGCTGAACAAATTGGTCAAGCAACCACCTTATTCATCGCTGGTTTGTTGCTGAGCGTCGCTGGTTGGCATGCATCGTTCTTAGTTTACCTGTTATCCTTTGTCGCTTTGATCTTCTTTGGCATTCGGGTGCCAGATGATTCCAAGAGCCCCGCTGCTGAAAAAGAAGTGTCTGAAGACGTCGATAACATGGTAGAAGACGTCGAAGAAGACCCGATTAAGAAGACCAGCCCAGTGGTGTACCTCTTGGTATTGTTCGCTTTCCTATTAGTTGTTGATTATGTAGGGATGGAAAACCGTTTCCCAGGGTTAGCCGTCACCATTAAGGGTGCTAATTACACCGGTTCATCTAATTTCTTATCACTGATGTTAATTGGGGCAACGCTAGGTGGTCTTTTCTACGGTTCCATCCAAAAGCGTCTGGGCTTCGGTACTGTTTATCTGGGACTAGGGTTGATGGCTCTGTCTAACTTCTTGTTTTACTTTGCCGGCAACCAATTCTGGTTATTAGTGGTCGGTCTGCTGTTGATTGGTTTTCCACTTCAATTGGTCTCACCATTGATCTTTAACCTGTTACCGGGATTAGCACCGGAAAAACGGCAGCCATTAGTTACTTCAATGGTCCTGATTGGTTTTAACTTCGGTGCATTCTTCTCACCAACGATTGCTGAATGGACCAACCATTTGATGCACGCACCAATGAGTGGTTACGGACTGGCAGCACCATTTTTAGTTTATGGGATTGGCCTGTTAGCAATTGCGCTGATTATTTTTGTTGCTCGTCGTGCTCATCACGTAGAATAACTTAACCAAACATATAGGAGGAAAACGATTATGCCTATTCAAAACAAAGCAATGTTGATTACCTACTCTGATTCAATGGGTAAGAACATCAAGGAGACTCATGAAGTATTAAACAAGTACATTGGCGACGCAATTGGCGGTGTCCACCTGCTGCCATTCTTCCCATCAACCGGTGACCGTGGTTTTGCCCCATACCGCTACGACGTGGTTGATTCACAATTTGGTGATTGGTCCGATGTTGAATCATTAGGGGAGGACTACTACCTGATGTTTGACTTCATGATCAACCACATTTCCAAGAAGTCAGTTATGTACCAAGACTTCCAAAAGAACCACGATGCTTCTAAGTACAGTGACTTCTTCATCCGTTGGGAAAAGTTTTGGGAAAAGGCTGGTAAGGGTCGGCCAACGCAAAAGGACATTGATATGATCTACAAGCGTAAAGACAAGGCCCCAGAACAAGAAATTGACTTTGCTGATGGTACGAAGGAACACTTATGGAACACGTTCGGTGACCAGCAAATCGACATTAATGTTAAGTCCAAGGTAGCTAACGAATTCTTTAAGCAGACACTGATCGACATGGTCAAGCACGGGGCCGACATGATTCGTCTGGACGCCTTCGCATATGCCGTTAAGAAGGTCGACACAAATGACTTCTTCGTTGAACCAGAAATTTGGGACCTCTTAAACAAGATCCAAGATATTTTGAAGCCATATGATGCTGTGATCTTGCCAGAAATCCACGAGCACTACACGATTCCACAAAAGATTTCTCAGCATGGCTTCTTTATCTACGACTTCACTTTACCAATGACGACCCTGTACACGCTGTACTCCGGCAAGACTAACCGCTTAGCTCACTGGCTAAAGATTTCTCCAATGAAGCAGTTCACTACTTTAGATACCCATGACGGAATTGGGGTTGTGGACGCTAAGGATATTCTGACTGACGACGAAATCAAGTACGCATCTAACGAATTGTACAAGGTAGGTGCTAACGTTAAGCGGAAGTACTCTAGTGCTGAATACCACAACTTAGACATCTACCAGATCAACTCCACTTACTACTCTGCTCTGGGTGACAACGACAAGTCCTACTTGCTGGCGCGGGCATTCCAAATCTTTGCCCCTGGTATTCCAATGGTTTACTACGTTGGTCTGCTGGCTGGCTCCAACGATCTGGAACTATTGGAAAAGACTAAGGAAGGCCGTAACATTAACCGTCACTACTACACTAAAGAAGAAGTAGCCAAGGAAGTTCAACGTCCAGTAGTTGCTAACTTGTTAAAGCTGTTGTCATGGCGTAATCAATTTGCTGCCTTTGATCTGGATGGAACTATCGATGTGCAGACACCAAGCGACACAACGATTACGATCACTCGTACTGATAAGGACGGCAAGATTAAGGCGGTCTTAGAAGCAGATGCTGCCAATAAGACCTTCAAGATCACTGCTAATGGCGAAGTAGTGATGGAGCAAAAGTAAGTTTAATCAGCGTTACAAAGAATGTGATAGAAACTTGCTAGCACATTTCTGCAAGCAGTAAAAGGTCTCCAACGTTCATTCGAATGATGGGGACCTTTACTTTTACCGTTACGACCACTTTTTGGTCATTTAAAAGATATTATGACACAGTACATGCTTTTTTAGCTTAAAGTAACTATTGCAATTCACACGGGTGGATTATAATAAGAACAATTCACAAATGAGGTTTGTATAGATGGTAGTAAAACTAAAAGACGTTGCTGACTTGGCAGGCGTATCCGTTACGACTGTTTCCCGTGTTATTAACAACTATGGGTCGCTCAGCGAACGCACGATTAAAAAAGTCCACGAAGCGATGCGAAAACTGAATTATCAGCCAAATGCGCTGGCTCGGGCAATGCAAGGCAAGCCATCAAAGTTTATCGGCTTGATTTTTCCCAACATTACCAATCCTTTTTTTGCCGAACTGATCAACAGCTTGGAGTATAAACTGTTTAAGCAGGGCTATAAGACTATCATCGCTTCGTCAGCACAAAATGAAGAAATTGAGCATGATTATCTAGGAATGCTCATGGCTAACCAAGTAGATGGGATTATTTCTGGATCACACAATTTAGGTATCAGAGAATACCAGCAGTTGACCTCGCCCATTGTTTCTTTTGACCGCTACTTGGCAGATAACATCCCAATTGTGGCTGCTGACTCATATCATGGTGGACAGCTCTCGGCACAGTTTGTAGTGAAGAAGGGTGCACGCAAGATTGCCGTAATGATTGATGAAGATACTTCCGTTTCCCCAACGCTGAATCGTGTGCAAGGAGCAATCGATTACCTTAGTAAAGCACATATTCCTTACACGCCATTAGATTTAAAACACACTAATTTTGATGAAGTATTTCCCGGGGAATATGATGGGGTGATTGCAACCAATGATCTCCAAGCACTGATGATTCGCAACGTTGGTGTATTACATGGCAAGAAGATCAACGAAGATTTTGTGGTCACCGGTTATGATGGCTCACAGTTGATTTTAAAGGCAGAACCGAGTTTGCCAACGGTGGTACAGCCGATCGATGCGATTGCGGATGAATTGATCGCCACCTTGATGGCCAAGATTAAGGATCCACATGCAAATATTAAACCACAACCATTGAAGGTCACTTTCCATGATCCTGAAGTATAAAAAAACTCCTAGCATTTTGCTAGGAGCTTTTTTTATAGCAGCTGTTAATTATTAACCTTGGGCCTTCATGAAACGCCGCAGCAAGCCTTCTTCTTCACTAGTAGCAGTGCTGGCCTGAGACTTAATGTCGTGTACCCGTTCTACGGATAATTGGCTGCCAAATGCAACCTCATTGTCGGTTAAATCATGGTCCTTTTCAAAATTAATGATGTCCATTGAAAGGTTGTTACCTTCGTCCATGAAAACATCCTCCTTCACAGTTATTATGCAAAAAACACTCACTTACCATTATACCTATTAACTGCTAAAAGGCGAATGAAAAGTCAAAAGCTTACCCAGGCCAGTGTGTTACAATTAGTATTATTGGTTATTAACCGTTAAGGGATAGGAGAAGATTAGTATGAACTGGAATTGGCTAGGCTGGCTGCTATGGATTGGCGGCATTGTCTTCTTAATCTGGGTTATTCATTATATTCGTGTTAAGCAATTAATGCTGATCGCAAAGGAAAAACGCCGCTTTGATGGTGGTTTATTTACCCGCTATGTTATCTTAATGGTCATTGCCATTGCTTGGCTGGGCACGATGAGCTACTTTTCATGGTTCCGCACGGTGGCTGTTGATGATAGTAGTCAGGTCAGTGTTCATACGACTTACCATCCACTGGTACTTGGCAGTGGCAATAACGATTATTACTACGTCAAGGCTAACCGCAGTCAGGGTGGCAAGCGGGCAGTGGTATCGTACACGTACTGGACAAAAGATTCGCGTAACACTACTAATTCCAAGTATGGCACTGTAGCCGTTAGCGACAATTATCTGAGTTCAGCAGCCGGTGCTTACCCATGGAACAAGAAGGAATTAGCCCGATTAGATTCCCGCAGTGGTCATGCGTTTGCGGCGGTAATGACTATTCGTTATCGGAATACGCCAATCAATGGCTTAGGGATCCGTGTGGGCCGAATGGCTGACCAACACACACTAATCCGGGTACCAGCTGCTAATATGATTCATATGAAGTAAGCTAAACAAAAAGCAATGAAATCAATGCTTTAGCATGATATAATTAGTTTGTATGCGGCTGTTTTGACGAACAGAAGCAAGTCTCGTAACGAAGGAGTAAGTAAAATGATTCAAACTATTGATTTGAAGAAAGGTATGGTCTTCAAGCGCGGCGAAAAGCTGCTCCGGGTATTGCAGATCAACCACCACAAACCGGGTAAGGGTAACACTCTGATGCAGATGGATATCCAAGACATTCGTTCTGGTTCAATCGTCCACACCACGATGCGCCCTTCCGAAAAGGTTGAACAGGTTGACGTTGACAAGCGTAACGCTCAATACCTTTACGATGAAGGCGACAGCTCCGTATTTATGGACCTGGAAAACTACAACCAGTACAGCTTAGATCACAGCCAGATCACCGAAGAACGGAAGTACCTGGTTGAAAACATGAACGTAACTCTGGAATTTGTTAACGGTGAAATTGTTGGTATCGAATTACCAGCTACTGTTACTCTTGAAGTTACGGACACGCAACCAGAAATTAAAGGTGCAACGATCGATGGCGGTGGCAAGCCAGCCACTACGAACACTGGTTTAGTTGTTAACGTACCAGCCTTCATTAAGAACGGCGACAAGATCATTGTTAACACCGCTGATGGTGCCTACAAGTCACGTGCTTAATGATTAAATCAATTCAAAAAAGCTGCTAGCCAACGCTAGCAGCTTTTTTTATAGCTACATATCATATGTGCCCATGTCGTTAGCAATGATAACCCGACCACCATATTGATGACCATTGGCAGTTGTCAGGCCCTTCTTGTTATACGCAAAGGTGACGGTGGTGGCGGCCTTAACCGCAACGCCCATCACTTCACCAGTGTCGGTGTTTAAGCCAGATGGCATATCCACTGCAACGACTGGTGCGTCAGCTTGGTTAATTTCGTTAATCACATCTTGGTAGTGCCCCTTAACTGGCCGGTTAATACCAATTCCAAAGATTGCATCAACGATCAAGGATGCATTTTTTAGCACACTTAAATCCGTAGTTGCGGGAATTTTGTAGTAATCACAAATGTGTTCCTGCGTTTTATGTTCAGTCGATGCATGCTCAGGATTGCCCACATTGACAATGGTAACTGGCAAGCCGGCAATTTTTAACAAACGTGCAACTGCTAAGCCATCGCCGCCATTATTGCCACTACCGGCAACAACCATGACATGGTCTTGATTTAGCGGAAAAGCAGTTAGGATTTCATCACGCACAGCTAATGCTGCTCGTTCCATCAATACTAGTGAAGGAATGCCAATGGTGTTAATAGTATGGCTATCAAGCTGCTTCATTTCTGTAGCGTTTACAATCTTTTCCAAGAAAAGTGCCTCCTAAATGTTTTTGTTTTCATCATACCACGAGAGTTTGTTAAAAACTGAGCGTCTATTCGTGACAGTCCCCACGTAATCAAGTAAACTAAGGGTGAAAAAATAACGGGGGTGATCAGATGAGTTTTGCAGAATATTTACCATACTTTAAGAAGATGATTAACCGGCAAATCACTTGGACGACACGACGCCCTGAGGATGGTCTCATTCGGGCTGGCTATCCACTCTATGACCAGCAAATGTTGCAGTTTGCGCATGAATATAAAATGAGTTCAAATTTTGACCGTCATTATCGGCGCACTTTGCGGATGCATGGGATTAAGCCAAAATTGAATCATGCGACCGTCGGTGATGTGATCTTAGCTAATAATCCGATGGTTACAAAGGCAATGATTTCTCTGATCATCGATGAAGAAGATATGGAGCAGGGTCTGTGGGCCCAAGCAATGCAAGATGGTTATTTCTACCGTTTGTTAAAGAGCTTAGCTTCATCAATGGTGGCGGCGTAAATAATGAGTAAGAAGAACCAATATAAAGTTTTAAAATTCTATGGCTTACCGGTAGAAAACGATCCTTCTGGCAATTGGGAATTACGTGGCGATGCTGATGGTCAAAGCAAGATCCACACTTGGCGTATTGGCAAGCATACCAAGGGCAAATATACCGGTCCCGGGCAACTGCTATTAACGGAAAATAATTTGACGGTAATGATTGTGGCAGCCGAGCCAATGGCTTTCAAAGATCGACACCAAGAAACGCCATGTCAACGGCTCTTAACTGCCCAGGCGAGGCCTGAGTTATTGAAGCAGGGGCAAACAATTTGGCAACAAAAAAACGAAGCTAATCATTAATTGCTTCGTTGATAACAATGAAATTGATGGTAATTCTTGCTGAAGATAAGCATAGTAGGATTGCTGTTTGCAATAATTGATAATGATTACTGGTCACTAGCGTTTTCCAGCTTGAAAATGCAAGTGGCCATTGTTGTATTAATCATGAACCGGATTTATTTTAAGTCCTTGCTTAGTTGCTCTTGCAGGATAACGGCTTGGTTATGGTCAGGATCTTTCGCCCCGTATAAGAGAATAACATTGCCATTTGTTGACTGTTCTTTTATGGTTGTGAGCAACTGCTGATAAGCATCGTTATCTTGTAATTCTTTTAAATAGCGTTGCTTAAATTCAGGAAACTTGTCGGCATCGTGATTAAACCATTTGCGCAGCTCAGTACTTGGGCCCACTTCTTTGAGCCACAGGTCTAGGTGGGCATTAACCTTAGAGATTCCCCGTGGCCATAGACGGTCAACTAAGATACGGTAGCCATCAAGATCGGCGGGTTTGGTGTAAATTCGTTCGAGTTTAATTGCCAAAATGAACATCTCCTTTGTGTGTTAGGTCTATCATAGAATTATTGAGGAGGGAAGCAAGTGTTAACAACATATCAACAATTTTTTACGGGCCGACCGACGAAAGAAATTGCCAAAGATCTTCTGGGACGGCTATTGATTTACGACGGACCAGAAGGAAAAGTCGGGGGCTGGATCGTTGAAACCGAAGCGTATTTAGGTGAAAAAGATACTGCTTCCCATGCCTATGGCGGCCGGCGTACTGGATATTCTGAGTCTTTGTATGGACAGCCAGGTGATTTATATATCTATCAAATACGGTCACACTATTGCGTCGATATCGTCGTACAAAATAAAGATGAACCACAGGGAATTCTGTTACGAGCAATTGAACCAGCGCTGAACATTCCCCTAATGAAACAGCATCGTCATCAAACTGGGGTCACGATCAGCAATGGACCAGGTAAATTGATGATGGCATTAGGTGTGCAATCGCGCCAGTTGGATGGGCAATCAATGGAAACTGCTCCGTTTCGTATCGATATAGAAAAGCGGCGAGAACCCGCAGAAATTGGTGTGAGTGCCCGGATTGGCGTGAATACAAAGCATAAAGATGGTCGCGCGTTGAATCGTTTTTACGTTGCACATAATCCCTATGTATCCGGGATGCACAAGCGCAACAGTGATTTAGAAGCTCACGGATGGAGGGAAGACAATGGCGCTTAGTTATCAAGCAATGCTGAAGGCTGTGCAGGCGGTTGTAGCAGCTGGTAACGTTCCAAATATTGTTGGTACAGCAGGCATTGGCAAGTCGGCACTGGTCAGCGACGTCGCACAGCAAATGCATGCTCGGCTGTTTACCACCGTTGTAAGCTTAGCGGAAAAGGGCGACCTCTCGATTCCTGTGCCCCCGCTGCGTGATGAGGCGTTTGTCAAGACAAGCCGGTATGGCACCTTGGCCAACGTGCAGTTTGGTTATTCCGAAACTTTGGTAGAAATTGTTAAAAATGCGGAAGCCCATCCCGACCAAGCGATAATTTGGTTTTTGGATGAGTTTAATCGTGGTACTTCTGCTGTACAAAGTGAACTGATGAACGTTGTTTTACAGCGACAGGTCAACAGTTTGCACCTTCCTGCGCAAGTGCACATTATTATTGCCGAAAATCCAGACAGCAGCATGGAAGGCTTTGGCGAGAGTAACTACGCGGTAACGCCTGCTGATGCGGCGATCAAGGACCGTACCGTACGACTGGTGATGCAGGCATCGTTAACAGATTGGTTGACCTGGGCCAAAGAAGACGATGGTCAAGGCCACCAGCGCATAGCACCTTTAGTAATCAAGTATTTAGAAGATCATCCAGATCAATTAAATAGAGTCGCAGTGGACTTAGGGCCGACGCCGCGTGCTTGGCAACGGGTGTCACAAAATCTGCGGCAGCTACAAAAATTATCGACTGCTGACCAGCGACGATTAATGCCGGACGTTTTTAGTGGTGATCTGGGTATTGAAACGGGGACCGACTTTGCGACGTTTGTTTTGCAAGGAGCGCAATTAAACGACGATGACCTACAAAAGCAGTCTATTGAAAAGATAAGTTCAGCGCTACAAGAATTAAGCGAGGGTGAACGCTTAGCACAATTGCAGAAGATGGTAACCGTAACGGGTTCGCAAATATTTACCGATGCGAATGTGATTAGTAAATTGCCGTCCTTAATCGACTTACTAAGTCCTGATGGTCAGTATGCACTAGGGCAGACGATCGGCAAGATTGCTCGTGAACATCCGGATGAATTCCGCCAGTTTTATCAGATGGCAGCAGATGACTTTGATGCAGAAAAACTATACCGGCAATTGAGTCAGATTGCCGTGCAGGAGTAAATTCATGGCGGAAACGGAATTAACCAATGCGCTGCAAAACTTGGCATATTCACCGTCGGCCGATATGGCTAAACAAGTAATTGCATACACGGTGAGTAAAATTCTTGCTAAGCAGCGTTTGCTAGGGGAAATATTAATGCGAATTCCTCGCCAAATGGTAGCGGCTAGTGATGCAGTGGCGGCGCTAGTCTGGCAGCAGGACCAATTAACGTTGACCATTGACTTTCAGCAATTAGGTAGCTTGCGTGCAGACGAGATTGAAAGCCTGCTAATGCATGAAGCCTATCACGTGTTATGGCAGCATCCACTGCGCTATGACCAAGCGAACCATCAAGAGTTAACGAGGGTGGCATGCGATGTAACAGTGAACCAATACTTGGATGAACCGCCACAAGGGACGATGACATTATCACAGCTAGAACGCGTAACGCACGCGCATTTTCAAGAAGGACAGTCATCGAGCTACTATCGTCGTCAATTGTTATCACTGCCGATTAAGAAACAAAAGCAGGTATCACAGTACTTGCAGTCTAGTGATGATCCACAAAGACAAGCTGCCCATGCCAAACTGCATGGAACGCTAGAAACACATGCTTGTTGGCAAATGCATGGTGAAGCAAATCAGCTGCTGCGTATGGCACAGCTTAAGAAGGTGGTGCAAGGCAGTTTAGAGATATTGACACAGCAGCAACGAGGCTTGTTACCCGAAAGGATTCGGCGGGCTTTAGGGCCAACACAAGAACAGGTACAGCTGCCAATTAATGCGGCTATTCGGCGGATGCTGGGGGCGGTACCGAACGGTAAACAGGACTCACGTGCCCGGTTCAATCGACAGCAGCCTCTACGACTAGAGTTGCCTGGCCAGATTACGAAGTATATTAGTCGTTTGTATGTATTTGTTGATCAATCCGGATCGATGCCCGACAAAATGGTTAAAGAACTACTAGACCTCTGTCAACATTTGGTGACGCAGTTAGACACAGAAGTAGAGGTGGTGGCTTTTGATGCTGCCATTGAAGGAAAAGCGCAACCGTTAAAGAGTGCGGCCGATCATCTCGAGAATCGTCGACAAGGAGGCGGCGGTACCAGCTATCAACCAGTTTTTGACTACTTAAGTGCAGAAAAACTGGCAAGAAATACGCCTGTTTTGATTTTGACGGATGGCTGGGGCGATGAGCAAATTAACAACCATGGTTTCCATAATGTGTTATGGCTGCTCACAACGGATTCACCGCTTTCCGTAAAAAACATCCCCACAAACGTCATGCATCTAAGGAGGGTAAAATGAGTAAGGTACCATTATTAGGACCGCAATATTTAATTGAGGCATTGACTCACAGTCAGGAATATCAGCTCGCTTGCCAATTATTATGGCTCAATTGGAATGAAGATCCCAACACACTTTATCGTCACCATGTAGAGCCGACTGACGTGCGGTTTGCCCGTGCTTTGCAGGCTAGTCAACTAGTACGCGGGCGACTAGATTTAGGAAACTATCGTGATGTTAGTCAACTGCTGGCTCACCATGGTCGCTGGTTTTCCAGCAATGGTCGGGATGAATTGCTGGCACCTTTTTTAGGTTAGTGTTTCACGTGAAACATTAACCTAAGGATTAGCAACATCCTGGTGTAAAATTTAAGTATTAATAATAGGACAAATGTCGGTAACCCTGCAGTAAGTAATTCGAGGAGAAATGATATGGCAATTAACGAACAAGAAATTCATGATGACCTTTATGAAGCTGTCAATGGTGAGTGGTTAAAGACGGCCAAGATTCCGGATGATAAACCAGCCACCGGTGGCTTTAACGATCTGGTTGATGACATTGACAAATTGTTAATGAATGATTTGGATGACATGGTTAAGTCACAACCTGATGATGCCCGCATGCAAGAAGCCGTTAAACTGTATCAGTTAGCTAAAGACTTTGATCGGCGGGAAAAGGAAGGCGCTCAACCGCTGATGGACCGCTTGCAAACAATTCAACAGCTGCAATCATATGCTGATTACAGTAAGCAATGGTCACAATTGATCTTAGATGGTTTTGCCTCACCAGTATCTTTTGACATTGATGCGGACATGAAGAATGCCCGGGTATACGCTTTATTTGCCGGTGCTCCAGGGTTAATCCTGCCAGATAAGAGCTACTATGAACCAAAGAATGAACAAGGCCCGCAATTGCTGGAACTCTGGTCACAATTGACGACACAACTGCTGGTTAAAGTTGGCTTCGCTGCGGATAAAGCTGCTGCCATGGTGAAGGCGACGGTCGCCTTTGATGCCCTGTTAGTACCGCATGTTAAGAGTGCCGAAGAATCTGCAGATTACAGCAAGATGTACAATCCTGAAAGTTTTAAGCAATTTGCTGAGCATACCGACCAGCTGGATCTCAGCGAAGTAGTGAAGGGCTTGATTAAGCAGAGCCCAGAAAAGATCATTGTAACCGAGCCAAAATACATACAGGCATTGGATGGTATTTTAAAGGATCACTTCGACCTCTTTAAGAATTGGCTGTTAGTCAACGAGGTGAATAACTGTTCTAGCTTGCTGACCGATGAAATTCGGATCCTGGGCGGTCAATATGGTCGTGCTTTGTCGGGTAGCAAGAAGGCAGTTAACCACCGTAAATTTGCTTTCTACCTGACGCGGGGCATGTTTAGCCAAGTCATTGGTGACTATTACGGCAAGAAGTACTTTGGCCCGCAAGCCAAGGCCGACGTTGAACACATGGTGCACCAGATGGTTAAAATTTACGAGCACCGGTTGTATAACAATGACTGGCTGTCTAAAGCAACGCGTGATCAGGCCATCGTGAAGCTGCAACATCTTGGCATTCAGGTTGGTTACCCTGACCGCATTCCAGACTTGTACAACCACTTGCACACGGATCCTAAGCATACGCTGCTAGCTAACGTATGTGCAATGGATCGGGTTGCTGCTGAAGAAACATTTAGTCGCTTTGGCAAGCAAGTTGACCGGACGCGGTGGGAAATGAGTGCCGCGACAGTAAATGCTTATTACCACCCGTTCAAGAACATCATTGTTTTCCCTGCCGCTATTTTGCAGGCACCATTCTACAGTTTGAAACAAAGCAGCAGTGAAAACTATGGTGGGATTGGAGCAGTTATTGCTCATGAAATTTCCCATGCCTTTGATAACAATGGGGCGTTGTTTGATGAATATGGGAATCTCAACAATTGGTGGACTGATGAAGACCGCAAGCACTTTAAGCGGCTTTCCCAGAAGATGATCACCGAATTTGATGGACTACCATTTGCGGGTCAAAAGGTAAATGGCAAGCTCACCGTTTCGGAAAATATTGCGGATGCTGGTGGTCTATCATGTGCACTTGAGGCAGCTCAAGGTGAAGAGGACTATTCAGGTCGTGAATTCTTTATTAACTGGGCACGCATTTGGCGGATGAAGGCGACTACTCAGTACATGCAATTACTGTTGTCCATTGATGTTCATGCACCAAATAAGCTGCGGGCGAACGTGCAGGTGCAAAATCTGGATGAATTCTTCAAGACCTTTGATATTCATGAAGGCGATGGTATGTGGAAGGCTCCAGCAGACCGGGTTAATATTTGGTAATTATCATGAATAAAATCAAAATTATTCAAGGAGATATCACCACATTAAAGGTTGATGCGATCGTCAATGCTGCTAATACTACGCTTCGTGGTGGCGGTGGCGTGGATGGTGCGATTCACCGCGCGGCAGGTCCGGAATTGGATGTTGCCTGTGCCCGTTTTCATGGTTGCAATACGGGTGAAGCCCGCATTACGCCAGGCTTTCGTTTACCGGCGCGTTATATTATCCATACCCCTGGTCCCTTCTGGCAAGGCGGCCATCATGGTGAGGCGCAATTGTTGCACAATAGTTATTACAATAGCTTGGCGCTGGCTGCACAGCAGCATTGTGAAACGGTTGCTTTTCCGTCAATCAGCACCGGGGTGTATGCATATCCGTTAGACCAAGCCGCTGAAGTAGCGTTAACTACGATTGCCGACTTTTTAAAGAATAATCAGGTGGTGCAAACTGTCTTTATGGTTTGTTTTGATCCACGGACATTAACAGCCTACCAACAAGCGTATCAAGAACTTAATCGCTAAGATGATCGATGGAAAGAAGCGAGCAATATGGATAACCATCCAGGTTTAAAGCTACGTTTAGCTTATACGAGCGTCACGAGTCACCAAGCAACTTTAGTATGGTCACGACCAGCACAGCCCGTTGATCATTTTGAATTGCAGTGGGGTGATCAACAGACGGTACACTTGGCAAATAGTCGCTACTATTGTGAAATGACAAAGCTGACGCCAGCAACCAACTATGTAGCAACTTTAACCACTTTCTTCTTTGATGGGACGAAGACACAATCGTCATTGTCAGTGGTCACGCCAGCGGCCGGTAAAGTAATCGATGTCAGTGAACCGCCATACTGTGCCATAGATAGTGACATGGTACAGACGGCCAACCTGCAGGCGGCAATTGATGACTGTCCGGCAGGTGGCACGGTAGCTATCCCGGAAGGACTGCGTGTGATCAGCGGCGCAATTGATCTTCACTCACATATGACCTTGCAGGTTGATGGTGAACTAATCGGGAGTACTGATCCGTTTGACTACATTGTTGACCAATTAAAGGATCGTGATCAGGGAATCAACCAGGATGATCTAGTTTGGACTCGGTACGAGGGCTGGGAGATGCAATGCTTCCGTTCGTTAATTAACGTGGGTCATTTAAACTGCCAAGAACGCTCGCAGGTTACTTGTACCGATGTCAAAATCGTAGGCCATGGAGTAATTCGTGGCGGTGGCAATGAACTCGGCAATGCCATGGAGAGTTACTTTGCAGATACGAAGTGTTATCCGCAATACCTATCAGATAATATTCCGGGCCGTCGTGTTCGGGGACGACTGGTCAATGTGATTCAAACCGATGGCATTTGTCTACGTGATGTTAAGCTACAGAATCCACCTTGCTGGACGCTTCATTTGATCTATTCACAACATATTACTGTTGATAGCGTTCAGATTAATTCGGTCGGGATTGATAATGGCGATGGCATTGATCCGGATTCATGCAGCCACATGCTGATTTTTGGGGCAAGCTTTGATACCGGCGATGACTGCATTGCAATTAAATCGGGCAAGAATCCTGAAGGTAACCAGATTAATATTCCAACGACGGACATTGAAATCTTTAACTTGCAGATGCTACGCGGCCATGGCATGGCAGTTGGTACCGAAGAATCCGGTGGTGTCCAGCATGTCTTAGTTCATGATTGTATTATTCACGACACTGATTTTGGTATCGAATTGAAGGCCAGCAATGATCGCGGTGGTGAGGTAGTCGATTTTAACGTCGACCATTGCCAAATTGACAGTTTTTTCGCACACAGCGTTAACTATAATGCGGATGGCGAACCAGCCATACAGCTGCCGG
This sequence comes from Candidatus Limosilactobacillus merdigallinarum, assembly GCA_019114515.1. Taxonomy (GTDB): domain Bacteria; phylum Bacillota; class Bacilli; order Lactobacillales; family Lactobacillaceae; genus Limosilactobacillus; species Limosilactobacillus merdigallinarum. The sequence continues at coordinate 136,846 of DXFH01000011.1, forward strand.
TCTTTACACAATTACGGATCACGAATACTCGTATTACCGGCAATACCCACCAGCAAGATGTAATGGGTAATTCAATTGATGCTTTTGGTAAAGCGATTGAAGTGATCGGCTTTCAAAATGAAAAAGAAACCAGCTTAGTCGCTGGCCTGGTAGTACGCAACGTGATTTTAGATCATGCCAGTGATTCTTGCTACTTCAATCACTGTCAGGGCGTCAGCTTAGCCGGCGTAAGCAGTCGTCAGGGAAGACTCAACTTGCAAATTGGGCCAGATGTGAGTCAATTGCAGATTAATTAAAGAAAGCCCTAATGCACGGATAAATCGTGCATTAGGGCTTTCTACGTTACTGTGACAGACTATTACCGTATTTATTAAGCTTAACTAGCAAATATTTTAGTGGAATGTAGTACTTATTTTGAGCGAATGTCTGTCCTTCCTTATTGTTCAGATTTTCTTCGATCAGCATTACAACATCATCATTGGAGAAGAATTTATGATGGAAGGTGTTTGCTTTGCGCAGGGATTGTTGCATATTAACTTGAATATGCGCAGCATTTTGGTAAATTTTATGGCTAATAAAATGTTTTAGGGCAACTTTGTCATACTTTTCAAAACCATCTGGTAATGCTGCATCAGTTATGATCGAAAATTCATTGCCAATTACTTGATCATTATGTTTAAACCAAACATTGAACGATCCGTACCTTTTAGTATTACCAAAGACTTTTTTGGAATAGGCAGTTCCGTCGTTGCATTTCATTGCGATATCGTTCGAATCAACTGTAACATTACAACTACTGGTGAAGAGTGAACTATTAACCTCAATACCGGTAGAACTGGAAGATTTATTGCGATTAATAAAGTTACCTTCACCCTTAACGCTATATATGACTTTATCTTCTTTTAATAAGGCCAGAGCTGAACGAATGGTAACACGGCTACAATTGAAATCTTGTGTTAACTGATTTTCAGACGGAATTTTATGGCTATATTCTGCATTTTCAATCTTGTTCAGAATCTTATTGTAGATCTGTACATATTTAGGAACAATAGGCATTCGAACCACTAATCTTTCTGTAAAGTTATGGTTCTATTTTAAAGCAAGCAGAAAGATAAAATCAACATAATGATCAACCCACCAATCATTGGTACTGAGGTTCGCCTAATGATTTGACCAGGTTCTAGGTGAGTGGAACCGGCAACAATCAAGACAACTGCAGCAACAGGTGATACGGAACGTAATAAGTTACCAGCTAATTGAATTGGAACGGATAATTGCTGTGGAGCAATACCTGCAGATTTAGCTAATGGAACAAGCAGTGGAATCAATGCGAAAGTCAATGCAACACCACTACCACTCAGCAGAACAATGATGACGGTAAAGATAACCATAATCAATGGTAATAGGATGCCCGCACCTTTGACGTGCATCATTGTTGTTTGGATCATACGCATAATGCCAATAGCGTTCAAACCTTGAACGAAAGTTTGGGCGGCAACCAGCAGAACAACAATGCCCATTGCACCTCCCATACCTTTAATGAAAACATTGGTATCTTTCAATACCTGCTTAGCATCACGTTTGTGAAATAACTCAATGATAATTGCAACAATCCAACTGATAATGGTTACGGCTTGGACACTCATCGTGGTATTTTTACCTTTGCTGATACCCATCAAAAAGTCGATGATCAAAATAATAATCGGTAATAATGGTAAGATGCCATAAATTAAACGGAGTCCTTTACTACCTTCAATGACATTTTTTTCACTATTAGCTTCTTTTAGGCCGTATTTCTGTAACTCTTCTTCATAAGTAAGATCATGCTGATTTAACTTATCTTCATGTTTTTGCCAGAGATATTGAATAACAGCCATTAATAACAGGGTTGGAATTGAAACAATCGCATGGTAGCTAAATACATATTGGGTAGTTGACATGTGGAGAGCCGCAGCAATTGCGACATTATCTGACCCCAGTGGTGTTGGAATAATTGTGGCTGATGTAGCAATGACAGCAGCTGAAGTTAGTCGACTCATACCAGTCGTACGCAGAACCGGATAAAGGGTTGCCAGTAAAATAATAGCTAAATTAGATGCGCTAGGTACAACTAGTGAGAGGATGTTACCCATTAAAAAGACGATTGGTACTAAGACATAGACAGACTTGATCTTTTTCATTGAAGAAGTAAGACCACTCACGGTAACATCATTAGCACCAATGAAGCCCATGTAAGCACTGTACCCTGCTAACAGCAAGATAACGAAACCTGGTCCAGCTAAGGTTGTGGTGAATTGGTCAATCATGACCTGAATAGGTTTTAAGAGGGGATTGCTAACAGGTTGCAGAACCTTAATCTTATTACCCATGAAAACACCACAATAAAGGAGGATTAAACCAAGGGCGAAAAGAATAATTTTAATGTCTAACTTTTTCGATAGCATATAACAAAGTATCGCTACCGAACACAAAGTAAGAATAATTGCGATTGCTTGCATGATAGTCACTCCTTTCTAGCATGCTTCATGAATTGCTGACACAAACCATTGAATGAATTGGTCAACGTCAACAGATGTACCAATCGTTGCATTTTCGGGAAGTTGGAGACGATTCTTGAAGTCCATCAATGAAGCTCCATACGTGAAGCCCTCTTGATTGATAATTTCTACATGAGTCTTTTCAAATTCGAACATATCTGGATTTAATAACATACCAGCAGCAAGTGCATCATAAATCTTCAGTCCGGTTTTGAAGCTGCCACCACGGTAGCGAGAGAATAAGCTGTAAAACATATCTCCAACCCGGCCAAAGGTTTTAATTTTTTCACTAGCTTCAGGCTTAACCCGTGCTTGAAAACCTAATTCAAGTGGAGCCACACGGATGGGTAACCCACTTTGGAAAACAATTTTGGCAGCTTCTGGGTCACCAGCAATGTTGAATTCGGAAAGAACACCATAATTACCGCGACCCATGCAGGCACCCATCAAAACAAGTTCCTCAATGTTTTGTAGGTCTTCTGGATAGAGACGAATAAACAATGCATAGTCTGTCAATGGAGCAATTCCCACCAGAGTAACTTTTTCTTTTGAATTAGCAACAACTTCATGAATTGCTTCCGGAGAGGTTTGATTTACTAGAAGAGATCGATCTGGTTCAGGAAAAGCATACCCATCCATGCCAGTTTTCCCATGAACGCTGGTTGCTTCGATCGGTTTCTTTATGATGGCACGATTAACGCCTTTTACGACCGGAACTTTCTTACCTAAGAAACTTTCTAACTTCAAAGTATTGTTCACTGTCTTGTCCACACCAACATTACCAGCAGCAGATGCAATTAGTTTCACATCAACTTTTTTACTAAAAAGAAGAATTGAGATCGCGACAGCATCGTCAATTCCAGGATCGGTACTAATGATGATTGGTTTAGTCATTTATAAAACCTCCTAATGGATCAATAGTGTAAGCGCTTTCTTACTTTACAGCTTGATAATACACCCATGTATTAAATAAAACAAGCCTATATCTTAATTAAATGCAGGCCTGTCCTATTTATTGTCAAAAAAATCGTTAGCATTTAATTTTTAAATACTAACGATTAGGTTAATGATGATTTATTTAATGTTTTTGATGGTGACGTTGTAGCTGCCATTTGGTGATTCTACAGCAACCGTTTTGCCTGCGCCTTGCCCCATTAATGCTTGACCAAGTGGCGAATCAAAGGCTAGCTTGTTTTGCGCCAAGTCAGCCTCATGAGTGCCCACGACGGTGTAGGTAGCTTCTGAGTGGTCATCGTCGAACTCAATAGTGACAGTTGAGCCTAAATCAATGGTATCTGATTGCGAGTTTTCAATAACCTGGGCATAAGTAATTTGCTTATTAAGAAAGCGGAGACGACTTTCCAAGTGACGCAGATCACGCTTGGCAGTGCTATATTCAGTGTTTTCCGAGAGGTCACCTAACGCCCGGGCAGCTTTTAAACGCGCGATCTTTTCGGGTCGGTCCTTTTGCAAAGCAGCAATTTGGTCTTTAATCTGTTGGTAACCCTCGGGAGTCATTTTTTGATAATAAATTTTGGGCATATGATCATTCCTGTGGTTGGTTAACCGCCCACTGCGGTTCTTTTCCTTGAGCAACACGGATAATTTCGGAGGCAGCGTCGCGTGAGGCACGCGTCATGGCATCGATAGTAGCGCCACCGATATGGGGCGTCAGCATGACGTTATCCAATTGACGTAACGGACTGTCCATTGGCAGCGGTTCGGGATCAAAGGAATCTAAAGCAGCACTGCGTAATTGACCATTCTTTAGTGCGGCAACAAGGGCATCTGTATCAATCAATTTTCCTCGCCCATAGTTGATGATTGAGGCGCTGGGCTTCATTAAGCTGAGTGTTTGCTGATTAACCAGATGTTCTGTAGCTGGTGTAACGGGGACGTTTAGGGAAACATAGTCCGATTGGGTGAACAATTCCTCTAAATCGACACTTTTGCCTACCGCTGAAGTTTTATGGTGAGGGCCATTATTGTAGAGAATCTTCATCCCTAACGCATGAGCACACTTAGCCAATTCCTGACCAATCCGTCCGTAACCGATGATGCCCAACGTTTGGCCAAATAGGCTGTAACCAGTCACGGCCTTGCCTGCCTGCCACTGACCGTCTTTCATCAATTGCATACGGTGGAGGGTATTCCGCGATAGCATCAGCAGGGCACCGAGAATCGCTTCAGTAACGGTATGAAAATTACATTGCGGAGTGATGGTGACGTAGATGCCATGCTTTGCGGCACCCTTGTAATCAACATTGTCATAACCAACGCCGGTGCGGGCCAAAATTTTTAAATGGGGCAACTGGTTAAAAATCGGTTCACTGATTTTCTCTAGGTGAACGACGGCGCCAACTAATGAATCAGCATGGGCTAGCATTGTCTGATCAGTCAATGTGGACACTTTGACCACATCTAAGCCTGCGTTTTCCAGTGCTTGTACAGCACCAGTTTCAAAATCTTTGGGTATTAAAACGGTCTGTTTCATTTAAGGTCGCTTCCTTTAAGTTCTGCAGCTTCATTATGCTATGATGGTAAGTGAAATTCAACGTGAAGGAGCGGGCAAAATGAGTGTAGAAATCCCCGAAAATATGGAAGACGTCGCAATGAAAATTGCACGGGCTGGTGTCCATGGCAAACATTTAGATGAAGGCCAAGTAATCACTCAGGCCGTTTTAGATATCATGCAAGCTTTCATGGATGAGGCTCTGGAAGGTCACTACGACGATGTTGCCTGGAAAGGTGACAACCTGTTAGTGACAGACATCATGGGCAAAGAGGTCGGCATCGTTAAGCCTACTAATGAAACGTTTGTAGCCGACTTCAAGCAAAATGCGGATGAATTAGTAGAACGCTTAGAGGATGAAGCTGGTCGCATTGTTGGTGGCCGCTAATTATTTCCCGGGAAATTTTAAATAAAAAAAACATTCATAGTGAATGAAAGCCTCCAACAAGCTATTTAGCTTGCTGGAGGCTTTGCTTATGCTTTAGCTTTACATTCGTTTTTTAATTTCATATGGTTGTGATTTTTTGTGGTCAGCCGGTAATTGGTCTTTGGCATAGAAGATAGCGTACTCACTATCATTTTTACCCTTAGCAATCACTAAGTCGCTGACTTTATGTTCTTTCTTAAAAATCTGCCCTGTCCGAACAGCTTCATTGTAGTCATGGATGTTGGCAATGGAGTCGCCAGGGTTAAAGAAAATTCGTGTTTCCATAATAAAATCTCCTTCTCAATTAAGCTGGTTACTGCAAATACATTTTCTTTAAATCATCAATATCAGATTGTGCGAGTTGAAGTTCGTTAGTCAGGAAACTTTCGACACCACCATAATCATCTCGGAGTGCCTGAATAGCTGCGTTCATGTACTCTTTATGGGCTGACCATAAAGCAGTATAGTTGGTGATTTCTGTTTCATTATGGTGTCCGGCACGCAGGGCAGCTGTCTGGCCACGTAAAAAGTTCATGAGGGCGGTATTGGTTAATAGGTAATCTTTCATGATCGTTTTTTGGTCAACGCCCAGGGCTGAATAAATTAAGTAAGCTGATAAACCAGTCCGGTCTTTACCAGCAGTGCAGTGGAAAACCAGTGCTTCATCAGCATTTAGGGACAACAGATGAGCAAATACTTGTTTAAATGCCTTTTGAGCATCACTTTCTGTGATCATATCAGCATAGGCCTGGATCATGTGCCGTTTACCCAACATGGGATCAACTTTCATCTTTTGCTGCAGCTCGGTCGCAATACTAGTTGACTGCGTCTCATCATGACGAAAAACCGGATTGAAAATGTAGTCAATTTGGTCAGGAAGATTGTCAGGCTGCTTTTGACACTCTTCGTGAGAACGAAGGTCAAGAACTTCCTTGATATGCAGCTTGATCATTTTCGCTTGGTCATCAGCTTCTAAATTGCTAAGTTGATCAGCACGATATATTCGATGCCAACGAACCGTTTTGCCGTTAGAAGTTTGGTAGCCACCGAGGTCACGAAAATTATTGGTTTCACGCAAGGGAATAATGCGTTCGTGGACCATTTGATCACATCCTTTGCATTTATTGTAGCAGTTTCTAATCATGTACGGCAATCTAATCGTACACGGTTAAATGTTTGACGTGATAGTAATTTTAGGTGTCATTAGTGGATTCAGAAATTCAAAATCATAAGAATAAATTATGACATTAAATGAAAGCGCTCTATTGATTGTCTAAAAAGTAAAACGTACAATAGATTTTAGTAAAACTTTACTCGAAAAGACGGTTGGTTCTGGAGGCAGTCATGAAAAAGCAGGAATTATTAGATGGGTTTTCAAAGGTATTTCACCGTTCCGGTAAAGATATATTTTTTCACCAGGACGAATTAATTTAATCGGTGAGCACCTCGACTATAATGGTGGCCACTCATTTCCGTGTGCTATCAACTTAGGGACCTATGGTGTTTATGGTCCCCGAGAGGATAATCAAGTAGAACTATATTTAGCAAACATGCATGGCAGCGTCGTCACTTTTAAGGTTGACGATCAGCAGCCAGAAACGGCGAATGATAAAGCTTGGGCCAACTATCTAAAAGGGATGCTCGTCTACTTACGGTTAAAGGGCTACCAGATCAACCATGGCTTCAATTTATACATTAATGGGGAGCTGCCATATGGCGCCGGCCTTTCTTCCTCTGCTTCAATCGAAATGTTAATGGGTATCGTATTAAAGACCGAATTCAAACTGGCTATTGCACCAATTGACTTAGTTAAACTAGGACAGAAGACGGAAAATGACTTTGTTGGTTTAAACTCGGGCATCATGGACCAATTTGCGGTGGGGATGAGTAAAAAAGATAATGCTATTTTACTAGATTGCGCGACCCTGCAATATGAATATCGTCCCTTAGTATTAGGCGACTACGAAATTGTGATTATGAGTACCAATAAGAAGCATTCTTTAGCTGGTTCGGCTTATAACGAGCGCGTTCATCAATGCCAAACGGCTTTGGCTAAGCTGCAGACAAAGCTGGACATTACAGCGTTAGCGCAACTTAGCCTAGAACAGTTTGATGAGTATTCTTACCTGCTGAATGATGACGTATTGCTGCGTCGCACTCGTCATGTTGTGATGGAAGATCGACGGACAATGGAAGCGGCAAAAGAGATGCAGGCTGGCGACCTAGCTAAATTAGGTCGTTTGATCTCAGCATCACATGTTTCGTTGCATTATGATTATGAGGTGTCGGGCAAAGAATTGGACACATTAGCTGAAACGGCCTGGCAGCAGTCTTCCTGTTTAGGAGCACGGATGATTGGTGGCGGCTTTGCTGGCAGTGCGATTGCAATCGTGAAAAAGGACCAGGCGGCAGAATTTAAAGCGGCCGTTGGCAAAGTTTATCGACAAAAAATTGGTTATGCAGCTAGTTTTTATGACGCCGAAATCGTGGATGGTGCTCATCAGCTAAAATTAGGAAAGGCGATTTTATGCAATTAATTGAGCAATTTACAGAAGCAGCAATTAGGAGTGGCCGTTTTCAGCCGTTAGATAAAATATACGTGGCTAATCGGGTACGGGCACTGGTTGGTGATGAAGACGTAGCAGTCAAGCCGGGTCAGTCCATTGTTCAACAATTAGTTGACTTAGCAGTAGCGCGCGGAAAGATTGCAGATGGACCGACTGCTCGCGAAATCTTGAATGACCAGTTATATGACCTGCTGACACCATTACCGTCTGCCGTGAACCATTTATTCTGGGAAAAGTATGAACAGTCGCCACAAACGGCAACGGACTGGTTCTATCAGTTATGTACGAACAATGACTATGTTAAAGTAGCCGCCATTAAAAAGAATGTGGTTTTTAAACATGTGGTAAAGGGAGGCAACGAGCTGGAGATTACAATTAACCTCTCAAAACCAGAAAAAGACCCGAAAGCAATTGCTAAGGCGGCACATGATAAGGACAAGCAGTACTCACAGTGCGTTTTATGTATGGAAAATGAAGGATACCTGGGGCGTCTAGGGCATGCTGCCCGGAGCAATCACCGCATTATCCGGTTAAGCATTGGTGGTCAACAGTGGGGGTTGCAGTATTCGCCATATGCATACTTTGATGAACACTGTATTTTCTTAGATGCCAAGCATGAGCCAATGCAGATCAACCAACAAACACTGGTTAATTTGGTTGAAATCGAGAAGCTATTTCCCCAGTACTTTGTGGGAAGCAATGCTGACCTACCAATTGTGGGTGGCTCACTATTAGCACACGAGCATTATCAAGGAGGACGGCACGTCTTTCCGATGATGCGGGCAAAAATTAAGAAGAAACTTGCTTTTGAGGACTTTCCGCAAGTTGAGGCAGGGATTGTTGACTGGCCAATGAGCGACATTCGGTTAACTAGCAGTGATGCGACAGCGTTGGTTAACCTTGGTACTCATATTATTAATTCCTGGGCACAGTACAGTGACCCCCAGCGGTACTTGCTAGCAATGGTTAATGGCGTCCGTCATCATACGGTGACCCCCATCATGCACCATGATCATGAAAAGTTTGTTCTCGACCTTGTTTTGCGCGATAATAATACTGATAAGGACTATCCACTTGGTATTTTCCATCCTCACCAGGAATACTGGCACATCAAGAAGGAAAATATTGGCTTAATTGAAGTAATGGGACGGGCAATTTTACCGGCCAGGCTGAAAACCGAACTGGCAGAAGTTAAAAAGTTTTGGTTAGGCCAGTCAAACCGGATTAATGACGCTCATCTCCCGTGGGCAAAGGCTATTGCGGATAAGTATACGATTACGCCCGCCAACGTGGATGAAATAATGAAAGCAGAGCTGGCACAAGTCTTTGCTAATGTTTTGGCGAATGCCGGTGTATTTAAGGATGATGCTGCTGGCCAACAGGGCTGGCAACGCTTCATCCAGCAACTTTGAAAGGAATTCTTCTTTTGGCAGTTACATTAAAAGACATTGCAAATAAAGCGGGTGTATCAATTGCCACGGTTTCGCGTATCTTAAACCACGACACCAGTCTGTCAGTTAGTCAGACGACACGTGAATCTGTATTATCGTTGGCAGAAAAGTTGTCATATACGAAGCCACACCACCGCCAGACTAAATCGACGAAGCGGATTGCCATTTTGCAGTGGTATCCACAAGAACAGGAATTAAACGACCTTTATTACTTAGGCATTCGGTTAGCTGTCGAGCGGGCAGCACAGCAAATAGGCTGTGAAACGGCGACGACTTTTGCTAACAAGTGGTCACAATTGCCAAATCAGGTGGATGGCTTAATTGCGATTGGTAAGTTCAGTGCAGACCAGTTAAAACAACTGCACAGTCGTTACGAACACATGGTGGTAATTGACCAAAATACGCTGGCAATGGGGATTGACTGTGTTGTTCCCGATTTTGCAGGTGGTATTATGCAGGCCGGTCAGTATCTTTTCCAGAACTACCATCATGTCGGCATGATTGCCGGTAAGGAATACACGACCGATTCCCAAGAAGTACGAGATGCCCGTGTGCAAACATTCTTGTCATTAGCACAACAGTATGAGCCGGACAAAAAAGATGTTTTGGAATATGGGGACTACCAAACGGATGGTGGCTATGAAGCGATGGCTCGTTTGAAGCAGCGTTTTCCAGAGCTGGACGCGGTGTTAATTGCTAATGGTGCAATGGCACTGGGCGCTTTAAAGTGTCTGCATGAACAGCAAATTAATGTACCGCAGGATATGGCCATTATTACTTTTGATGACACGGTGGTAACTAAATTTGCCTATCCGCCGTTGTCCAGTATTCATGTACCGACTGATCAAATGGCATCTAAGGCGGTTCAACTATTGGTAGATCGCTTAAGCCACCCGCAGGACTTTCCAAACTGTTTATTAGTGGCAACAAGCTTGAAATTAAGACAAAGTACGGGTAACTAAGGTTTACTCATTAATAGCGCAAAAAGCACCAAGCATTTCATAATTCGAATGCCTGGTGCTTTTAGTTATGAATTAATTAATTTTTGAAATCTAAGTGGTGATGCAAGGCGGGGAAAACATGCCGGTCAGACCACCCAATTAAATAGCCTTGCGTAATGACGTTATAAATAGTCCCTAAACCAAAGCCATACCAGTGATGGGTGAAGAGAAGGACTAAAAGGACGATCGATAGGGGTGGTACATTGCTTAACCATTGTGACCACACTGAGGATCCATTTAGGAAACGGAAGCGCAGGATATAGGGGAGGTCATCAGTGGGGTGCAAGATCAAGTTGGCCCGTTGGTAAAGAGAAACGGCTGCGGCAACTCCTAACAAGCCAATCATGTCAAGGATGCATCGCCAAGGCAATGATAGGTGAGCAATACCTAAATGTACGAAGATCACTTCAAAGCCAGCTAGCAGATAACTGAATGGGGTGATGAAAATCAGGTTGCGAATGAGACGAAAATAGTCGAAACGGCCGAGCAATATTAGGTTAATGACGGCAACGGTCACACCTTCAATAAATAAAATATTGCCTAATTGCCATGAAGTCCATTTGCTAAGGCTGACCGCGGATGCCGTCCAGATGCCGCTGCCCATATTAGTTGATACTGTAAGCGCGTTAAAAAAGGCATTGATCAAAATTGACAACCCAAAAAAGAGCCAGCGGCCGCGCAAACTATTGGCCCATTCTGTTGATACCATTGCTCGTTATCCCTCGTCATTATTAAAAGAAGTATACTTAAAGCATGGTATATCGTTAAATAAAGAAAGTAAACCGTACAGGGAGGAATATTGAAATGACAAGCAGTAAACAGCCAGCCCGGTCAGAGGTGCCAGTGAAACTTACGTGGAACTTAACTGACCTGTATGCTAGTGATGCAGACATGAAAAAAGCGCTGGCACAAACCGAACAGCAAGCACAAGAGCTACAACAATTAAAAGGAAGGTTGGCACAGGAGAATGGTCGGATATTGCTTAAGGCAATGCATCAGGCTAAAACGATCAATGCTGACTTGGAGCAGGAATACGTATACGCGATGCTGCGCCATGATAGTGACACCACGGATGCACCAGCGACAGAACTAATGGGCACAGCAGAACGGATCGCTACCACGATTGACGAACAATTATCATTCCTCGATCCGGAAATTATTTCCTTAGATGAGCAATCACTAAAGCAGTGGCTAGCTACCATTCCTGAACTGCAAGAGTTTCGCTATGCAATTCACCAAACGCGTCTGCAGAAGGACCATGTATTGTCAACTGATCAAGAACAGCTGCTAAGTGCGCTCGGCCGCAGTATTGACAGCCCTAGTGACATTTTTAACACATTAAACGATGCCGACCTCAAGTTTAGTATGGTACACAATGATCAGGGTGAATTGGTGGAATTAACGGACGGTAATCGAGGTGAATTTGCGCAGTCTAAACAGCGAGCTGTCCGTAAAGAAGCCTTTTTAGCCTATCAAAAGCCTTATCACGCACTACGCAACACTTTTGCGGCCACCCTCAACGATTTTATTGACGGTGAAAACACGATTGCCAAGCTCCGCCATTATCCTAGCTCCCGTGCGGCTGCCCTATCGGCTAACGAAATTGACGAACAAGTTTATCAAAACCTGGTCACAACGGTGAACGCTCACTTAGACTTGGCACACAGATGGTACCAACTAAAGCAGCATGCATTAGGATTAAGCGACTTCTACCAATATGATGTGAATGTGCCCTTGGCTAACCATGCACTCACTGCTACTTATGAGCAAGGAAAGCAATTAGTACTGAACGCGTTGTCGGTACTGGGGTCGGAATACGAGCACGCATTGCAGAATGAATTGGCTAATCGGTGGGTCGATGTAGCAGAAAACAAGGGCAAGCGATCGGGTGGTTATGAAGTCGGAATTGCCAATGTTCACCCTTATGTCCTGCTTAACTGGAGTGATCAATTAGAATCGACCTTCACTTTAGCTCACGAATCGGGACATGCCATGCACAGCTGGTTCAGCCAGCATGCACAGCCATCGGAGTATGCCGAAGCTCCCATTTTCTTGGCAGAGGTGGCCTCAACTTTCAATGAAAACATCTTAACTAAGTACTTATTAGATCAATACAGTGGTCAGCCAGATAAGCAATTATATGTGCTAGAACAGTCGATCAACGGCTTCATTGGCACCATTTTCCGGCAGACTCAATTTGCCGAATTTGAGGATAGTGCGTATGTTGCCCAGCAGAAGGGTCAACGTTTAACAGCGGATTACTTAGATCAGCTCAACCAGAAGCTGGTTAAGAAGTATTACGGACCGACAGTGCAGCTAGCAGGGACCGCTACGCAAGGTTGGGCATACGTACCGCACTTCTACATGCACTATTACGTTTATCAATATGCCACGTCCTGGGCCATTGCGACTGCTTTAGCCCAGCAAGTTTGGGATAAAGAAGAGGGCGCGCGTGATCGCTATCTGCAATTCTTACGTGCAGGTGGATCAGATAGTCCGTTAACGATTCTGAAACATGCCGGCATTGATGCTACTACGCCCGCTTACTTAGAGGACGCGTTGGCAGTGATGGATCAGGAAATTAATCAGGTGGAAAAATTATTAAAGCAGAACCAATAAGGAGGAATTAACATGAAAATTGCCGTAATTGGGGTTGGCAATATGGGAAGCGCCATTATGACCGGCTTAGCGCATAAAACGAAGGATGAGTTGATTGCCTTTAACCCGGCTAATCCTCGTGTTGATCAATTTGCTGCAAAGATTGGTGCGCAACGAATGACAGAAGTTACCGAACTGGTAGCAGCGCAACCAGACCTGTTGATTTTTACCACGCCCGCTCCTGTTACCGTTGACGTTGCTAAACAATTTACCGATCTCAACGACGTACTGGTATTATCGGCAGCTGCGGGAGTATCAATTGTCGACTTGCAGACTGCTTTACCGAATGCTTCGGTATCGCGGATGATTCCTAATATTCCCGTCGCAGTTAATGCGGGCACAATTGGTGTGACCTTAGACCCAGGTTTGAGTAATGATCAACGTCAATCGTTTCGCACGGTAATTGCTGCTTTGGGTGACATTATTGACGTCAAAGAAAGTCAGCTCGACATTGTTGGGACTGTTGGTGGTTGCAGTCCAGCCTTTGTCGATGTCATGATGGATGCCTTAAGCGACGGTGCAGTCATGGAAGGATTAGATCGCAAGACAGCCTATCAAATAGTTGCCAGTATGGTGAAAGGCAGCGGTACGCTTGCTTATGAGAGCAAGGAAGCACCAGCAGTCTTACGTGATCAGGTAGCATCACCTGGCGGGACCACTATTCGGGGAATTGCGGCCTTAGAAAAAGGAGGCTTCCGCAGCGCTTTAATTGAAGCAATTAAAGCTAGTTGTGGAGAATAGTTTCACGTGGAACATTTCATTGTTTTGCGTAACAATTGATTTGTGGTACACAAAAACGTCGATCACGCGAAGAGCGAACCGGCGTTTTAAAATAGAATTTTGACTTGAAATTACACAGCTACTCTGATGGTTAAATGCAAGATGGGACGAATTGTGTTTACTCGTTTTCTTTGCCCGGCTTATCAGTTAACTTAACGCTGCGGTGGTTGACACTCGTGGAGAAGACAATTTGCGTGCTTGTCTTACCGAAACGGCGTTGGATCTCGTTAATGAAATCGTCCAGGTCAGTTGTGGAGGGGAAAACGACTTCCATCACTTCAGAATAATCACCCGTTACACAATTGCATTCGATAACATTCGGAATGGACCGCATATATGGATAGAACTCAGATTTTTGCTTAGGCTCCAGCTGGACACGGATAAAGGCTTTCACATGATAGTCCAGCTTTTCCATGTTGACACTGACATGATAACCAGTGATGACGCCACTTTCTTCCAGTTTACTGATACGGGCAGCGATGGCTGGTGAAGAAATGTAGCAGGCTGCTGACATTTCCTTTAAAGACACCCGTGCATTATCCTCCAGCATATTGATGATTTTACGGTCAATTTGATCCATTTTAACGTCCCCTTGTTAATTAAAGCATTCGCGAAAGAATACTTAATTTAATTAAGTTCTTAGATATCATTTTAAGACGTCCCATTATTAATAGTCAATTTATCGTTACAGGGTGATGATCACCTTAATTTCTAAGGGACAGAAAGCCGGATTATGCTACAATAGACCTAACGTAAATGAATGGAGGGAAACAAGATGGCAGAAGGATATAAAAATATCTTGGTCCCGGTTGATGGCTCAAAAGTTGCCGAATTGGCATTAGTCAAAGCCGTTGCAATGGCCCGGAGTGAAGGGGCACATATTGACCTGCTGAATGTAATTGACACCCGTGCGATGTCTTATAATTTTGCAGGGATGTCTGATGGCAGTTTGACTTATCAATTAGTGGATAAGTCGACAAAGTACTTGAATGAACTATTGAAACAAATCAAGGACGATGGCTTTGATAATATCGATATCCACATTCGTTTGGGCAATCCTAAGACCGTGATTTCCTTTGATTTCCCACGTGATCACCATAATGACATGATCGTCATGGGTGCTTCCGGTATGTCACGGTTACAGCGGGCAATGGTTGGTTCAGTAACCTCCTTTGTTAAGCGGAACGCTCGCATGGATGTGCTGGTTGTTCGTACTGGCCTGGATAACCAGCCAGCACCAGCAGCTAAGCAACCGCAAAAATAAATGGATACTGAGTAAGACCCCGTCGTGCTTAGTAAATAATAAGAGGCTTTCAACGTTCAACTGTGAGCATTGAAGGCCTCTTAATTTTGATTGACTTAAAAAAGGAAAGAAGCAGCATGCATAACCTAATTTACCTAACAGACTTAGCAGGATCAGATATGGATCCATATGTTCGTTTGAATGAAACACAGCTTTTTCATTCCTTAGAACCTAATCCAGGTCTATTCATTGCGGAAAGCCCGAAAGTGATTGAACGGGCACTCAGAGCAGGGTATCACCCGGCTTCCTTACTGGTAGAAAAGAAAAACCTGTCGCGTGATTTGGCGGACCTAGATCATGAGATGGCAGCCAATCAAACGAAGGGCCTGGGCAATACGCCCATCTATGTTGCTAATGGTGAGTTGCTTCGTCAATTAAAGGGCTACAATCTTTTACGGGGCGCACTGGCCGCAATGTATCGAGTGCAACGTCTTAGCGTGGTGGATTTTTTAAAAACTATGCCGGTGGACCATCCACGGATTGCCGTTCTTGAAAATGTCGTTAACCCAACCAATGTAGGTGCTATTTTTCGTTCGGCAGCGGCGTTATCAATTGATGGCGTCATTGTAACAAGTGATTCAGCGGATCCGCTCTACCGACGTTCGACGCGGGTATCGATGGGAACGGTTTTCGAGGTGCCATGGACCTATGTTGATGCTAAAGTATGGGCCGCTGAAGGCATCAAACTCCTTCATCAGTGTGGTTACCAAACGGCAGCGATGGCACTGCGCCATAACACAATTGATATTGACGATCCACAGTTAGACAAAACTGAGAAACTGGCGATCATTCTGGGCTCAGAAGGTCCGGGCTTAAGAGCACAAACAATTGAACAAAGCGATTTTACCATCAAGATTCCAATGACTGCCGGAGTAGACTCACTAAATGTAGCCGCTGCCTCGGCATTAGCTTTTTGGGAACTGGGCAATCGAAAGCATCATTAAAAAATGCACCACAGCAAGAAGTTTGTTGTGGTGCATTATTTTAATAGCTGGCCATCAGGCAGGTGGCTAATCATGCCACAATTGTATGAAGCGTTTTAAAACGGGTTGCAGCCGTTGCCGCTGTGTTTTTAGGCAAGCAGCATAGAAAGGCATTCGGGCAGCTGAATCAGTAATGGGGATCGCAATCCGGTCATTAGAGTCGCTATGGGGTTCATAACGAGTCACGCTAAGAATTAAGGAAGGTTCTATCCCAGAGCCATACGACCCTGGCAGCCTGGGCACCATTGGGCCAAGGTAACCATGATCTGTTTGATGAACCTGTACTGCAGAGTATTGCTAAGAAGTATGGCAAAGATGTTGGTCAGGTCATTCTGCGTTTTGAACACCAAGAAGGGATTATCGTCTTTCCGAAGTCAGTTCACGAAGCACGGATTAAGTCCAACCAGGAGATCTTTGATTTTGAATTAACCTCCGATGAAATGGATGCTATCCGGACCTTAGACAAGGGTAAGGGGATGCATGACCCAGATGCTCCTAGTGTTGCCCAAACGCTCCTCAACGCATTTGATGTACACGCTAATGACTAATCAGTAAGCAAAACCAAACCGCCATTCAGTAATGTGAATGGCGGTTTTTTATGTCTGCTTTATTTAAAAAACCAGATACAAAAAGAGGACGTGACATAAGTCCATCTACATAGATTAGAAGCGAACAACGCGGTACACAAATGAGGTCCAAAGCCGAACTCTGGACCTCTATTTGTGATCGCGGGGGTGTGAAGACGAAGTCGTAAACGACTTCTGTCACACTCCAAAAAAAGCGACCAGAATAAATCTGGTCGCTTTCTTAATTATTAATCAGGATTAACTGATTATTGTTCTTCGTACCAAGTGTAGTGGAAGTTACCTGGACGGTCAACACGTTCGTAAGTGTGAGCACCGAAGTAGTCACGCTGTGCTTGAAGCATGTTAGCTGGCAGAACTTCCGCACGGTAAGAGTCGTAGTAAGAAATAGCAGCAGATAATGCTGGTACAGGAATACCAACCTTAACAGCGAAGGAAACAACTTCACGAATAGCCTTCTGGTACTTCTTAGCAATTTCTTGGAAGTATGGGTCCAGCAGCAAGTTCTTCAGTTGAGGATCCTTGTCGTAAGCATCAGTGATCTTCTGCAGGAATTGTGCACGAATAATGCAGCCTTCACGCCAAATCTGTGCCAATTCACCGTACTTTAGACCCCAGTCGTAACGTTCGGAGTCGATCCGCATCTGTTCGAAGCCTTGAGCATAACTCATAACCTTGCCGAAGTAGAGGGCTTGACGAATCTTTTCGATCAGTTCCTTCTTATGATCATCAGTCAGGTCAACCTTTTCAGTGTCAACAGGCAGAACCTTAGATGCAGCAACACGTTCGTCCTTCATCATGGAGATGTAACGAGCGTACACGGCTTCAGTGATAACTGATTGAGGAGCGCCGCCTTCAAGGGCAGTTTCAGAACTCCACTTACCAGTACCCTTGTTAGCACCACGGTCCAGAATCATGTCAACGATTGGCTTGTTCTTGTCAGCGCCTAAGTCATCCTTCTTAGTCAGGATGTCGGCAGTGATGTTAATCAGGAATGAGTCCAGTTCGCCTTGGTCCCATTCGTGGAAGATCTTAGCTAATTCATCAACGTTCAGCCCTAAACCATGACGTAAGATATTGTAGCTTTCGTCGATCAGCTCTTCGTCACCGTATTCAATACCGTTGTGAACCATCTTTACATAGTGGCCGGCACCGTTAGGACCGATGTAAGCAACACATGGCTTGCCATCCTTAGCCTTAGCAGCGATTTGTTCCAGAATTGGAGCAACCAGGTCATAAGCTTCCTTCTGGCCACCTGGCATCAGAGATGGGCCGTGGAGGGCACCCAGTTCACCACCGGATACACCCATGCCGATAAAGTTGATACCGGACTTGTCCAGACGAGCGTTACGTTCCATAGTGTCGTGGAAGTTAGTGTTACCACCATCGATCAGAACGTCACCCTTGTCCAGCAAAGGAAGTAATTCGTCAATAACTGCGTCGGTTGGCTTGCCGGCCTTAACCATCAGCAAAATCCGACGTGGCGTTTCCAGAGAAGCAACAAAGTCTTTGATGTTGTAACTTGGGATCAGCTTCTTGTCGCTGTGATCCTCCATCATTTCATCAGTCCGGTTACGGTGACGGTTGTAAATACCTACCGTGTACCCGCGACTTTCGATGTTCAGTGCCAGGTTCTTGCCCATAACGGCCATACCAATAACACCAATTTGTGCTTTCTTATCTGCCATTGTGTTGTCACACTCCTTAAAAGAATAAATACACTTTACGCAAACTATTATATCAGAAAGCGAGCAAGATGAATAACTAATTTGAGAAGCTTTGCACAAACTTTTTTAAAAAGCGTTCACATTGTTGTCATAACAAGCTTTTGACAAAGTCAAGACTTGATTATTGACGGCAGATTGTATAGGCTAAAATTAGTGTAATGTTAACGTTAACAATATTGGCAAATTAACTTGCCAGCGTCTATTAAAGGAGAAAAATATGAGTGAAGTAATTACGATTGGTGAACCCTTAGTGGCCTTTTGTTCAAAAGAGCCGGATGTGTCATTAGTTGATGCGCTGGAATGGCACAAAATTATGGGTGGTGCTGAATTAAACGTTGCGATCGGTGTGCAGCGGTTAGGCCACAGTGTTGATTACATTTCCCGGATTGGTGAAGACCCCTTCGGCGAATTCGTTAAGAAGACCATTGCTGGCTACAATATCGGTACACAGTATATCAGCTATGATCCTGATCACTGGACTGGTCACCAGATCAAGCAGCGGGTGACTAAGGGCGATCCGCAGGTATTTAATTACCGGAAGAATTCTGCTGCCTGTTACCTGTCACCAGACGTTATTGACAAGGTTGACTTGACGGGCGTAAAAATTGCCCACATGTCCGGCATTTTTCCAAGTATTTCTGATACAGCGGAAAAGTCATTTAGAAGACTGTTTGCGCGTTTGCACGAAAACCACATTATGACGACCTATGATCCGAACTTGCGTGATACGTGGAAGAGTCATGACTATATGGTTAAAACGGAAAACGAACTGGCTGGCAATGCCGACATTGTGATGCCAGGAGTTAACGAAGGTAAGATTTTGATGGGTTCTGATGATCCAGAAAAGATTGCAGACTTCTACCTGCAGGGTGAGTATACTAAGACCGTTATTGTGAAGGTCGGTGCTAAGGGTGCCTACCTAAAGCAGAAGGATGGCCATTCTAACTTCGTTAAGGGCTTCCACGTGCCGTCGAAAAAGATTGTCGACACGGTTGGTGCCGGTGACGGTTTTGCCTTAGGTACTATTACTGCGCTATTGGAAGGCCATACCATTGATGAAGCGGTCAATCGTGGCAATGCGGTTGGCGCGATGCAGATTCAGACCCCTGGCGACAATGATGGCTACCCAACGCCAGAACAATTGCAGGCATTCTATAAGGAACATGCTGCCGACTAATTAAAAAGGTACGAAAATCATGCGTGTTTTAGATGCAATTAATCAAGAAATCAGTAAGGTACTAGCGGCTACTGATGAGTCCCAACTGGATGATGCGGTCCCGTTATTTACGAAGCAGCGGCGGATTTTTGTTCTGGGTGCAGGACGGTCGGGCCTGATGACGAAAGCATTTGCCATGCGCTTGATGCACATCGGCTATACGCCTTTTGTAATTGGCGAAACCATCACGCCTTCAGTACAGAAGGGCGACTTGTTATTAGTGGTCTCTGGATCGGGTACGACGCATAGCATTGTGGAATTAGCCGAGAAGGCTCACCAACAAGGGGTAACTTTATTGGCGTTAACATGCAATGGCCAATCTCCACTAGCCAAGTTGGCGGATAAAAAGATTGTTGTTCCGGGTGCTACGAAGAATGGCGATGGGATTAAATCCATTCAACTATTGAGTACGCTATTTGATCAGTCGGTTCATTTGGTGTTGGATGCCCTCTGCTTGAAACTGGCGCGCCGTGATGGCACGGACAATGGTGCAGCCAAGTCTCGGCATAGCAATATGGAATAATTAGCAAACTTCTTCGTGTTTAAAAATGAAAAGCGTCACAGCAATTTGAAGTGCCATAGAAAAGTTAGACATTTTAAAAAGTCTTAATTGATGGATTGATTCCGATATTCAATCGGGGTCAATCCGTTTTTGTTTAGTGAGATTCGTTCGTAATTAAACCAATGCACATATTTTTGAACCACATCTTGTAATTGCTTGATTGATGAGGTCTCGATCCGCTTGAGACATTCCCGTTTGAACAAGTTAAAAAAACTTTCAATTGACGCGTTATTTAAACAGTTACCTTTACGAGACATGCTTTGTTGGAAATGTGCTTTACCTTTAGGGATTCCAATCCATGACTTTTCGCTAATTCAGTCCATTCTCGAATAACTATTGGACTGGAAATACCATACTTCTTACAGAGGATATTATAAGAAGTGTTCCCTAATAAATATTCTTGAACTACTTTTATTTTGAATTGAGTTGAGTATTTTGCCATAAAAAAACCGCCTTAAAATTGTCAGATTTGTCTAACAATTTTAAGGCAGTTCAATTTGCTGTGGCGCTTTTGTGTTAGTGAAGTGAATTTAGTTAAACAACTGTTGTTTTAAGAACTTAGTCCAACAAGCCCGCATTTCTTGAGTTTCCTGGTGACCGCCAGTCATGATCTTGCCAATGAAGTTATCAGGATGGCCTTGGTCAGCATAATATTTAGCCAATGCAGGGTTTAAGGCTTCAGGACCAGGGTAGAAGCAGAGCAGGTCCCGGTTGCCTACCATGCTCAGTCGTGGACGTGGAGCAATCAGCTCTTGAATTTCCAATGTGCTGGTGTACTTCAACATACCAGGAACATAGAGGTAAAAATTATGCTTGTCCAACAGACGATACTTTTTTAAAACTGATAGATCAGTTTGACCAGAAATATCGACAACGATTTTGACCCGCGGTTCCAGAGCAGCGAGCCACCAACTCTCCATGCCACCCATGGACATCCCAATGCTAGCAATTTTATCCATGTTGACTTCGGGACGAGTGCTTAGGTAATCGATCAACGATTGCTGGTCAAATAAGCGCATGCCCCATAAAGTTTGACCCTCAAGCAGGAATTCTTTAAAGAGTTCGCTTTCCTTTACACCATGACTACCGCCACGGTCTTCAAATCCCCATGCATCGATTGCCCAATCATCAGCGCCCATGTCGGTAATAACCTTAGCAAAAGATGGGTTTTGCAGGTAGTCGGTACCATTGATCATTTCGGATTTACCTAGCGGGAAGTTGCCACCATGGCTGTGCAGATAAATCACAACGGGCCGCTTGCCAGATACAGTTTTACTGTAAGCACGCAGCGCAGGGACACTTTCCAGCCTGTTTAGGTGCAGCTGGTAACGTTCAACCATGAAGCTGCCATGATCTTCACTATTTAATAATTCACCACTAACGTTATCCAATCGTTCATCGGGACCCAGCAACTTCTTTAAACCTTGACGTGTAAATGCCATATTGATAGCCTTCTTTGAATTGGTAATACAAAGCTTAATAAACCATTTAAAATAGGTGCGTCTTTTAAGCTTTCAGTAACAAAAAACAGGACCTAGTGCCGGCACTTGCCAAACACTGGATCCTGTCTTCATGCGGATTATTTATGGGATGTAAGAAAAGTAATTCCGATGTTTTGCGCCCAATTAGCAAACATTTCCGGCCAATTTACGATACTTGCGGCCTGGTATTTTCCGTTGGGCAGAGCAGTTTCAACATTGCCGAGACTGGAACCGTGTCTACCATTAGGAAAAATATGTAGTTGAAATGGACGGTGATGAGCTTTCATTGCGTTAGCAAACAAGAGAGCATTTTCACATGGTACTGACTGATCATCAGCAGTTGACCAGATAAATGCCGGAGGGGTGAATTGAGAAACTTGTTTTTCCAATGAAACACTTTTTAAAGCTTGGGGATTCTTTAAATCATCACCTAAAAGGGAAGCGATTGAGCCATGATGGGCGTATTGACCACTAGTAATTACTGGGTAACCAAGAAGGAGACCATTCGGCTGAATTTGTGTCGATGATAAACCCAAATCAGTTAAGAGGGGATTGTGCCAATAAACACCCAAGCTAGCAGCAACGTGACCGCCAGCTGACATGCCAGCTACCCAAATAGCGTCACTCGCAATGTGAAACTTGTGCGCGTGCTGTCGCAGGTAGGCAACAGCAACGGCTAGTTCACTTACCGCGACGGGGAAGCGGGCAGGATCTAAGCTGTATTCCAGGATAAAGGCCTGAAAGCCATGACTAAGCATACGAACAGCAACGGGTTCACCTTCACGAGGAGAAAGGTGATTAAATCCACCACCAGGGCAGATAATAATTGCCGGCCGTTTGCGATCGGGGTCCACACTGTCATAGTTATCGAGCAGATATCCCTTCAGTACCGCTTGGCCTAAGGGGCTTGAAATGTTTTCCTTAATTAAGCGCATCGAATCATCTCTTCTTAATTAGAATTCGTGATTAGTAGTATGCACGCATTTCGTTAGCTAGCATCAGGAATGGACCAGAACCCTTGTGGTCGTTAACAACCACTGGTTCAGAAATGTAGTAGGCGAATGAACCATCACGATGGTTGTCGCCACCAAGGCCGCCAACGTGGGCAATCTTGTTGACGTTGACATAGCCATTGTAGTCAATGGAGATAAACTGCTGAAGTGCATTCTCCCAGCCCTTCTTCAGGAATTCAGTCCATTCATCAGCGGAGATGTATTCCTTCCGCAGTGACTTAGCGATGGCATTCAAGATCATTAAGCTACCAGAAGATTCGAGGTAGTTCATTGGACGATCACCTTCATCAGGAATCTGGTACCAAAGGTTGGTAGCAGGGTCAGCGAACTTCTTCAAAGCCTTTAATTCAGCTTGCAGGTTGTTCAGAATTTGAGCGTAGCCTTCGCTGTCTTCAGGCAAGAATTCCAGGACGTCGGCCATTGCCATTACGTACCAGCCAATGCTCCGTAACCAGAAGTGTGGTGAGCGACCGGTCTTCTTGTCAGCCCAGTACATCTTCTTGGATTCATCCACACCGTGGTAAAGCAGGCCAGTCTTTTCGTCTAATGATAACTTGTAAGAGCCAGTGAATTGATGAACAACATCAGTATAGTCAGGATTGTCAACAAAGTTCTTGAGGTATTCGGCGTAGAATACGTCACCCATGTAAATTCCATCAAGCCAAACTTGGTTAGGGTAGGACTCTTTGTGCCAGAACATGTTGCTTTCAGTCCGTGGCTGTGATTGTAATTGGTCGTACAGCATGTCCAAAGTATGCTTGTAGCGGTCTTGAGGATCAAGCTTCCATAAACGGAGCAGAACCTTACCGTTGTTAATGTCATCCAGACGGTAGAGTTCCTTCTTGTAGCCCTTAACATTGCCTTGGTAGTCAATGTAAGTTTCGAAGTAGTGCTTGATGTAATTCAGGTAGTCTTCGTTGTGGGTCCGTTCATAGATGTCCATCATTCCGTTAAGCATCAAACCGTCTTCGTATTCCCACTTGTTCTTCAAGTTAACTTCCGGTTCACGCTTCAGCATGGTGTCAGCAGCTTTAATAGCCCAATCATCACTTGGCTTGCCATAGGAATAATTCATTTGTGTTGCCATCCTTTCTATAAAACACAGAGGCAATTACTAAAAAACATTAATTACAGGTTCTTGATCAGCTTTTCGTTGGCTTTGTCGTGGAACAGAGGTTCATCGTCAGAACCAACTACTAAGAGTCCACTTAATTCACAGTCCTTGGTATTTTCCATGAAGAAGCCCTTCTTAGTGAGTTCTGGGGCATCAGCGAACATCGCTGGTGTAGCAGGTTCTGCATCCTGGTCTAAGTAGAAGGAAGAGTTGGTGATGTGAACATCTTCAATTGGCATTTCTGGCAGACCATAGATAATGCCGGCACATGAACGAACGTGTTCAGCATTAATGTTGGAAATCCGAATGTGCTTGATTGAAGGAGTAATTTCAGAAACAGGGTATGGTTTTTTGTCCCAAACCAGCTTTTCCTTACCCTTATCACCACAGAAGTAATAAAGGTTCATAACAACTGGGCATAGAACGTTGTTCATAATGATGTTGTTGATCAAGATGTTGTCGATTGCGCCACCACGGCCACGACGAGTCTTGAAGCGGATACCACGGTCCGTGTCAATAAAGGTACAGTTTGTGATAGCGATGTTCTTAACGTCACCACTCATTTCACTACCGATAACGACACCGCCGTGACCATGCAGCATGTTGCAGTTAGCAATTACGACACCATCACAAGTAATTGGCTGGTAAGCATCCTCAGTGCCGGCCTTGATAGCGATACAATCGTCACCAACGTTGAATTCGCTGTTAACGATCCGCAGGTTACGGCATGATTCTGGGTCACAGCCGTCAGTGTTAGGTGAATCAGCAGGGTTCTTAACGCTGACACCGTCAATTACAACGTCATCACAGTCATATGGATGTAGTGTCCAAGCTGGTGAGTTAGTGAACTTCAGCTGGCTGACCCGCACACGCTTACTGTGTTCAATAGAGAGCAAGTAGGGACGTGCATGGTCGACCTTCTTGTGCTTAGCACGGAATTCAATCCACCAGTCAGAACCGTTACCATCAATCACACCACCACCGTCAAGCGTCAAATTCTCAACGTGGTCAGCGTACAGGCAGGCACGGTACATAGATTGCTCGTGGCCTTCCCAACGGGTGTATAAGATCGGATAAGTAGACCGGTCATCAGTGAAGAACAACGAAGCATCTGATTCAACCGTGAAGTGCAGGTTGGAGCAGAACTTCAATGATGAAACGAAAAATTGACCGCCAGTCAGTACCAAATGACCGCCACCGATGGCATCCAGCTTATTAATAGCAGCCTGGATTTCGTCGGTTACTAATTTGTGCGGTGCATATTGACTAGCTGAAAGAACAATTGTTGATTCTTTTTGCATTGTACAAACCATCCTTATAAATACAGCTAATGTCAACGAAAAATGTGATCGTGAACAATTTACCAATTAAAAAACAGAAGCGTTTGACATGATGAAGATAAAAAAATAAGCTGTCCGTTCACCTAGAAAATCCGCTATTTGCTAGTTTGCGAGCAGTTTATATTAATTAGTTCATCTTGTTTGCCTTATGCTGTGCAGCATGAGCCTGCTTTGGAGCGCCATGACTAGTGTCCTTGTTAACGATAGCAACCATAGCACCAACTAAAGCAACACCAATTAAAGCAACAATAGCGATAGAAGCCATTGCAATCACCTCCCTTTTTTCATTTTCAATGTTAGCGTTAACATTGAAATAATGCAAGGGCTTTCGCCAAAAAAGCAAAAGAATGATGAAAGCGGTTTATAAAAAATCCATTTAAAACTTTAAATAAATAATTGATCAGCGATAAATGCCGTAGATAAGCTTTTAAATATTAGTGATTATATCATTACGTATGTTATTAATAAGCAATGACAACAACAAAGAAGTTTTTGAAAAACAATTGCAAATTCAAAATACACACGTTAACATTAGCCGCGTAAAGCAGGCGCTTTCTCCACATTTGTTGATGACAAATTGCAAAATTTTGATTCTACGAAAAGAGATGCAATTATTCAATGGCCGTTAAGACTGAAAAGAATCGTAAAATCACCTGGTGGACACGGCTTGGCTTTGGCTGTGGCGGTTTCATTAGTGGCGGGGGCTTAACCTTTGCACACTCCTGGCTGCTTCTTTATTACACTACCTTCTGTGTCTTGGATGCTTAGAAGGATGCCTTGATTTTCTCACTGGCCACTTGGCTTGATGTATTTGAAAGCTCGATCATCGGTTTTATTTCCGATAACTTCTACAACACCCACTTGGGACGGATGTTTGGGAGAAGACGTTTCTTCATATTAGTATGTATTCCATTCTTCTTGCTTTATCCACTTTGCTGGATTCGGGGCATGAGCTGAGGATATTACATGGTGACATATTTACTGTATTAATACCTTCTCTGTGATCCACAATACCTTGAAGACGGAAATGTCAACCAATTATGAGCAACGGCAACTCTTATCTGGTGCTGCTTCCATTGCCGGCACGATTGTTGGTTTTATTACGGCAGCATTCCCACTTATCTTCTTAATTATGGGCAAGAATAATCCTGATTCATCTGTAGCAATGGTGGTTACTTACTCAGTGATCATGGTGATTGCTGCGATTTTGGTCTATATTAGCACCTGGGACCAGGTACACATTGAAAGAACAGGCTCGTTTTGGAAGAGTATCTGGAAGATGATCAAGGATACTCTGTCCACGTTCCGTTGGCACATCGGTATGTACGTTGCCGGATCTGGTGGCCTGTGGCTGATGTCTTCTATTTCAACTTTTAATTTCATTTATGTAATGAAGAAGTCCACTACTTGGGCCGCTGGTTTGGGGACCGCAATGAAGCCATTTGAACTTATTTCTTCAATCTTTGCTGTGTGGGTAGTTACTAAAGTCGGTGACACGGCATGACCATATATCTGGTCAATGCTGCTTTGTTCATGCATTTGGTTCTTTAACTGGCAGTCAATGGCTTGGCTGATTGCTTGTGCACAAATGCTATTGTCTTTTGGTGAAGGGATTGCTTACTATGTTCCGCAAGCTAACTATCCATATATGCCGGATGTTGACGAATTGATCACGTATCGTCGTCGTGAAGGAATTATTTCTGGTGCCCAGACGATGGCTGGCTGTCTGGTTCGTGGTATTGTTACCTTTATTTCAGGTTCAGTTATTTCCGCAACTGGCTTAGTGAAGGGGCGGATGTCGCAACCTGACTCGGTTCAACCGGGACTGGTTTTGATGATGCTCATCGGTGTTTATTCCTTGGAACTGGTTGCTATTTGGTGTTCACGTCATATGAAAGCCGATAAGACTGCTTTGGAGATTGTCGACAAAGAAGTGCAACGGATTCATAATGGCGGTAAAATGGCCGACGTCGACCCACACGTTAAGTCTGTTTGCGAAATGTTAACTGGTTTTGATTACCAACACCTATTTGGTCACAATAATGTCGGCTACAAAGATCATAAAGTGGAGCCGGCAAAGGCACATATTAACAATCATTGATATGAGCTTTAACGTAAACGAAAAGTGTCTAGCGAATCACGGTCGCTAGACACTTTTTAATTGGACAAATTATGAGGGCACGTTCAGCAGATACTCGGGGGAAAGAATAAAATGAGGTAAATGTGCATGTTATCGTTAACATTTTAAAAAATCAAAGGATTCATTATTAAGACAGTAAGCATTTATTGAACAATCAAATTATGAATATATAGGGCGGTATAGTTTTGTGAATAAACCAACGCAACTAGTAAAATATCAGGAAATTAGTTATTACGAATGTTATGAACAGAAATGTACTCTAATGATTATTTTTAAAAAATGGTTGCAATGTGCTAATGAACACGTTAACATCAGAGTTGTAAGAAAGCGTTTTCTTTATTTACTATTTGCTTTGCTATTTTTAAACTTACGAAAAGAGATGCAATTGTTCTATGGCCGTTAAGACTGGTGAAGGCCGTAAGATCACTTGGTGGACGCGTATCGGCTTCGGCTGTGGTGGGTTCATCGGTGGTGGTGGGCTTACATTTGCTCACTCCTGGCTGCTGCTTTACTACACCGCCTTCTGTGGCTTGGATGCTTGGAAGGGTGCCTTGATTTTCTCATTGGCTACTTGGTGTGATGTTTTTGAAAGTTCTATTATTGGTTTTATTTCCGACAACTTCTACAACACCCACTTGGGACGGATGTTTGGTCGTCGGCGGTTCTTCATTTTGATTTGTATCCCATTCTTCATGCTCTACCCACTATGCTGGGTTCGTGGCATGAGCTGGGGTTACTACATGGTAACTTACCTGTTATACGACTTTGTTGATAACACCTTCTCTGTTACCCACAACACTTTGAAGACTGAAATGTCAACCAACTACACGCAACGTCAACTGCTTTCTGGTTCTGCTTCCGTTGCTTCTAAGATTGTTGGTTTCATTACCGCTGCATTTCCACTTATCTTCTTCTCCCTCGTGGGCAAGAACAACCCTGATTCATACGTTGCCATGGTTGTTACCTATTCTATAATCATGGTTATCGCCGGGATCATCGTTTACATGAGTACTTGGGAATACAGTCCTGATCAAGTTCACATTGAAAAGACGGGTTCCTTCTGGAAGAGTGTTTGGAAGATGATTAAGGATACTCTGTCCACATTCCGTTCACGGACATTCCGTTGGCACATTGCTATGTACGTTGCCGGTTCTGGTGGTCTGTGGCTGATGTCTTCAATTTCAACCTTTAACTTTATCTACGTTATGAAGAAGTCAACGGTCTTTGCTTCTGGCTTAGGTACTATCATGAAGCCATTTGCTTTGATTTCCGCTATCTTCGCCGTTTGGATTGTTACTAAGGTTGGGGACACTGCTCGTCCTTACATCTGGTCAATGTTCATCGTTATTTCATCAATGCTGCTCTACTGTGCTATCTGGTTCTTCCACTGGCAAGAATTGGCATGGTTAATCGGTGTTGCCCAAATGCTTCTGTCATTTGGTGAAGGTATCGCTTACTACGTACCACAAGCTAACTACCCATACATGCCTGACGTTGATGAATTGATTACCAACCGTCGTCGTGAAGGTATTATTTCTGGTGCGCAAACTATGTCCGGCCGTCTGGTTCGTGGACTGGTTACCCTGGTATCTGGCTCAGTTATTTCCGCAACTGGTCTGGTTAAGGGTCGTATGTCCCAACCTTACTCCGTACAATTAGGCTTGGTACTGATGATGCTCATCGGTGTCTGTGGTATGGAATTAATCGCCATCTTCTGTTCACGTCACATGAAGGCTGACAAGACGAACCTGGCAATTATTGATAAAGAAGTTAAGCGTGTTCACGCCGGCGGCAAGATGGAAGACGTCGACCCACACACTAAGGAAGTTTGTGAACTGTTAACTGGTTTCGACTACAAGAACTTGTTCGGCCACAACAATGTTGGTTACAAGGATCACGAGGTTGAACCCGCGAAGGCTCATATAAACAACCATTAATTCTGATTTGTAATTTGAAATACAGGAGAAGCTGAATATACTTCTCCTGTATTTTTCAAAACAAGTAAAATTTACTAGTTAAAACATTGGGAAAATAAGCAATTGATCTTACTCGTGACTAATTGAGCAAACAAAAAATATTTGTTAATAAAAGCGCTTGCTAATTGCAATGCTGGACGACTATAATTAATTATAGTCAGACTATTAGTATTATTTTTAAGGAGTGTATTATTTATGGCTTTTAAGATGGTTACTCGTTATGCACACAGTCCTAAGGATATTCAGCACTACGACACTGATCAGCTTCGTCAGGAATTTCTGATGGACAAGATCTTTTCTGCAGGTGACATCCTGTTAACCTACACCTACAATGATCGGATGATCTTTGGTGGGGTTGTGCCAACTGCTGAACCACTTGAAATCAAGCTGGACAAGCAGCTGGGCGTAGACTTCTTCCTGCAGCGTCGTGAATTAGGCTTCATCAACATTGGTGGTGCCGGTTCTGTTTCGATTGACGGCAAAGAAGACCACATTGAACCACATGATGGTTACTACATTGGTATGGGTGTAAAGCACGTTATCTTCTCATCTGACGATGCAAGCAAGCCAGCTAAGTTCTATGTTGTTTCCACTCCTGCACACAAGACTTATCCAAACCACAAGCTTGCTTACAAAGACTCCATTGCTATGCCAATGGGTGACCAGGAACACATGAACAAGCGTACGATTCACAAGTACATTGATGCTTCTCTGTTCCCAACTTGCCAGCTGCAAATGGGCTACACTGTTCTGGAACCAGGTAATTCTTGGAACACCATGCCATGTCACACCCACGCACGGCGGATGGAAACCTACCTGTACACCGAATTCGGTGACAAGGATGCACGGGTATTCCACTTTATGGGCAAACCTGACGAAAGTCGTCACATTGTTTTGGAACCCGACCAAGCAGTTGTTAACCCATCATGGTCGATCCACTGTGGTGTTGGTACTTCCAACTACTCCTTTATCTGGGCAATGTGTGGTGAAAACCAGACCTATGATGACATGGACATGGTTGACATGCACGACCTTCGTTAATGTCTATTAAGCATTTGAATTTATATAACACAAAATTTGAAAGGATGACTAGAATGGCACAATCCGCTGAAGAAATTAAGGCCAATGAAGCTGCACTGGACAAGTTTAAGATGTCAATGTTCAGTCTGGAAGGCAAAGTTGCAATCATCACCGGTGGTAACACTGGCTTAGGCCAAGGCTATGCTGTTGCTTTGGCTGAAGCAGGTGCTGATATCTTCATCGCTACCCATGGCCAAGAAGGTTGGGACGACACTCGTAAGATGATTGAAAAGCGTGGTCGTCGGGTTGAATTCATGCAGTGTGACCTTACTGAAGAAGGCGTTGCCCAAAAGGTTATTGACAACGCATTAGACAAGTTCGGTCACATCGACATCCTGATCAACAACGCTGGGATGATTAAGCGTAACCCACTGCTTGAATCTAAGGATGAAGACTGGAAGAACGTTATTGCCATTAACTTGACGGCTGTTTACCACCTGTCAATGGCTGCTGCAAAGGTCTTTGCTAAGCAGAAGCATGGTAAGATTATCAACATCGGTTCAATGCTTTCATTCCAAGGTGGGAAGTTCATTCCTTCTTAC
This sequence comes from Candidatus Limosilactobacillus merdigallinarum, assembly GCA_019114515.1. Lineage (GTDB taxonomy): Bacteria > Bacillota > Bacilli > Lactobacillales > Lactobacillaceae > Limosilactobacillus > Limosilactobacillus merdigallinarum. The sequence continues at coordinate 167,840 of DXFH01000011.1, forward strand.
ACCGCTTCTAAGCACGGTGTTGCCGGCTTAACCAAGGCATTTGCATCTGAAATGGGTGCTTACAACGTTCAAGTTAACGCCATCGCCCCTGGTTACATTAAGACTGCTAACACTGCTCCAATTCGGGCAGACAAGGCTCGCAACCAAGAAATTTTGAGCCGGATTCCAGCTGGCCACTGGGGTGCTCCTCACGAATTGATGGGCGTTGCTGTCTTCTTAGCTAGTGAAGCTGCTGACTATGTCAATGGCTGCATCATGCCAGTTGATGGTGGTTACTTAGTTCGTTAATTAAAAAGCAATCAGGGAGCGTGATATTGGGGCCTGATCGGCTTCAGTCACGCCCCTTTTTTGAAAGGAACCTGATTATGAAATTTGGAATTCGTGCCCACGATGTGCATATCTTCGATGATATGCCAGCTTTAAGCGACAAATTGAAGGAACTAGGTTTTAGTTATTTGCAGTTTGCGCCGCGGGTTTCACTCAAGGAAACAAGTCAAAAGGGTTACCGGATGAATGCTGGTCTGGCTTCATACGTGCAACGAACTTTGGCAGCTAATGGAATTTCCATTGCTACTTTGGGCTGCTATGGCAACATGGAACACCCAGACTTAGAAGAACGGGAACGTTTTATGAACTTGTTTAGCCAATACATAACCTTGGCTCATAATTTTGGTGCTCCGCTGGTGGTCACTGAAACCGGGACGGTTCATCCTGGCGTTTCGCCAACTGCGGAGAACTTTACTGAGGCAGCGGTTGACCTGACCATCAAACAGATTCAAAAGCAGGTTAAAGTTGCCGAAAAAGCGGGCGTTTTAGTTGGTATCGAACCCGGAATTAACCACCCGATTCATGACGTTGCCACAATTGACCGTATGCTGAACTGGATTGATTCACCAAACTTAAAGTTGGTTATTGACCCAGTAGGGTTGGTTAGCGATAAGGACCCTGATGCTAACAAGATCGCTGAAACAATGATTGAGCACTATAACGACATCATCTACGGCTTCCACATTAACGATTATCGTTACATTGACGGTAAGAAGACCAAAGTTGATTTTGGGACTGGTGAAGTTGATTTGCCACGGATGGTGAAGACCATCGAAGCTGCTCAACCACATGCTATAATGGAACTTGACGGGCTGCCAGACTTGGAGCCTTGCCTTAAGTACGTTCACGAGAACTTATTAAACTAGAGGTAGGAAAAAATAATGATTAAGAAGTACGAAGTTTTAAGTAATGTTCAAAAATCAGGAATTGTTGCCGTTGTTCGGGGAAGCAGTGCCGATGATGCTTATAAGACCTCAGTTGCCTGCATTAAGGGTGGCGTAAAGGCGATTGAAGTTGCCTTTACTGCACCACATGCTGATAAGACGATTGAAAAACTGTCCGAAGAATACGCTGACGATGACAGTGTCATCATTGGTGCTGGTACGGTTCTGGAACCAGAATCTGCTCGTCTGGCATTAATGGCCGGCGCAGAATTTGTTGTTTCACCATCCTTCAACCAGGAAGTTGCTAAGATGTGCAACTTATACGGTGTTTCCTACATTGCCGGCTGCTTCTCACCACGTGAAGCACAACTGGCTATGGAATACGGTGTGGAAGTTGTTAAGATCTTCCCAGCCGGCTTAACTGGCGTAAAGACGATTTCTGAATTCAAGGGTCCTTTCCCTCAGATGGAAATTATGCCAAGTGGTGGTGTTTCCCTGGACAACTTAGCCGACTGGTTCAAGGATGGCGCATTCGTTGTCGGCGTTGGTGGTCAGTTAGTTGGCCCAGCTAAGACTGGCGACTATGCACAAGTTACGGAAAACGCAAAGAAGTTCCATGATGCATTTGCTAAGCTGAATGCTTAATGCGACGGTAATTTAGCCAAGGGGCTGTGACTTAAGTCTGTTATATAGATCAAAAGTCAACAGCGCGGTACACAAATGGCCTCAAGTGTTCGGATTTTTTCGAACGCCTGAGGCCTATTTGTGCTCGCGGGGGCGTGACTACGACTTCTGTCACGCTCCCTTTTTGTTGCAAAAATAAAGACGCAATCATTGCTGACTGCGTCTTTATTAGGTTTAGAAATTGGTTATAAAATTAGCAAAATATCAAAGTAAGTCGTTCTTCTTATCATTAATGCCAACACCGGGAGCAGTATCGTCAGAGAAGTTCAGATTAGTCGGGTGTAAGGCAAAATTTTCGTCTGATCGTGGTGTGCTTTCGTTTATGGCATAGTTGGACTTGTGGACCGTCGCTGTACCCCAAGCTGGGATGGTAACGGTTTGCCATTCAGTACCGTAACCGTACAGGATCAGGCTAACTTTAAGATCTTTGCCGGTTGGGTTATAGAGTTGAACAGCAATGGAACCATTTGGTGACAGGAAGGCAGTTGAACTGATTCCGCCGGTGTAGCCATCTGGTGAGTAGCTGCTGGACGCGATTCTGACAGAACCAGGTTCAACATCTTGGGAAAGGTTGCGTAGCATGTAATATTCAAAGTTCCGCTGTACCTTACCAGTTTTGTGGTCAATGGTAATGACCCCACGACGACCGGTTGAACCAGCTTCGTTAGGCAATCTCCGTTCATCCAACGCAAGGTTCCAAAGGGTGATGAAGCCTAAGCCTTGACGCACTAACCAGTTGCAGATCAGACCACCCATGATGTGGGAGGCATCTTCGTAGGAATCAGTAAAGAGACAGCGCCGTTCGGTCATTCCTAATGTCCAGTTAGGAAATTCGCGACTAACTTTGAAGAGGTTGGTGTACGGGCCGTCGTAAGTGTGGAAGGCAAAACCATCAAAGGCACTAGTCTGTTGTGGCGTAACGTATTCGGACAGGGGCTTGTCCAAGACATTTAAGGAACCATCCCAGAAGAAAATCTTCGTGTCAGGGTAAGTTTGATCCAGGCTGGACGCAAGTATTCGTAGCCGAAATTAGCTAATTCAGGAATGGTCCAAATCATTGCCGGCCACATAGCAGCGTTAGATGGCTCATTTTGAATGGTGACCCCATAAATCGGAATGCCATATTGTGCATAAGCTTCGATATATTTAACAAAGTACTTGGCATAAACGGCTTCAAAGTGATCTTTATGTGCGTAACCATTACCAGTAAATTCGCCAAAACGCAGGTGACCACCCTGAGTTAAATGACCGGTATTCTTCATCCAAGCAGGACCAAACCATGGTGATGAAATGATTTTGATTGCTGGGTTGATCTTAACGATTTCCTGCAGGACAGGGACGATATGTTTCAAATCTTTAGTAGCATCTTTGGCACCATGTTTACTTTCACCAATAGAGAAGTGCTTCATGTCATTATCATGCTCACCAAAAGGAACGTCATCTAATGAGTAATAATCCTGACTTTGGAAGTCACAAGAACCAATTGGCAACCGAACGACGGAATAGGCTCCTTCTTCCGGATCAAACAGTTCATGCAGCAGTGCATCCCGCTGTTCTTTTGATTGGTCCCAAATTAACTTAGCAGTTGAATCAGTGATGGCAGCACTAACACCGAGCCAATCTTGAAACTTTTGTGATGGGTCAACCACGATTTTAGCAGCACCAGCTGCCGGCTTAGCAGCCTTTCGTGGAGCGGCTAATTTAGCCCGTTTTTTAGACAGGTCACCAGCAGTAACTGTCCAAAATTGATTCTTAAAATCGTTAGCTGACATTAAAATTCCTCCTTTTTACCCGCGTTATCGAAAACGCTTGCAGTTGATATTATTGGCTGGTTTGGTATAACGTGTAAATATTTTTACTAAAAATTTTGCTAAAATTTGTTATGATAATTATCCGTTTAAAAATTTGCGTTAAATAAAAATCGCCCAATCTATCAGAGACCGAGCGATTAATGGTATTGAAAATAAATAATCACAGTTGTTGGTTATATGATTTTAGACTAGCTTGATCGCCATCGATGTCAAAAATAGTGACGCTGCCATTTTTTGGAGCATGGTCATTGCCAGCAACTTTAGCACCATAGTGTTCGGCGATTGTACGGATGAATGTTCCATGTGAAACGAGTAGAACATTGGCATCGGTATTATTGGCTGACTCAACAGTATTGTTGATCAGCTTAACGCCACGCTGCCAGCGAGCAAGAACGTCTTCGTTGCTTTCGGCAGTATGCAGCGGGTCGTGATCTTGCATGATTTCCCGTACTTTCTCAAAATCAGCACGGGCCAAGATATCATTTAACCCATGATAGGGTGTATCGTCAGTGATCTCTTGCCACATCGGCTTGATCTTAGTGGCATCTAATCCACCGAAGTTTACTTCACGAAACTCGGGAAAGGAACGACGTAAAGCAGGTTGGTGGATTAGCTGCTGACTAATGAGCTCAGCAGTATCTTGAGCACGCCGCAGATCAGAAGAGCACACGAGGACGAATTGTTTGTTTTTAAGTGCCTGGCCAGTAGCGATGGCTTGTTCTCGTCCTTGCTTGGTGAGGAAGGAATCAACCCAGCCTTGCATCCGGCCTAACTGGTTAAGAACTGTTTGGCCATGGCGGACGACATAGAGATGAATCATAATTTAACTCCTTTAACAATACCTAGTGACGTCATTATTGTACGCGTTTTTGCAAGTTAAACTTAATAATAGAAGAAATACGTTCAATGATTTTAGCTTTTGGAGCGTTAGGCAGGCTCACAGAGTAGACCTGGAAAGGGGCAGCCGATTCCAGCAAATCATGCTGCCTATATTTAGGATCTAATTGGTTGGCATAAAGCTTTGGTACGAGTGCCCAGTGGTTGCCATAAAGGAGAGTGGGCAAAACACCAGTAATCTGTGTCGTCTGGAAAAATGGCAGGTGGTGATCATCCCAGCAGATACTATGCCATTTTTTATAAGCATCATTATAAGAACAGAATACTTCTTCATCGCGTTTTAAAGAATCAGTATTGACGATTTTAGGCAATTCTATTGTCGGCGAGGTTACTAGCTGCAATGAGTCAATGAAAGCTTCGCTGCTCGTTAAGCCGTCATCAAGGGTTGGCTCAGTTAATAATCCCCAATCATCATGATTAGTTTTCAAACGGTCAAGGATCACAGACTTGGGTAAACATTCGACGGTGACCTGCAGGTTAGAGACTGATTTATAGAATTGCTGAATTAGTGGTGCTAAGAAGAAGCCACTAATATCACTAGTTGTTAGGATGGTTAATTGCTCATACTTGCCTAACTCGCGGATGTTGGTTGCTGTTTGCACCACTTGCAGGTACTGTTCCGCGATTGGCACCAGCTTTTTGCCATAGTCAGTCAAGGTAACTGATGCGTGTCCCTTGCCCCGGTTGACTAGTTTGACACCCAGATAACGTTCTAGTTTAGTTAACCGGTTAGTGATAGTTGCCTGTGAGAGGTAAAGTGCATCAGCAGCTAAAGAAATTTGTCGGTATTTAACGATTTGTAAGAATGACTCAATAATTTCTGGATTCACTTGTATTCCCTCATTACTACAATAATTGATTGTATTGCTCTAATTTAACGTTGCCATCGTTTATATCAAAGATGGTGACGCTGCCGTTTTTAGGAGCGTTTTCTATGCCGGCCACGTATTCACCATAATATTCGGCAACGGTACGGATGAAGGTACCGTGTGAGATCACCAATATATTCATATTATTAATTTTTGGTGATTGGTTAAGAAGCTTCTTTATCCCACGCTGCCAACGAGCGATCACGTCGGCATTACTTTCACATAAGTGCATGGGGTCTGCCTCAGCCATTAACTGGCGTGCTTCGTGCAACCCACCATCGGCAATGATTTCATTTTGACCATTAAATGGGGTGTCCTCAGTTACGGTGTGCCAAGCGTCACGCCAGGGCAGTCCATCAAATGAACCGAAGTTAACTTCACGAAACTCTGGAAATGCCATAGTAGCAACAGGTTTCTTATTAAGTTGACTTAGGATTATTTTTTTGGTTTGCAAAGCACGGCCTAAATCAGAAGAAGCAACCACTGCAAAATCAATATTTGCTAGCGCCTGTCCGGTGGCTAAGGCTTGCTTGCGACCGTTCTCAGTTAAATGGGAATCGATCCAACCCTGCATGCGCTGGAAGCGATTCAAGAAGGTTTCGCCGTGACGAACAAAGTAAAGTTTAGTGGTCATATCATACAATCCTCTTTGGAAGCGTTTTATATATTAACTATTGTAATTATAGCGCGAAATTTAATTAGGAAAAATAAATATTACCCCTTGTAATGTATTCGCTTTCATTTATAATAGTATTCGAAGAGAGAAGTAATATTTGCTCCTTCAAATATAGCAATTATTCATTTATCAACTTTTTGGGGGGTTGTACTTATGCATGTAACTCTTTCTGTATGGCAAGCATTAGCAATTGCCATTTGGGTTGCTTTGGTTGAATCGCGTATTTTAGGATTTGCCACCTTAACGATGCGGTTCAGTCCATTAATGACCGGTATGATGGTTGGTCTGATCATGGGCCAGATGCATCAAGCCGTTATTATCACTGCCGCTATTCAATTGGTTTACATGGGCTTCGTTGCTCCAGGTGGTGCGCTACCTGCTGAACCATGTATCGCTGCAGCGATCGCTGTTCCAGTTGCTCTGTTAGGTCACATGAGCCCACAGGGTGCCATTGCGATTGCCGTTCCAGTTGGTCTGTTAGGTTCTTACCTTTACCAATTCCGTTTCTTTCTGAACACCTTCGCATTGAAGCCAATGGACCGGTTTGCCGCTGAAGGTAACACTCGGGGCCTGCGTTGGGCAATTATGGCTATTCCAGCAGCTATTTCATTCTGTTTGTTTATTCCACTGGTTTTCATTGCCCTGTACTTCGGTGCTCCAGTTATTGCGCATGTTGTTGCTGGTATCCAACACGGTACGATCATTCACGTTCTGACCAGTGTTGGTGGTGGTCTGGCTGCCTTAGGGATTGCCGTTATCATGCAAGTTATCGGTAAGCAAAAGCTGCTGCCATTCTTCTTCCTGGCATACTTCATGAGTGTTGCATTTGCAAAGCTGAACATTAACATGACGATCTACGCCGCATTTGGTATCATCTTCGCCATCCTGTACGTAATGTTCACGCAGAAGCCAGCGCAAAACTAAGCGAAGGAGGGTTCAATAATGACTGAAGAAAACAATAACCCAGCAGTAGAAAACAACGCTGCTCAGGAAAGCACAAAGGGTACAATCCCTGAACCTGATAAGATTACCAACCGTGACTTAATGAAAGCCTGGTTCGGTTGGTGGTGGGCTAACGAAGTCAACCACACCTTCGACCGGATGCTGGCACCTGCATTTTGTTTTGGTTTGATTCCAATTCTGAAAAAGTTATACAAGACGAAAGATGAATTAGCTAAGGCGCTGCAACGTCACCTGCTCTTCTTTAACACCCAAGCTACTTGGGGTGGTGGTACTCTGATGGGGGTTACTATTTCACTTGAAGAGGCACGTGCTAAGGCCATGGCTAAGGGTGAAGAAGCTATTTCCGAAGACATGATTTCTAACACCAAGGTTGGTCTGATGGGCCCTCTGGCTGGTATTGGGGACTCTATCGACTCCGGGACGGTTCAATACATCTTCATCGCTATCTTCCTGCCATTCGCACAAAAGGGTAACTTCTTAGGATGCCTGTTGCCATTCGTTTGTTTCGCAACCGCAACCTACATTTATGGTTACTACTTCACTAAGATGGGTTACACCTTAGGTCGTTCTGCTGCTAAGGAAATTATGACATCAGGCCGGATGTCCTCAGTAATTGATGGTCTGGGTGTTCTGGGTCTGTTCATGATGGGAATCATGGCTGGTCAATACGTTAAGATCAGAAGTTACCTTAAGTTCACGATCAGTCACAAGACCTTTGACCTGCAGAGCATCTTGAACACGATCATGCCAGGTATCCTGCCATTAACGGCTATCTTGCTCTTATACTGGTACTTCCAGAAGCAAGGTCTTAAGATCACCCGTGGTTTGATCTACCTGACTCTGGTATTGATTGTTCTGTCAATCTTCTACATTGTCTAAAATTGATGGAGGCTGAATAAGTTATGACAAAGCGTGCATTTTTAGTTGTTACTCACGGTGACATGGGTGTTGAAACGGTTAAGAGCCTTGAATTATTAATGGGCGAACAGAAGAATGTTTCTGCCTTAGGCCTGCACGAAGGCGAAAACGTCGATGCACTGAAGGATAAGGTGGTTGAAGTATTGGATAAGAACGCTAAGGAATACGATGAAACGGTTGTCATCGTTGACCTCTTGGGTGGTAGTCCATCCAACGTCGCATTACGTTCACTGGCTAACTACCATGAACTAAAGATTGTGACGGGCTTAAGCATGCCATTACTGATCAACCTGGTTAACTTCACTGACAGTGAGGATGACACGGTTAAGTTAATTAACGACTCTATTAAGGTTGCCCAGGACGGAATCAAGTTGATTGACAAAAACTTTTTGAAGCAAGCATAATAAACTGGAATAAATACTCAAAGGAGAAATTGCTATGGGACAAATTAATTTAGCACGGGTTGACGACCGTTTAATTCACGGTAAGGTTATGCAGAAGTGGACTAAGGGTCTGGGTACCAACTCTGTCTATGTTGTGGACAATGCTACAGCCGCAGACGACTTCATGAAGAGTGTTTATGTCAGCACCAACTCTACTGGTGGTCTGAAGATTAAGGTTTACTCCACCAAAGAAGTCGGTGAAGAATGGCAAAAGAACCAGTTCGGTGACGACAAAGTTTTGATCGTCTTCAAGAACGTTAAAGAAGTTAAGGAAGCCTTGGACAATGGTCTGAAGCTGGAAGAACTTTGTGTTGGTGGTGCTGCTAAGAAGCCAGGCACAGTTGAAAAGCCAATTCCTGACGTTTCACTGACTGCCGAAGACCAACAAACGATTAAGGCAATTGCTGATGAAGGAGTAAAGGTTTACTTCCAGTCTGTTCCTGAATCAAAGCGAGTTGACTACAAAGGTTAATTAGTATGGTTAAAGATAATAATGGATACCAGGTTTTCCCCGACCGGGTGCGCATCGCCATTATTGACTGTGCGTATTTGATCATCATTGCCTGTTTGGCAGGGGTTCTCTTTATCCACACCAGTTGGATTTGGAAAGCATTTGCCGTCTTGTTCATTGTGTTGTTTGGTATTCTGGCCTACCAAACATTGGCGCCAGCCTTGTCCAAACAACCGTTATACGTCATCGATAAAAATGGTGTTACCGATTATACCCACAAAGATGAAAAGGTGACGGTTCCCTGGTCACAGATTCAAAAGATTGAACTTGCACCAAATAATGCCTCAATGGAAATTGGCATTATTGCGATGAACGTCTTAACCGATAAGGAAAAACAAGCTGAAGCAGTGAAGAAGAATTATTCACGCAATGGTAACCTGGCAATCTATTCCATCATTATCGATGGCTTTAAATTCCGCCGTAAACCATTCCTGCGGATTTATGATGAGTTACAGAAACAGGGATTAAAGTACAATCCTAAGATTCTGGTCAATAAATACCGCGGGTAAATAGCATAAGAACTCTCAAATTAAAAAAGTCCGTTTGGAAATTTTTCCAAACGGACTTTTTTATGGATATGATTAAGTTACCAACTTAGATGGTTATTTCTTTTCATTGCGTAAAGCCGCTAAGAAACTTTCATGACGTGCTTCAGCTTCCTCATCTTTATTAATAAAGAAGTAAGCGACCGCCGCAAGCATGGCGACAATGGTACCCAGTAAAAGTGTCTTTTTCGTGAAGTTCGTCACCATATAGCAGGACACCGCTAATGCCAATACAGGGATAAGATACTTTCCTGGCAAATCGAAACCATGAGTTGGAAATTCATTAGTGTGTTTAAATTTAATGACGGCCAAGATGGATGGAACGTACTGCACGAAGGATGCGAGAACAGTACAGGAGACCAAGAAGAGATAACTCTGAGTAGTAAATAAGGCGGTCAGGATGGCTGTGAGAATGATGGCGATTGAAGGAGCATCATGACGATTCTTTTTGCCGATGACTTTTGGCAGCATTCGGTGTTCATTAGCTAAAGAGGCTACTAATGATGGGGCATTAAACGAGGCAAAGAAGGCGACACCAAAAATTCTGATCAGCATCCCGACGATAATCAAAGTGTAGCCCCATTTACCGACTGCACTGCCTAATACGCTAGCTAGTGGGGTGGAGTAACCACCAAGCGAGCTCCGGAGACTCCAATTGCAACGAGCATCATTAAAGCGTCTAGGATGGTTACACTGACCATTACGGCAATTAATACCCGGGGAATATTTTTCTCAGGGTTCTTCATTTGCTTAGCGGCAATGGGTAGAAAGGAAAAACCGGTAAATAGGTAGAAGATAGGAGTAAATGCTGCCCCAAAATGCTTGAAAAATGGTCCCGCACCGGGGAGATTACTGGTGAGAAATTAGACTTATGAATAAAGAAGGCACCGATAACGATAAAGACTAATAGGGTTAACATTTTTGCCACCGCGGAAATGTTGTTGACTAATTTAACAATGCTGCGCCCAAAGAAATTGATTACGGCAAAAAGGACAATTAGTGCCATTGCCGCTGCATAATAAACGCCGTGGTTATTGAAGATGGGCAGAAAGCTCTTCAAGGTAGTTAACAGTGCCACAATTTCAGCGGCCAAAGTACAACATCCTAAAAACCAAGTGAAGATCCCTAGTCCATATCCCGCAAAACGGCCAAAAGCATTGTATGCATACAGCCATGCTGCACCGGAGCCAGTAGATCGGCTAGCCAAGTCAGCATAACAAAGTGCAATCATGGACACCTTGAGGGCGGTGCATAGGAGTACCAAAACGGCTGATAGGTTCATGTAACGATAGATGACAGAGGGGAGCAAAAATGTTCCTGATCCAATTACACCATTAATGCCCAAAAAGTAGATTGAAATGAATGATAGCTTTTTAGGAACAGAATTACGATTGCTGATAATAATCATCCCTTAGGTTAAATTAACGAATTCCCACTCATTGTAGTTTTTTTGCCGGCACTGGTTAAGTGTGTTATGGATCGCAGCAAATAAATAATCCCATTCGTAGGGCATCATTTTAGATACCTATGAATGGGATTGACTGATTATATTAGGAAAATAGCTCAAGCCTCTGAATTACTGGAAAAGTAATCAGGGTAATAACGCATGACGGTCTCTTTTTCCACTAGCATTAAGTGCAAGTGCGCATGCATTAAGTAACTTAAGTCATCAACGTCTTGCCGTTTGATCGCAGAGAAGATTTCTTCATGCTGTTTTAACAAGGTGGCCCAGTTTAAGCCCGGCACCTTTAACCGTAAACGGCGGAAACGATTTAATTGGGTATTGTTTAACTGCAGCCATTGCCAAATTTCTTGTTTGCCAGCGGCCTCGTACAATTCGCCATGAAAAGCCTGATCCAGGTCAAAGAAGCGGTCCGTTTGCGTTAACTCGGCGGCTTCTTCTTGCTCTTCCATGTTTTTATTCAGGTTATCGATGTGCTCCTTTGTTAACTTAGTCATGGCATCCAGCATGACATTTGGTTCTAGGCATTCCCGTACAAAGCGGCCGTTTTGTACGGAATCAATATTGATTGTGGTGACATAAGTACCACTTTGCGGTACAACTTCGATCAATCCTTCACGTTCAATCCGGATTAATGCCTCACGAACAGGGGTCCGCCCTAGATTTAAGGTAGTCGAGATCATTTTTTCGGAAATTTTCTGTCCGGGAAGGTAATGAAAATGGATTATTTTGTATTTAATTTGATCGTAAGCATCTTGACGTATGTTGGTGTCCATCAAACGTAAACCTTCTTTCAACGGGTATATTATCAATCAAATTTTAGCGATGCGTCAAGGTAAGAGCATATTAATGACCGTCATCGATTAATGCTTTTTATGGAGAACTTATTCAAATTTGACATATTAGATAATGAATTTTTTAACTGACTCACCAACGATAACGTTGTTAATCATATCATTACTTGTTAGCGCTTTCAATAACTGTCAGAAAAAATAGATTAATTAATGAACATTCTGGCAACTTTATGTGGCAATGATTCTCATTACTATTGAAGAGGGGCCAATAGGCGCTGCTAAGCTAACTAGAGTTGGCAGAATACCAATGAAAGCGTATTCTGCAATCAAAAATGGTGTTGATAGAGAACTTTATAAATTTTTTTCTTCACTAAGTAATATATTAGTTAACTAAATAAATACAGAAAGCTGGTTGAATCATGCAGGTAATTGAAAATAATAAATTTAAAGCAGCCATTGATGAGCATGGTGCGCAGTTGACTCACCTCTACAACAAAGACGACGGTAACTTCGATTATATCTGGAACAACATTTCAGTTTGGCCTAAGCATGCTCCCATCCTGTTCCCGGCTATCGGCCGTTCAGAAAAGGATAAGTATTTCTATAACGGTCAGGAATATGAAATGCCCCAGCACGGCTTTGTTGCTGATGAGGACTTTCAAGTTGAAGCTAACGATGGCAACCAACTATTACTGAGCCTAGTGGATAATGAAACGACCCGTTAGTATTACCCATTTAGCTTTAAATTAACTATCACCTTTACACTCAGTACTGCGGGCCTTACTTTCCATTTTGACGTTGTAAATACTGACGATAAGGAATTTAGTTTTTCACTTGGTTCCCACCCGGCATTCAATGTGCCTATTGATGGTGAAGGCCGGTTTGAAGACTATGACTTGTATTTTGAACCAGCGGGATTGGATTTGAAACAGTTTGAGATTGTCATGGCACCGCATCCCTATCGTGACGGTAAAGTTATCCAATTAACTAATTCAAATGGTAGCCATATTGACTTAAACCATGATATGTTTAAAAATAGGCTGATTATTATCGAAAATGACGGTGTGAAGGGCGTGGTCTTGAGTTCACCAAAATCTAAACACTCAGTTCACCTGAATTTACATGACTTCCGTTACTTCTGTACATGGACCAAGGAAGATTCGGATCAGCCGTTCCTTTGCCTAGAACCATTTGCGGGTTTGCCTGACATTGCGGGTAGGAAGTAGAATTAATGAATAAGGAAGCCAACACTAAGTTAGCTGTTGGTGCCACTAAGTCGTTTGAATATACGATTACGCTTAAATAATGAGGGCGAGGAGTCGACAACCAACTCCCTTTTTATAGAGCAGAAGAAAGGAGTCCACGAACTTTCACGTTTGTGGACTCCTTTTGAGATATTTAAAAGAGATTTTTGAGTGGCAGGAATGGTTGCTTGATTAATCCGAATAACATGTCGTCCCCCGCCAATTGCCATTATGATCAGCAAAAGCACGATGACTTTTTCAATCCGGCTGTAAGCAGTAACTCCTTGCTGATGACGAGCATAGTGGTATAAAGGCAATCCACATGCGCAAACCACTATTTCGGCCGCGGTGTATTTCAAGCCGGCGGAAACACCCATTAATAAGGTGTAGGCAAAGGCAATTCCGGCCACCCAGCGCACATTGCGGGGATGATGTCTTCCCAGATCTTGATCGGCAAAGGTTTGCTGGAACAGAAATTCTTCGGTAATCAAGTAAGGTGGGATCGTTGTGGCTGAGCTGATAATTAATAGACGCTGATAGGCCGAATTATCATAGTGGGCGATTAAAATGATTGCTTGAATGACAAGGGTGGCAACAATAATGCCAAAGACTAGTTGGCCTTCTTTATCAGTACGTCCAAATTGACGGGGAAAGGTTCCATCGTGAATGGCCGCTGTCGAAGGGGGACTCTAAGTGACTTAATTGACCGTAAGAGAAAATCCCCAAGGCTAATAACGACACGAAAATATTGATTGCCAAGCAGATAAAGAAGCCGATTAAGGTTGCCTGATGGACCTTCTGCTGGCTTTCGGTACGGTCGGCCATGCCAACAGCTCCTTCGATTCCACTAAACATCCAGAGGGTAACCATCATAGTAGCCATTATTTGGGAAGGCAAGCTACCCAGAGGCTTGATGTCGTGGTCAGCATTCACATCGATCGTAAAGAGCTGCCAATTAAAGTTCTGAAGCATGGAGACGATCAATACAACAAGGGTTGCCATCATGACTACAATGGCGATCCGCTGCAAAATGTTTGATGAGCGCAGTCCGTGCAGGGTGATGGTGGTCATGAACCAGGTAAGAATTGAAGCGCCAATCACCGCGGGCCAGTTATTGCCGCCAGTGAAGGTTCCCGGGAAAAAGTAATTGAGGGTGTTCATTACTAAAACTGCAAAGGCGGCGTTAGTGGCACAGTTAGAAATAAAGTAGGTCCAGGCCGTTAAAAAGCCCATGAGGGGACCAAAACCATGCATACCATAATCGTAGATACCGCCGCGCAGATCGGGGCGGGTTTCACTTAAGGTCAGGAAAACTTCCGCGATCAGCCACATACCAATTGCAGTTGTTATCCACGCGATGATCTGTGCGTTTAACCCGGCGACAGTGGCCATGTTTTTGGGCAGGTCAAATGCGGAGGAGCCAACCATCGCACTAATACAGATAGTTACTAAACCAAAGAAACCTAGTTTAGCATCGCTTTCCTTGCTCTTTACCTGTTCCATGATGTCACCTCACTTTCATTGCTTTTATTATAAGTTGCATCATTAGAGGAGTTGCGGCCATTAACCCGGCTATACAATCCAATAAGACATTTTGAAGACTTTGTCTCAAAAAATAAGCCAAGGCTTGGGGTTTCCCCAACCTTGGCTTATTTTAATTGGAATATTTAACTACTTTTCATCGTTGTACATCTTTGGGAATTCCCGTTGGAAGTTAGCAATATCAGCATATTCTTCTTCCAGCTTTTGGATCAAGTTAATGTAAATCGGCTTCAACTTGCGGTAAATTTCGTAGTTCTCCTTATTTGGCTCGTAATGCTTTTCCTTGCCAATGTACTTGGTGATACCGGCAAGGTCGCTCTCCATCCCGAGGCTCATCTTAGCTAAGTACATTGCGGCGAGACAGCCACTTTCGTAGGAATCTGGAATCGTTATTTCGTGTTCGTAGATGTCGGCCATGATTTGACGACCAAGTGATGAACGGACGAAGCCGCCGGCAACCAGGATTGCCTTTGGATTACCGGTAACTTTGGTCAAAGCTAATGTCGTCATGTACAGGTTGAAGACAATACCTTCCAGAACGGCACGAACCATGTGTGCACGGGTGTGTTGCCGGTTCAAGCCGAAGAAGGAGGCTCGGGCGTTAGCGTCCCATAATGGTGCCCGTTCACCACCTAGGTAAGGGTGGAAGAGCAAGCCGCCAGCACCAGCTGGTACCGTTTCAGCGATATCGGTTAGCATGTCATAGGAATCTTTGCGCAATAACTTAGCCGTTTCGTGTTCGCCACCAAAGAGGGCATCATGAGCCCAGTTGAAGACAATCCCACCATTGTTGATTGGGCCACCAACTAAGTACTTGCCTTCCATAATAGGGTAGCAGTAGAGCCGTGCCTTTGGGTCGACCAGTGGCTTGTCCATGAATGACCGAACAGCTGCGGATGTACCAATATTAATAGCCAGCGTGCCGGTTTCCAGAGCACCAACACCGATCGTGGAAAGAGCACCGTCCGTGGCACCCATAACGACCTTAACATCGGCTGGAATACCCATTTCCTTGGCATATTCTGGCTTGATGCCATCAATTGCATGCGTGCATTCAACCAATTCAGGCAATTGTGACCGTTTGACATCAACCATCTTTAAGATTTCGTCATCCCAGTCAACCGTCTTCATGTTTAACAGACCAGTAGCGGCAGCCATTGAGGTTTCTTCAGCTAAGACATTGGTGTAGCGCCAGATAATGTATTCCTTGATGCCTACCCAGTAAGCAGCTTTGTCGCAAATTGCAGGGTGTTCGTTCTTTAACCATAACAGCTTATAGAAAGGACCCATTGGGTGGATTGGTAAGCCGGTGTGCTGGTAGACGGTCATGCCCTTGCCGTTCTTCTTG
Organism: Candidatus Limosilactobacillus merdigallinarum; assembly: GCA_019114515.1. Lineage (GTDB taxonomy): Bacteria > Bacillota > Bacilli > Lactobacillales > Lactobacillaceae > Limosilactobacillus > Limosilactobacillus merdigallinarum. The sequence continues at coordinate 183,758 of DXFH01000011.1, forward strand.
TATTCACTGGCATACTTTTCAGCCCGGTTATCAGCCCAGGTAATGGCCCGGGTTAAAGGCTTATAATCCTTGTCTAATGCAATTAAACTGTGCTGCTGAGCGGACCAAGAGATTGCAACGACTTTGCCGTCAGTGAGCTTTGATTCTGCAACAACTTCCTTAATTGCTTGCATAGTGGCCTCAAACATGACGTCTGGGTCTTCTTCGGCCATGTCTGGTTCAGTTTGGTAAAGGGGGTATCCCTTGTTAGCTTTGGCGTAAATCTTACCATTTAAGTCATACAGCAATGCTTTAGTACTGGTGGTACCAATATCAATTCCGACGATATAATCCATCATTAATACCTTCCTTTATATCTAAATGTGATTAGTGTCTTTAATGGTCGGTACAGAGCAAAGTAATATATCAGATTTCAATACAAGCTAAGTTTAAAACGGTTTCATGGCCGCGTCAATGATTTGCTGAGATTTTGCAAAAGTGTTGGAGATTGTGACATGATTAACAACTTCTGCCAATAGTTTCTTAAAATAAAAGCTAAAAGGTAATTGACTTTTAAAACCACTATGCTAGAATGAAAGCGTGTTCAGGCAATACTAATATATCAGTTGTTTAGGAAGAACATGGAGGATACATTTATGGTGAAGATTACTGATGACTATAAAGCTAAAAAAGAATACTTTGCCAAGGCTGGTATTAAGGTACCAACTTATGACCAAGCAGAAATTACTAAGAACACGTTAGCTGCTCCACAATGGGTACACTTTGGTGGCGGTAACCTGTTCCGTGCCTTTCACGCAGCTATTGCCAGTCATTTAATTGATGCCGGTAAGCTGAACAAGGGCATTATTGTTGTTGATACCCACGACTCTGGCGTTATCAGCGGCGTTTATAACAAGTTTAACAACCGGATGGTCCGGGTTATCACCAAGGCCGATGGCTCACAAGACCGTGAACTCTTTGCCTCAGTTGCTAAGGCTATTTACGCTGGCCCAGCTACTGAAGATGACAGTGGTTTTGAAGCATTGAAGAAGATCTTTACTCAAGATAGTCTCCAAGTTGCTTCCTTCTCCATTACTGAAAAGGGCTACGCATTAAAGGATGCTGAAGGCAACTTCTATGCACCAGTTGCACGGGATATCAAGAATGGCCCTGCTAAGCCAGAAAACAACATGTCATTAATGGTTGCTTTGCTGCTGGCTCGTTTCAATGCCGGTGCTAATCCAATGGCATTATTGTCCACTGATAACTTCTCCCAAAATGGTGACAAGCTGAAGGACAGTGTTATGACCATTGCTAAGGCATGGAAGGCTAATGGCTTTGTTAACCAAGACTTCATTGACTACCTGACTGATGAAAACAAGATCACCTTCCCACTGTCAATGATTGACCGGATCACGCCTAACCCATCTGAAACAGTTTCTAAGGCACTGGAAAAGGCTGGTTTTGAAGATTACCAAATCATTCACACCCCAGCTCACACGAACATCGCTGCCTTCACCAACACTGAAGAGGCTCACTACTTGGTTGTAGAAGATAAGTTCCCTAATGGTCGCCCAGCATTTGAAGATGATGGTGTGATCATGACTGACCGTGACACGGTTAACTTAGCAGACCAGATGAAGGTTACTGCTTGCTTGAACCCACTGCACACGGCTCTGGCAATTTACGGGACAATCTTAGGCTTCAAGTCCATTTCTTCTGAAGTTCAGGACCCAGATTTGAAGCACTTGATCATGCAAATTGGTTACGGAGAAGACCTGCCAGTTGTTCAGGATCCTAAGGTATTGAGCCCACGCAAGTTCATCGATGAATTGGTAAACAAGCGTCTGCCAAACCCATACAGCCCAGATACGCCACAACGGATTGCTACGGATACTTCACAGAAGATGGGTGTTCGTTACGGGGTTACGATCCAACACTACATCGATGATCCAGACCGCGATCCAAAGGACTTGAACTTTATTCCGTTGGTTATCGCTACCTGGTTACGTTACCTGATGGGTGTAAACGACGAAGGTGCTGAATTCCAGCCTAGTCCAGACCCACTGTGGGACGACTTGCATGGTCAGGTTAAGGACATCAAGTTCGGCGATGCTGACCAAGATGTTCACGAGGCAGTTAAGGGTATCTTGTCCAACAAGTCCATCTTTGGCGTTGACTTGTACGAAGTTGGCTTAGGCAGCAAGATCGAAGCGGACTTCAAGGAAATGCTGGCCGGCAAGGGCACTATCCGCAAGACCTTGGAAGCTCACCTTGCTAAGGAAAGCAAAGACGTTGAATAAACTCGCATAATTTAATAATTTAATCGAAAGGGAATATTGATTATGACAGAATATAATATCGCAATTGTTAACTCCAGCAGTTTTGGCCAGATCTTTACGGAACACTGGCAGGAATTGGAAAAGATTGGTAATGTTAAGCGTTTCATGTTTGACCCTAACATCGGCGGCAAAGAATTAGCCGAAAAGCTGCAGGGTTACAACATTATCATTGCTAGTGTTACCCCATTCTTCACTAAGGAATTCTTTGACAACATGGAAGGCCTTAAGCTGATTTCTCGTCACGGTATTGGCTACAACTCCATCGACATCAAGGCTGCTAAGGAACACGGCGTTAAGGTAACGATTGTCCCACCGTTGGTTGAACGTGAATCAGTTGCTGAAAATGCCCTGACTAACCTGATGGCCGTTGTTCGTCAGGCCCCAGCATCTGCTGACCGTGTTAAGGCTGACCACTACGAAGACCGTGCTCAATTCATGGGTCACGAATTCCGCGGCAAGCAATTTGGTGTTATCGGCTGTGGTAACATTGGTAGCCGGGTTGCTGAATTATTCCACCTGTTGAGTGGTGGTGAAGATGTACTGATCGTGGATCCTCACTCACGTGCACGTGATGGCTGGTGGGAAGATAATCCGTGGGCTAAGTTAGTATCCCTGGATGAATTACTGGAAAAGTGTGACTACATCTCACTGAACGCATCCTTGGATGACACTGACTACCACCTGATCAATGATGAAGCATTGAGCAAGGTTAAGAAGGGCGTTTACTTTGTTAACCATGCCCGTGGTGCTCTGATTGATGAAAAGGCCATGATGGCTGCTGTTAAGGATGGCCGTGTTGGTGGTTATGCTGCCGACACCATGGAAGTAGAACCCGTTCGTGCTGACCACCCATTCTTAAAGGACAAGCACTTCCTGGTTACCCCACACACCTCTGCTTACACTTACGAATGTCTGCACGGCATGGGTGAAAAGTGTGTCTCCGATGTTAAGAACCTGGTAAATGGTAAGCCACTGGTTCGTGAATTAACGAGTCAACTCTAAAATTTAATCGTACAGCTTAAGTGAGATCACTTTGAAAAACGGTCGTTAGCAATTCAGATTGTCGAGTTGTTGACGACCGTTTTTGGTAATATTGGGTGAAAGAAGGTAAACAAATGGCAGATCCATTAAATATTTTGCATACTGTGGGCTTTTCAGCGATGTACCCAATGGTCAGAGCCGAGATCAGCCTTAAGTACCCACTGGATCATCAACGCTTGACCACAGCAGTGACTGCGGTTGCTAAAGTAGTGCCTGAACTAATGCAGGCTTACCGGATTAAAGACAATGAATTTTACGATATTCATGCGGATGCCAGTTCCGTTTTACATTTTGTTGATCAAATGGATGAAAGTTACGCTGGGCGGTTAGATTGGGAAACCCAGCCCCAATGGGAACTATATGTCACTGATCACCAGTTGATCGTGTATGGCAGTCACATTTTGACGGATGGCGCCGGCTTTAAGCAGCTCCTCTACCTGCTGTGCAGTGCTTATAATGCTGACGGCGACATTGATATAGAGAATCACCAAGACATTAGCGAAATCAAAGAATTATTGCGTCAGATTCCAGCTAAACCCAGCACTAATAATGATCATCCTACGCAGGCTTTGTCCTTACCAGGATTAGTGAATGATGGTGAGTCACGGCAATACGCTATTTTGCAGCAATCATTGACACCGAGTCAGTTCTCCCAGCTTCACCAGTGGACTCACAGTAGTGGAGTAACGATTAATGATGCCATCATGACGGCATTTGCTAAAGCGGTGCAACAATGTTGTGGCGTCAGTGAGCTAAATCTGGCTTGTCCGACCGACATGCGGCAATTTTTGCCAGAAGACCAGCAAAAGCAGTTGCGAATCCAAAATATGACCGGTCGCTACAACGTTAGTGTGCCAGCAGCTTTGGACGAGGAATTTGCAACGACGGTAGCTAAGGTGCACGAGGCAATGGATCAACAAAAAGCAAACTATACCTTTTTGGAATCCTTTCGAACAATGCTGACTAATTTAGATAACGGTGCCAGTGTTAGTCAACTCCAAAAAGACGTTGAAAGTCATTATCACGTCCGTGGCATTGCCTATACCAACATGGCGATTGTTGACGATACACGGCTGCAATTTGCAGGTGACCACGTCATTAACTGTATTTTGACCGGTGGTTTTCGGACGATGCCGCATTATCAAATTTGTGCATGTACATTTAAGGGTCGTCTGAATTTGGCTGCAAATGTAATTGCCACTGAAGAAGAAAAGCATTTGGCATATGCAGTTATGTCTTTGATGCGTCAATACTTGTTGCCAATTAACTAATTATTTTAGATCGTAGTTAAGAACAAAAAACCTCTAGTACGTACTGAAGTACTAGAGGTTTTGATGTTTATTAAGGTGATATTAACGGTTCAAGCGGTAAACCCATTGACGACCGTCGCGAGCCAGCAGTTCATCAGAAGCAGCTGGACCCATGGAGCCAGGAACATAATTAGGGAATTGTGGTTCTTCAATGTCCCACAGCTTACGGGCAACGTCAACGAACTTCCAAGCATAAGCAATTTCAGACCAGGAAGCGAAGTTGGTGTGGTTGCCTTCCAAGGCGTCGTGTAAAAGACGTTCGTATGGCTCAGGAGCTTCTTCCTTAGTGGAAGTGTCCTGCATGAACTTCAGGTCAACAGGCGTGGTCTTGAATCCTTGACCAGCACTCTTAGCGTTAACTCTTAATGAGAAGCCAGCTTCTGGTTCAACATAGATCGTTAAGATGTTGCTCTTTAAGGATTGGTCAGATTGCATCCGTGGGTTAGCAAAAATATCGATCAAAGGCTTCTTGAAGACAACGTCGATCCGGGTGAACTTGTCGGCCATCTTCTTACCAGTCCGAACGTAGAATGGAACCCCCGACCAACGGTAGTTATCAAACAAGAGCTTAGCTGCAACGAAGGTTTCAGTGTTGGAATGAGGATCAACACCGTCTTCATCACGGTAGGCATTCGTGTCTTGGCCAGCGTCGTATTGACCACGAACAAAGTTAGCGGCAGCTTCAGCAGGAGTGTAAACCCGCAATGAACGCAATGCCTTGATCTTTTCAACCCGCACATCGCTATCTGTGAAGGAAACAGGTTGCTCCATAGCTAATTGAGCAACCACTTGCATGATGTGGTTTTGCATCATGTCACGCAGGGCGCCGGAATTGTCATAGTAGCCAGCACGTTCTTCAACACCCAGCTTTTCACTTAACGTAACCTGAACGTTGTCAATGTAACGGTTGTTCCACAGTGATTCAATGATGGTGTTACCGAAACGCAATGCTTCGATGTTTTGAATCATTTCCTTGCCCAGGTAGTGGTCAATTCGGAAAATCTGGTTTTCTTGGAAGGTCTGTGACAATTCGTCGTTCAGTTTCTTTGCAGAATTGAAGTCACGACCAAATGGCTTTTCAATAACTAGGCGGTTGTAGCCTTCATCAGTTAATAAGTTCTGCTTCTTCAAATTTAATGCGATGGTGCCAAAGAATTGTGGGGCCATGGACATGTAGAATAGGCGGTTGCCAGCAGTCTTAAACTGGTCTTCCAGCTTAGCCAACCGGTCTTTTAAGACAACGTAGTGTTCTGGCTTGGTAACGTCGTGTGATTGGAAGAAGAAGTGCTTAACGAAACTAGCCGCTTGGCCTTCTTCAGTTTCCTTAATACCACAAATGGACTTAGCGACCATTTGTTGGAAGTCTTCGTCGGAAATTGCCCGCCGTGAAGTTCCTAAAAGGGCAAAGTGTTCACCTAAATAATCCTTTTGATAAAGCTTGAACAAGGAAGGATAAAGTTTTCGCTGGGCTAAGTCACCAGCTGCACCAAATAATGTAATTAAAGCTTTGTTTTCCATAGCTTATATTCACTCTCCCTAAATCGAGTCTGTAAATTGTTCATCGTCTGACATTATAACCTTAATCATTGCTTACGACCACAATAAAGGATAGCGTTTTCGCGATTGTGATTAATTCCACAAATTGGATTAAATTAGGTCGTCTCCCATCAAAAAGCGGTTCGTTTGGAATGAGAAAAAATTGGTATAGGTCAAAAATTTTTCGAAACTTTTTTGTTGCATTGGTCCGGTCCAATTTGACGACTGATAACTGACGCCATATAATTAGAAAGAACTCAATTACGGAGGAAAAGCATGGCTGCAGAAATATACCCTTTTTTGACTTTTAAAAATGCCAAAAAAGCGATGGAATATTATCAGCAGGAATTTGACGCGGACGCCCTGCAGCGGATTCCTTTTACTGAAGAACAGGCAAGTAATCTAGGCTTCTCAGAAGATAACCTTGATGATACAACTGCCTATGGTGAATTTAAGATTGCTGGGCACAAGATTATGTGTGCCGACGCAACGATGATGGAACCACAGGCCTCATCACTGGTTTCTTTATTGCTTGATTTTAATGGTGATGAAACTAGTGCAAAAGCATTGTTTGATCGTTTGGCAGCATCGGACCAGCAACGGGTGACGTTGCCATTTGGGCCACATCCTGTTCATTCGAAGATGGGCCAAATTGTAGATGCTTACGGAATTACTTGGTTAATCTGCTCAGGCAGTAGTGAAGAATAATTCGATAATTAATTAGGAATACTGACAAGGGGGCTGAGGTAAAACTCAGTCCCTTTTTGTTTTTGGAAGGGGAGACCATTGAAGGGCTAGCACAAAAGCACCAATATGGAAACGCAACTTGCGGGTCTTGTCAGTCAGTGTGTTTTTTGCAGGAATGGGCTTTTCAGTAATGTATGTAGTGTCCGCCATCACTTCGCCATATTGGGGCAAATTAGCGGATCAAAAGGGCCGAAAGTTAATGATCCTGCGGGCTTTCCTTGGAATGGCTATTGTCATTGCTGCGATGGGTGCAGTGCAGAATGTATGGGAACTGATGGTTTTGCGGATGCTACAAGGGGTATTTGCGGGCTTTGTTTCGAACGCCAATTCCTTAATTGCCACTGAAACGCCAAAGAAACAGGCCGGTGCTGCCTTAGGGACAATGGCGTCTGGCGTCACCGGTGGCACGCTTCTAGTCCCTTTAATGGGTGGTGCGCTAGCATCCATGTTCTCTTACCGGATGACATTCTTCATTACCGGCCTTATCTTGTTGTTGATCTTTTTTGCCTGCCTCTTCTTCGTCCATTAAGAGGGATTCGTGCCAGTGACGGATAAGAAACTAGATAAGGCCAGTAGAGTAATTCATGCCCTTGACCAGCCACGGGTGATTTTCGGCTTATTGATTACGACGATAATCATTCAGGCAGCCAATAATTCGATCAATCCCATTATCTCGCTATTTATTAAGGAACTGATACATGGTGGTCACGGGGTTACTTTAGTTGCCGGCATTGTCTGGCATTTCGACCATGGTGGCGGCACCACTGTTAGGTCGGTTAGGTGATAATATTGGTACTCATAAGATCCTTATCTTTGGTTTTCTGTTGCAGATTGCCTGCTTTATTCCGTCAGCGTTTGTTACTAATCCATGGCAACTAGGCATTTTGCGTTTCATCATCGGAATCGGCAATGCAAGCCTCTTCCCGCAGGTACAAACCCTCCTGACGAAGAATACGCCGTCCATGCTGACGGGGAGAATCTTCTCTTGGAACCAAAGCTTTATGTATATTGGCAATATCTTCGGCCCATTGATTGGAGGAACCGTGGCGGGTTTATGGGACTATGCGCAAGTGTTCTTGTCAACGGCTGGTTTGGTCTTTATCAACATGATCCTGTTCATCTTCAATGTCTTTTACCCGCTGGAACACAGAGACAAATAGTTATAACAATAAGGTTCTTGAGGTGTTAGCGATGCTTGCACTGTTACAAGCGCTGGATCGCAGTGAACACAACTTTGAGCCCATCACTGATGGTCTCAAAGTTTGGTCTTGGAAGCGAGACAGAAGTCGTTTACGACTTCGTTTTCGAGCCCCCGCGAGCACAAATAGGCCCCCAGTGTTCGGGAAAATTCGAATACTGGAGGCCATTTGTGTGCCTCTCTGTATAATTTTGATCTATACAGGAGGTTATACACACTAACGACAATTACACTGCTGAGCACCGGTGTGTAAGCGGATGATTAAGATAGATCGCTTTGTATTTATTCTTCAAACGACAGCCGGTAAAGCATGCATTCGCAATTTATATTGTCGAAAAATAGTTATATGCCCTAACAGGGAAACAAGGTTTATTTAAGAACTTTTCTCAAACGTATCATGTCCCTTAAAACAAGACCATTTTCAGTAATTTCTTTATCATAGTGAATTGTAAAGAAATCTTGATCAACACCAACAACGCGGAAATCACATTTTTGATAAAGATAAAGTTGTCCGAAGCTAGTTGTACCAGTTCCAATTTCAAGACACTTGTAATTATTGTTTCGCGCATATTTTTCGGCAAAAGTAAGAAGTTGATGCCCAATTCCTTTGTTTCTTTGTGTTGAAATTACGGCAATGTTCACAACTTCTAGTGTTTCGGGGTGTGTAGGTAAAAGAACCAACACTCCTAATAATTCATTGTTATAGGTTGCCTCAAAACAAAAAGAACGGTTTAAATACTTACTTATTAATTTTTCATTAGGATCTGCTTCAAGTAACAGTTTATAATGCTGTTCTGTTAGTTTATTTAGTGCTTCAATATTTAGATTCATCTTTTCTCCTAATGGGAATGTGCCAATTGTTCTAAATCCCTGTCTGAAAAACTGTTTAATTTTGTAATCATTGTAGCCCCCCTTTTTCCTAAAACAAGTTTAATAAAAAATAGGAGAGGATTCGATTATCTAAAACTAGGAAATGATATTAATTAATCATATACTTTCATTTTACGGACTGAATAAAAATAGTCCATTTTTTTAGTATAAGATCAATTCCTTATGAGTTCTGAAAGATACTAGATTTATAATATACTATGTCAAAAGGAGGAGTTAGATGAACAATCAAATCACACTAGCGTATTTAGATCATGATGATCTAGATGCTTTACAAGTTGTAAGTGTTGTCAGTTTTTATGAATCGTTTATCGATGGCGCAGATCCACTTGATAT
>DXFH01000012.1 GCA_019114515.1 Candidatus Limosilactobacillus merdigallinarum
GGCTATAATGCCCTCTAAGTATACAGATGAAATAGAAAATTCATCTGATGTACTTGGAGGGCATTTTTCTATGAGCCGTCAATCTAAATTTTCGATTGAAGATAAGCTAAAAATAATTAATGAGATGAAGAACATTGACGCAGACATGATAGCTAAAAAATATAAAATTAGCAGATTTACTCTGCACACCTGGCAACTTAGATACAAATACCAGGGAGCTGAAGGGTTACGCTCTACTCATCATAATCAACAATATTCCAAGAAGTTCAAGGTTGCTTTGGTTCAACAATATCAAGCATCGAAGCATTCATTAGAGGAATTTGCCATCAAAAATGGGCTTAAATCTAAACATCAACTTTTAAACTGGATTCACCAGTATAATGAATTTAACTTAAAGGCATATACGCCAAGAAAGCGAGATTCAAAAATGCGTGGCAGAAAGACTAGTTTTGAAGAAAGACTCACGATTATTGAAGAATTGATTAAACATGACTTGAACTATAACTGGGCCGTTGACCACTATAATGTCAGTTACCAACAAGTATATGGTTGGTATCGGAAATACAAGCAAAGCGGTAATAATCCAGAATCACTACGTGATCGCCGAGGTAAAGCCAAACCTGAATCTCAATGGACGGAAGCTGATCGTTTAAGAGCAGAAAATCGACTACTTAAAGCCAAATTAAAGCAACAAGAAATGGAGATTGCCTTCGCAAAAAAATTGGTCGAAATACGCAACCGGGAGGCGAAAAAGAAAACCAATACCAAGCAATTCAAGAACTAAGCAGAGAGCATGAATGGCCAATCACACAGTTAACAAAACTGGCTGGTATTACACGTGATGCCTACTATAAGTGGCTTAAACGGGGAACATGCCCATATCGAAAAGAACAGGATCAACTATTAACGGCCATTCTCGAACTAGAGGAAGAGCATCACTGGACGCTGGGCTATTTAGGGATGACGACGCAGCTGCAGTCTGAAGGCAAATTAACTTTTCGTGCTGGCCTAAAGCGGGTCACCCGCTGTATGCGAGACAATCATATTAAAACCACTATTCGGAAGAAGAGGCATAATCGAATTAAACGACACGAAGAATATGTCAGTGATAATTTATTAAACGAACAGTTTGATCGTCAGGCCAAGAACGAAGTATGGGTTACCGATACAACGGAAGTTGTATATGGTAATCAAACTGTGCACAAAGCACGTTTACACGTTGTTCTAGATTTATATAGACGTTATGCACTCAGCTACAATATTTCAGCAACAGAAACGACGCCAGCCGTGATTGAAACCTTTGAACGCGCGTTCAAAGGTGAACCAAATGTTCATCCAATGATTCATACAGATCGTGGAGCAGCCTATTGTTCAAGGGCTTTTACCAGCTATTTAGCTTCGAAGAACTGTGTACATAGCATGTCGCATCCAGGTCACCCTTGGGAAAATTCACCGATGGAACGCTGGTGGAATGACTTTAAGCTAATTTGGTTAGCTCGACATCCACAACCAAAAACGCTGGCCGAACTTGAACGACTAGTTCAAGAGGGAATCGAATATTTCAATACTAAACGCGCATACGCAACAAGAAACGGCTTGACTGCGGAACAATTCCGCAACCAAGCCGCCTAAACTAAATTTATTCTATTTTACCTGTATACTTGACGGAACATAGTGCCCCTCGTGATTGAGGTGCTTTTTATTTTGTTCTGATTTTATGCACGTGACACGGTGTGACATGGATGTGACAAGTTCTTCTAACCGCCTCACGGTAATTTATTGAATATACACAGTTTATCAAAAAATATACGCATATTATACATTCTGATTTTAACTCTCAAAATGCTGATAAATCAACCGAAAACCTTACTCTCACTTACCTTTGGGCCACGTGACCCGTTGCATAATCGATATTGATGTTGTTCTGGACATTCGGCACGAATACATTAAAAATTAACGAGCCGTCTTTGGACAAGGCTTCAATGTGAGCTCCTGCTGGAACTAAGCAGTTACCATCATAGATGTCAGTAACCCGGTAACGAACTTGTTTACCTTGATCTAACGCTTTACGAACGAGACCTTCGTAATAATTCTGCCCAGTGGAGTCGCTAGAGCGCGCTTCATTAGCCCAAGCCGTCTGTGTAGCGATATTTTTAGGGTTGGATTCCGAAGCATCAAAGCCCTTAATACCACCAACTAAAGCATAGCCAAGCAAATGGCCACGATCATATGCGTGTGTCGGTCGTCCATTTAAATGGCTCGCCTGCAAGAAGCCGGCTGGTTTCCAATCACTAGCGCCATTGCCGGTGGACTGGCGGTTTTGGTATTGTCGCGTTGTTTTATTCAACCAGGCATCGCCTCGCCAAGCGCGACCTTGCGAATCGACATGATTGACTGCATAGGGTGCACTATTAATATCAGCGTTAAGTTGCGGCCGATTATTATTTAAAATGTATGCACCGTGACCATTCCACTCGATTTGCGCAGGCAATTGCTGGCGCACTGCTGGCGTAAGGGTTACCTGTGCCTGTGATTGCGTTGGTGTTGGTAAGCCATGACTAGTAGCGGATGTGCGCAAACGGCTACCACCCCAGGCGCGATGAATTCGGGCACTGATACTTGGCGTTTGCCCATATTTGCTACCATCCGCTGGCCGTTGAAATGCATTGGCCACTGCAAAAAGAATGGCGAGAACCGCCAGCCAATGCCATAGTTTACGAAATTTACGTTTCAATTTTGAGGTTCCTTTCAGCTATTTATGCTTATTTTACACCTCTCAATTGAAAATGAACATCCGTTCGTTTAGCTATTATTTCTGCTTATTAAGACGGGTCAGCAAAACGGCGGCCAATCCCATTAAGAAACCAGATACAGTCAATAGTAAGTTCCCCTGATGGCCCGTTTGTGGTAAATGATCATTATGACCCTTTTTCTGGGATTCGACCGGTTGGCTTAAACGACTAATTTCATTATCCAAAAATGGATCAGCACCTTTCTTTGATTGTTTGGTTCCTGTCGAAAGATCACTCAATGGCATTTTCATAGGTTCTTCTTCGGTAAATGATTCCTCATCCATTCCTGCTGGATTGCCAGAATGTCCTCCTTCCTCATCCTTAACATTACTTACATCGCCATCGTGATGCGGCTGCTGTTCATCATTTTCACGGTGCTCATTCTTCTTGGAACTTTCACCTTTTGGATGACTAGTTGTTGGTTGGGAAGGATTATTCTTGCTCTGCGAGTGCTGTCCTTTAGGCGTCGTCTTCTCTGAATCACTATGACTATCCTTGTGTTTATCCGGATCTTTAGTCGGTTTCTGTGGCTTTACATCGTGGTCATGCTGGTCTTTATCGGCAGGTGATCCTTTATCCGGTAACCCTTCATCCGCTGTACCTGCTCCTGACGATTGCTGTTTATCAGCATCTGGATTGCTTGGCTGGTCTGTCTTGGAATGATCTTGATCGTGTGCCTTCTGATCATCTTGCGGAGCCTCTGGATCTTTCTTGTGATCATCATCCGTCGTCACCGTGTCGCCCTTTTCATGATCATCTTGGTTAGCTGGCTGTTCCGGTTGCTTTGGAGATTCGGTTGTACCGTCGTCTTTTTGATCATCTTTCTTTGGCTGATCTTGGTCTGACTTGGAACCACCTTCTTCACTGCTAGGATCAGCTGGTTTAGTCGGTTCCTGCTTGTCCGAATCCACTGGCTTAGTTGGATCTTTCTTGTCCGGATCAGCTGGTTTAGATGGTTCCTGCTTACCAGGGTCTACCAGTTTATCTTGTTCATGCTCACCTTGCGTCTGATCGCCTGGTGATGGTAAGCCTTTATCACCACTCGTATCATGCTGATGGTCATCAGTCTTCTTGCCTGAATCCTCAGGTTTGCTGGTATCCTTTCCCGGTTTATCTGTCGAAGGATCCGTCGCAGGTGGGATTGTCGTCTTATCATTATGTTCAACTAGAATGGTCTGCGGCAGCACATTACGAAACTTATCCCGGTTAAAAGTAACCGTTGCCGATTGATCCTCGGCGAGCGAGAGATCATCAGCTAATGGTACTTTTACCTTAAATGTCTTGTCGTCGGGGCTACCATAAAAGTACTGCGTTTGCAGGATATTACCTTTTTGGTCTTTGACATGCACTACTGCTGGATCAACTAACCCGGTATAATCCCCTTCCGGCAGGTACTTTAAGTGGTAAACCACTTCTGGAACATCTGGGTCCAAGAATGGGGGCATCGTAATATATGTTGCCGGATGATAATCACCGATATTGTCCCATTGCATTGTCGCTAATTTGTCCGCTTTAATAACGTGCAAACGGCCATCCTTACCTTTTTGCCACCGAATGGTCACTTTCTTATCTTGGTGAACCTTCCCATCATCCGAGCGGAACTGGTAGATGATCCGCGTCGTCTTTTCATAGTGCTCACCGGGTTCCGTTTTTTTTACCACTGTTGCGTCAGTGCTATTACTAGCAGCATGCACCGCTAATGGTCCTGCCACCGTCAATAATAAAGTTAACTGAGCAATTAATGCTCCGTGCCAAATGCGTTGTTTTGTCATCCTCAAATACTCCTTTTTTCTTGTCTGCTATCTAAGGACGGCAAAACAGTAAAATGATATTTTATTTTTGGCAGAAATCTTAAATTGACCTAGACTAAAGGCGTAAAGATCATTCGGTGACTAATTGTTTCGTTTAAAAGGAGTTGATATTAATGAATAAAGTTTTCATGTTGGGCTACTACCAGGGCGTAATTGAAACCGCTCCTAAAATTTTGTCCGCAGCCAAAACCAATGAATTGGCCATTGCAATGGCGATTCAGCATTTGCGGCATGCCGGTGTCGACAGTGCCACTATCAACCATTTTCTCGTCGAAGATGCCCATGCCGATATGCGTCAGGTTTCCCACTGCATTACCCTCAATGCTGACGAATTGGAGACTCTGCAAGCCAAAATTTTGCGAATGGGCCATCTTGCCTAATCATCAATATTGCGGTTAGGAAAAAATTGGCACAGAAAAAGCGCTGGGGCTTAAATCTGTTATATCGAACAAAAGGCCTCAAGCATCCGGGATTCCGAACGCTTAAAGCCTTTTTGTGATTGCGGAAGCTCGAAAACAAAGTCGTAACGACGTCTGTCTTGCTCCCTTACTTTTTAAATTTGGTGAACGACCTTTTCAATGTCATCACAGATGAGTTCTGGAGTTAAGTGGTACCATTCCGCTAAAACATCCGTTGGTACATTATCCGCAAATTCACGCGGAGCACCAAAGTTCAATACCTGCATATCGGTTGGCCCATAGTAGCGGTCAATGGTTTCACTAAAGCCGCCGCTTAAATTGCCATCTTCCAAGGTCACCACAATATTGTGGTCTTCTTGTAAGTGGTGCAGGTCACGGGCATCAATATTGGTAACCGACTTTGGGTTAATCAAAGTAGCGTCAATATTGAGTTCCTTCTTCAACTGCTCGCATACTTGCTTTCCCAGTTCAAAGAAGTCACCGACTGCCATGATTGCGACTTCACTGCCCTGGTGGACAATATCGTAATCAATTGAGCTGTAGTCGTCCTGCGTCGCTGCGCGGTGAACAACCTTCTTTTCTGGTTGGCGAATAAAGACTGGGCTTTCATCCTGATTAATGGCCCAGTGCAGCATTGAAAGCATTTCTTCTTCGCTCGTTGGCGCCAAGTATTCAATGTTTGGCAAAGAACTGATGTAGGAAATATCGAAGGTCCCCTGGTGGGTAGCAGATTCGCTGCTAATCGTGCCACCTTGGACGATCATCACGATTGGAGCATCATTCAAGGCGACATCATGAATCAATTGATCATAAGCCCGCTGCAGGAAACTGCTGTTTTCAAAGACCACTGGACGGACACCATGCTGGGCCATCCCGACAGCCGAGGTAACCGCCATCTGTTCCGCAATGCCGACATCAAAGTAGCGGTCCGGATACTTAGCCTGGAACCGTTTCAAATTAAACATATTAGGAATTGCTGCCGTAATCGCTGCGACTGGCTGACCGGCCTCAATTTCTTTAAATAGCTGGTCAATCACAGGGTCGCTGTAGTTTTCTTTTGGTGCCGGGGTAGTACTCTTGCCCGTCTTCGGGTCGAATGGTCCGCGCCAGTGGTACAGCATCTTATTGTCCACTGCCGGCTGGTAGCCCTTGCCCTTCAAGGTGTGCACATGCAGGACGATTGGGTGATCAATGTCCTTAACTTCTTTGAAGACTTTGATCATCTCTTCTAGGTTATTGCCATCGGGAACATAACGATAGTCGAGGCCCATGAACTTGAAGATATTGTTCGGGGACTTGCCGTCAGTCTCACGCAGTTCCTTTAAGCCCTTGTACAAGCCACCCTGATTTTCATCAATGGACATGCCATTGTCGTTTACCACAATAATCAGGTTCGACTTTAATTGGCCGGCATTATTTAGTCCTTCATAAGCCAGACCACCGCTTAAAGAACCGTCCCCAATGACGGCAACGATGTTCTCATCCTTCTTGTGGCGCATATCCCGCGCACGGGCCATCCCCACTGCCAAGGCAATGGACGTCGACGTATGGCCAATAGCAAAGAAGTCGTCATCACTTTCTTCTGGCGAAGTAAAGCCGGAGACATCTTCATAGTGGTCGGGATCCAAGAATCCTTGTTTGCGTCCCGTCAGCATTTTGTGGGCATAGCACTGGTGGGAAACGTCCCAAATAATCTTATCGTGAGGAGAATTAAAGACGTAATGGTAAGCGATGGTCATTTCGACCACGCCTAGGTTTGGCCCAACGTGACCACCAATGGCACTGTCACGCTCAATAATCAATTGTCGCATCTCTGAACCAAGCTGCTTAAACTGATCCAGCGTCATTCCCTTAATGTCCGCTGGCTCTTCCACTTGATTCAGCAAATAATCTGGATGCCGATTCATTCAACCAACTCCTTACTCATCTTCCGTTTATACTATATGTATTTTACACCATTTCACAAAGTGATGAAAACGACATCTTCATTGATTTGTTGACCGATTGGCCCGAATTCATTAGCATAGACAATTGTTGAAAGAAGGGAGTTTTTCCACATGACCGTTGATCAAAATACCGCCGTCGAAAAATTATCGCCGCTTAAGCCACTGACTAATGAACAAGCTCAATTGGTAAACCGGATTCTTGCTTTCACCAGTCAGCACCTAGAAGCCGGCAATACACCTGCCATTTTCACCATTTATGGCGATGCCGGAACTGGTAAAAGCGTCGTCTTATCCCACTTATTTAACCAGCTGCAGACGGCCGCCCGGACGGATCAAACCAGTCCGTTTTATGGTACCGACAATTGTTTCTTAGTTAACCACCCTGAAATATTGAAGGTCTACAAAGAGATTGCCGGGCATTACCCGCACCTGCTCAAGAAAGACTATGAACGGCCGACTTCGTTTATTAATCAGCTAGATAAAAGAGACGGCCACGTCGATGTCGTCGTAATTGATGAAGCCCACCTCCTCCTGTCTAAACCGGATCATTACAATAATTTCTACCATGAAAACCAATTAGCCGAAGTGATCAAGCGCGCAAAGGTCGTTATTTTAGTCTTTGACCAATACCAAGTGCTACGCATGAAGAGCCTGTGGACGCCCGATCGTTTGACTAAGCTGACTAACCAATATCCGCATGATGATTACCATTTAAAGCACCAATTTCGGATGACCGCGAGCGATGATTTAGTAGCGTGGATGAACCAATTAACTGATGGCACAGTCACTGCTTTACCGAAAAATGCCCGTGATCATTATGATTTTCGCGTTTTTGACGACGCCGAAGCAATGCGAAAAGCGATCGTCCAGCGGGATCATGAAGTCGGATTGTCTCGCATCCTCTCCACTTCTGGCTACCCGTCCACGCTGGATGGTGGCAAACACTATATCAAGGAAGGCCGTTTCAAAATGCCGTGGGATCAGTACAACTATACGTCAACACCCTGGGCGGAAATTCCCCAAACCATTAATGAAGTCGGCTCCATTTACACCTGTCAGGGATTTGACCTTAACTATGCGGGTATTATTATCGGCCCGATCATTAGCCAGGCAAATGACAGCAACCAACTACTGGTCCACCTCGATCGCTACACCGACGTGGAATCCTTTAAACGCCGCAAAGACCTCACTGATCCTAAAGAGATTAAACAACTAGAGGAACGTATGATTATGAATGCGCTCAATGTGATTTTAAAGCGCGGCGTGCGCGGTACTTACCTCTATGCCCATGATCCCCGCTTGCGACAGACCTTGATTTCGATGTATGATCAAATCAAGTAACTTTTGAGGGGGCCCGCTATGAATAGAGAAACACCATCGTCTGAACAACGACGACACTATCTAAACAAGGGGTTCCTGATTGCTGATGCTACTATTGCGATCTTGATAGCACTATATTTTGTCTGGATGGACTTTAAGCCGGAAATCATCCTCTTATTGCACTATTCACCACATAATCGGGCCACCTTATTGCGCTTAATTCGTTCGCACGGCTTGGCTGATATGGCGCTATTAACCATCATCATCGCGTTGATGAATGCTATCCCGGGTCTTTCTAATTCCGTTATCTGCATCTTTGCGGGATTATGTTATGGACCGTTCTTAGGGCTTTTGGTCAACTGGGTCGGCAATATCCTGGGGAATTGCATGGTCGCTGCCCTCATCCGCAAGCTGCATTTCTCCAAGCAGTTCAGACGGCGACCGCTGTTAAACGAATTAATGTCGTTTAAATACCCTTCAATTGGTTTAACCCTCGGCTACATGATTCCCATCATCCCCAGTGTGCTAGTTAACTATGCGGTGGTTCAAATGAAAATCAGCCGCGTCCAGTTTATTCTTATGGTGATTGTGGGTATGCTGCCGACATCATTTTTATATGCTTTTGGTGGCGATGCGATTTTCAAGGGCGACTTAAAACGAATTATTGCTGCTGTTGTGGCCATTCTATTGATCCTGATCTTGTTTACCCTAATTCATCACCGTCAGGATGCCAAAGCAGTGGAATAATTAATCAGCTAAGACAAGAAAGGCGTCAAGTATTCGGAATTTTCGAACGCTTGGCGCCTTTTAATCGGTATAGCCTAACTGACCTGCTTATTGCTGGTATGCTTGCCAGAATTCTGCCAGATACTTAGTCGTTAATGAACGTGGATCTTTAATCAACTCAGCTGGCGTCCCGGCAGCTACAATGCGGCCACCATTACTGCCGCCACGAGGGCCTAAATCAATCAAGTAATCCGCATTTGCCATCAGATTCATATCGTGTGTGATGATGACAATCGTGGCTCCCTGTTTAATCAAGCCCTGCATCACTTCTAGCAAAGTGCGCACATCTAAAGGGTGCAGACCAATTGATGGCTCATCAAAAACAAACAGCGTGGTCTTCTGCTGCCGGTTTAAATGCTTAACCAGCTTTAGGCGCTGTGCCTCCCCACCGGATAAGGTTGGCGTATCTTCACCCAGATGCAGGTAAGATAGTCCGACTTGATCCAGCAGCTTTAATTCACGTTCAATCGACGGTACCGCCCTAAAAATCGGCAAAGCCTCACGCACATCCAGTTTCAACAAATCAACGATGGAATAATCATGCCATTTCACTTGTTGGATATCCTGGTTGTACCGGTCGCCATGACATGTCGGGCACGTCTGCTGCATATCTGGCAAGTATTGGATGTCCATCGTCACGACACCTGTACCGCCACAGGTAGGACACGCCCCCTGTTTGTTATTGTACGAGAAGTAAGAAGCCGTGTAGCGGCGTTTCTTTGCTTCGGGCTGGGCGGCAAATAGCTTCCGCAAATGATCCATGATGCTGGTGTAAGTAGCCACCGTTGACCGCGTCGACTTACCAATTGGTGCGGCGTCAACACTGACTACTGACTTCAATGGTGATTTTAGCATTACTACCTGCTTAGGCAGCGGCTGCTTCTTTGCTTGTGCCTGAATGGCCGGTACTAGACTGTCTAAAATCAGTGAAGTCTTGCCGGCCCCGGAAAAGCCAGTTACCGTCGTAATTTGGTTTAGCGGAATTTGGGCAGTCACATCTTTTAGGTTGAAGTAATTTTTGACTTCAAAATCAATCTTTCCCTTAACCTGCGGCGCAATGTCGTCAGTGGTTTTAATCGTGGCGGTCCCATTCAAAAACGGGCCAATCAACGAGTGCTGATCATGACACAATTGCTGCGGATTTCCCTTGGCAACGATTGTCCCGCCTTCGTTACCAGAGCCGGGACCAATTTCAATTACCCAGTCAGCTGCCTTAATAATATCGATATTGTGATCGACAACGACTAGCGAATTGCCCTGGTCAACCAAGGAGCGAAAGACTGACAATAACCCGGCCACGTTATCAGGGTGCAAGCCGATTGACGGCTCATCCAAGACATACAGTACCCCCGTGGTCTGAGTCCGCAATGTCCGAGCTAACTGAATCCGTTGCAGCTCACCGGTGGACAAGGTATTACCATTCCGGGAAAGCGTTAAGTAATCAAGACCGAGTTCTAAAAGAACCCGCAGATTATCATCCATTTCGGTAAAAAGTGAATGCGCCATCTCATTCATGTTCGCGGGCAACTCTTTCTTAACCTTCTTTTCCCAGTCCGGCAATTGGCCAAGAGTTAACTGGGTAACCTGCGCAATGTTCAGGCCACCCGCCAACTGCTGGAGCCGGTCCGGCTTTAAGCGCGTCCCATGACAAACGGGACAGGTCGAGAAGGTAAAGAATTGGTTAATCCGGGCCTGGGAGCGATCACTCTTGCTTGTCCGTGCCGATTCGGTCACCGCGTCATGCGCGTTTTCATATAATGCATTGAAGTCATGAAAGACCCGTCCAGTGCCAGAACGAAAGTCCATCTTAAACTTCTTTCGCGGACCGTTAAGGACAAAATTCTTTTCCTTATCCGTTAGGTCCTTATAAGGTACATTGACCCGGATACCCGCTTGTTCGGCAACACTGGGCATAAAATTACGGCCCGGCAAATGCCACGAAGCCACTGCGCCTTCATTTAAAGTCCGGTTTTCATCTAAAATCAGCTTACTATCATCAACAGCCCTTACTTTACCCGTACCCTGACAGTTATCACAGGCACCATCCGAATTAAAGGCAAAGTCCTCGGCAGAGAATGCCCGGAATTGAGCACCGCACACGGGACAGGTTAATATCCCCATGTCGTGGCCCTGCTTAGCCATCTGTACCGCTGTCTTAAGGCTGGGCTTTAAACGGTGACCATTCGGACAAACCGGCGATCCTAGACGCGAGAAAATCAGGCGAACCACATTGAAAATTTCACTCATGGTCCCCACCGTTGCTCGCTCTGATGGAATACTCGGCCGTTGATGCAGCGCTAACGCGGACGGAATATGCTTCACTGACTGTACATCTGCCTGGTTGCCCAGCTTGATCCGGCGTCGCGTATAGGTCGACAATGCCTCTAGGTAGCGCCGCGAGCCTTCTTCATACAGGATGCCCATTGCTAAAGATGATTTACCGGACCCAGAAAGGCCAGAAATCGCCACAAATTGATGCAGTGGAATATCAACATCGATGTTTTTTAAATTGTGGACTTTGCCACCACGGACCTCAATCTTAGTCGGCAAGTTAGTCGCACTCATTTTTCCACTTCCTTAAAAAGAGGCTTAACCGCCCCGATTATTTTAATTACTTTTCATTGATGCCATCACGCGGCTGTACTGGCAGCGGACCTGCCGTTTGCAAGTAGTCAACGTAGGCCTGTGCCCGCTTTTGCAAATCTGCATCCGTCTGGCACAGGTCCGCATAGCTAATGAACGGCACACAGAATTTGGTTTGAATCAGGTGATTCGTTGCCTGGTATGGGCGTAACAATTCAGGTCCCAAATAGAAATGACGGCCGTTACGCTGGTAAGCCTGCTTGGGCGAACCCGTGGAAACAGCTAACAGCCACTCATGATCTTTAATTGCGTTGCCACCGTTGTAAGCCCAGTTGCCAGTGAACACATCATCTTCATACTGTTTCATCAAGGCTGGACTAGAGTACCAATAGAATGGGAATTGAAAGGCAATCCGGTCAGTGTCTGCTAGCACTTGACGTTCTTGTTCTACGTCAATCTTAAAATCGGGATACAAATCATAAATATTCCGTACCTCGATGCCTGCTTGCTCAGCAGCGTTGGCTAATGCTTTATTTACCCGTGATTGATCCATGTGTGGGTGAAAGAGAAATATCCGTGTTGTCATATTGTCACTCCTCACTTACAAATTGATAGTTCTATCATCATTCTGCACTGCTGCTTGGGTAAAAGCAAATAAAAGGGAGCGTGACAGAAGTCCATTACGACTTCGTAGTCACACTCCCTTAATCATATTAATCTGCAACGTCTATTAGTCTTCCAAGTGGTGACGACGTGCTTGAACATCGTAGAAGATCCAAGCAACGGCACCAAAGAAGACAGGACCAAAGATCGTCCAGAAGGCTGTCTGCCAGTCGCCGGTAATAATTGGGGCGATGCAGGTAAAGATAATCCCGAAAGAAACGATCAGGCAAACAAAGATAGAAACGATGTTTGTCGTTGTCTTTGACTTGAAGAAGACGAATGGCCGTGCTAAGTCAGTCCGCTTCTTGAAGAATGGGAACACACCAGCAATGAACAGGTATGGCATTGAGTTAGTAACGTTGGCCATGTTGGTCAAGATTTGGTAGAAGTCTTGAGCACCAGAACCACCGAAGGCAACCCCAAAGATGATCAGACAAATAACTACACATTGAATACCCATCGCAAAAGCAGGCATACCATGCTTGTTCAGCGTAGTAACCCGTTTTGGCCACAAACGGGGGTCAGAACCAAGGATTAAGGCTTTGACTGGTGAGTAAATCATAACGAAGAAGGAACCAACGTAGGCAAAGAACATTCCCAGACCAGTAAACCGGGCCATGAATGAGCCGATAGCCAATGAGGCACCATGTGATAAACCAAGTGCATTACCCATCACAACACCGGCGTTGCTCATCATGACATAGGAAATGTTACCTAAGTTAACTTCCTTGCCACCCAGAACTTTTTGCCAGTTAGTAGAAATACCCCACATGAAAATCATAATGGCGTATAAAAAGGTAATGACAATCATGGAAATAACCATGGCCTTTGGGAATGTCTTCTTAGGGTCCTTAATTGAATCCATCAAAGTACCAATTGATTCCAAACCACCATAAGCAAAAATAGCATAGATAACAAAGGATAAAGTAGTAATCGTGGACTGGAAATTAGGGTTTGGTGACTTGAAGAATGAAGAAACCCCGTGAATTGGCTGCAGCACAACACCATGCTGAGCAATCCAAGTAACAATTGAAATCAGCACAAACAAGACGGTCAAGATGGAAACCATTGTCCCACCAAAAGTACCAACCTTGGCGATCTTATCAACCCCATGGCTGGCAGTAATCGTAACGAAGATCACCCATAAGATGGCCAGTACACCAACGAACTGGGTAGCTGACATTCCTAAGAATGACCACTTTTGCGTCTGGTCAGAACCAGAAATTAACGTTGAAAGTGGGATCCATACCTTGGAAGCCGTGGAAACCATCCAGACAATCCATGCAGACATCCAGATAAAGGTACCGATGAAAGCAACCCGCTTGCTTCCGCCTGCTTCTAGCCAGGAATAAATCCCCCCTTCTGCTTTAGGCAACGCAGAACCATATTCGGCAATCATCATCGCAATTGGTAAGAAGAAGACAATTGCGGCAACAACGTACCATAAGATGGAAGCATAGCCCATTTGATAAAAGGCAACTGGTGAGTTGGCAAACCCGAACACGGTGGTAAAGATCATCATGATCAGAGAGAACAACCCGATTTGCTTCTTTGTTGACATCTCTTTCGCTCCTTTATTAGAAAATAATAACAATCCTTAATAAATATTATACGACTATTTTACAATTTATGCCCGAAAATGTTGAATTAACGAGATAATTGGCCGAATTTATTTTAAAACTTAATTCACAACATTTTCTAATGCAGTTTGCTTAATATTATTAAGTAAATTTATTCACATCTATCCAGACAATGTCTAAAATGAATGGTATCGTTTAGGTAGTAAATTTATTTGAGAAAGTGTGATTTTTTATGAAAATGCGCCGTATTGACCATATCGTGTTAACCGTTAGTGATTTAGAGCGTTCGCGCCGCTTTTACCACGAGGTCTTCGATATGCCCGTCATTGATGAGCAAACGACTGATGAGGTCGTTACCCTGCGTTGTGGCCACCAATTAATTCGTCTGCAAACCGTCGATCGGGATCAAAAAGCCTTACAAGCCGACAAGCCAACCGTGGGCGCAGCTGACCTGTGCTTAGTTTCCGGAGACGACGTTAACGAGACTTTGCACCACTTTAAATCCTATTATGTTGATGTGGTTGCTGGTCCCGTGACTAAGCACGGTTCCGAAGGTGAAATGACCTCTATTTACCTGCGTGACCCTGACAAAAACCTGATTGAAATTGCTTTCTACAAAAATAAGTAAAGTGGTTGTCTAAATGATATTGGACAATTTATAATTAATACGAACATTAACTATGAACGGAGGTTTCAACTATGGGTGAAGCTATTTACATGCGTAAAGCTACGCTAGATGACCTGGATGCCGTTTGGGAAATCATCCAGAATGCCAAAAAATTATTAAAGGAAGACGGCAGTGAGCAGTGGCAAAGCGGCTATCCCTCTCGTTTGAGCATGGAGCAAGATATTGAAGCTAATTCCTGCTACCTCTTAATGTACGGCGACAAGATCGTGGGTACTGGTACTTTGATGCTGCAAGGTGATACCCACTATGCTTACATCGTTGATGGTAAGTGGAACCGTCCAGGTCACCCATTTGCAACGATCAACCGGATTGCCATTACTTCCGGCTACCGGGGCAAGCACTTTGCTAACTACATTATGTCTACTCTGATTAGTATTGCCTACGGACATGGCGTTCGTAACATCCGGATTTCTACTCACGAATTGAACAAGCGGGTACACAACTTAGTATTAAACTTCGGCTTTGTACAGCGTGGTAAGGTTTACACCGGTCCAACTGACAAGGATATTCGGAACGCATACGAATTGAACATGTAGCGTTAGACATGTTATTTAATGAAGAGAATATGTTTTAGGGAGTGAAAGCCCGCCTGCTGATCCAGCAGACTGCGCCCACTCCTTTTTCTTTGCGGAGGAGAATATGGCAGTAAGTATTTCAAAAAGTGAACGCCTCAGTGAAATCCTAAAGATCATGCGGCGCCACCAGTTTCTACATAACTTTTATCACCAAACTAATCCCGAGGAAGTCTTAGCTGCCTTTCAGGAGTTAGGTCCGACTTTCATTAAAATGGGGCAGCTGATTTCTACCCGTCCGGACCTGGTTTCCCCTGCCTACATCAAAGCCTTAAGCAAGCTACAGGATCAAGTGCCGGCTGACTCATACGAGACCGTTTGCCAAGTCTTCAGGAATAATACGGGGCACTTGCCAGAAGAGCTCTTCGCCAATTTTGATTATGAACCCTTTGCTTCGGCCTCTGTCGGTCAATGCCACTATGCGACCTTAAAGGATGGTACTAAAGTGGTAGTGAAAGTTCAGCACCCCGCAGTCGACCAGCTGATTAAAGCCGATTTAGCCCTTTTTAGGCGGGCCATTAAGTTGCTGAAGTATGTACCTGGCAAACTGACGGTTGTCGACTTTAACCAGGTGTTGGAAGAATTAAGCAACTCCTTGCTAAGCGAAGTCAACACCATGCAGGAAGCTGTGTGGGGCCAAGAGTTTTATCGTTATAACAATGATGACGGCATCATCCGTGTCCCCAAAGTCTACTTAGATCACTGTCATCCCCAGATTTTGGTCAACGAAACCATGCCTGGTAAATCCATCAAGTACTTGGTCGCACAAAAAAAGCCCCAAGCTAAAGAAGAAGCGCAGCAATGGACCGGCGAGCGAAAGACGATTGCCGAAACGCTGGTGCGTAATTTTATCAAGCAAGTATTTGTCGACCACTTCTTCCATGCGGATCCGCATCCAGGTAACATCCTTTTCTACCGGGCACCTAAGCAAAACGCGCTGGCTAAGCCTCAGGAAGTTAAGCGGGAGTTCGGCGACGTGACTGTCCATTTAAGTACGCAAACCGTCCTGCCCCCTTACCGCTTGGTCTACTTAGACTTTGGTATGATGGGCCGCTTATCCAGTGCCATGGCTGACGGGATCGCCCAGATTATTTTGGCGGTGGCTAGCCAAGACGAATATGGCGCTGCCCAAGCGGTACTCAATGTCTGCAACCGTACCGGCGAGGTGGACGAACAAAGTTTTTCCCGTGATTTCGCTCGCTTTATCCAGCCCTACCTGCACACACCCCTCGCCCAGATTGACATGGGCCAGTTAATCTTCTCCATTACCCAGCTATGTCAGGGCCACCACCTGCAATTACGCTCAGAAGTTACTTTGCTGTTTAAGGCGTTTGGCAGTCTGGAAATGATGGTCGCCAAGCTGGACCCCGATATTTCGATGATGAGTGTCGCCCGCCCCTTTGCAATGCGTTGGTTCAAAGAGCATTATCAATTCAAGGACTCCTTAGCCCACCATGCTCACCAGGGATATTCCGCATTAATTGCCGGAGCACAGATTCCGACCAAAACCAATCGTTTGTTAGAACAACTGTTGAATGGCCAAGCAAAGGTTAATTTGCATTATGTCGGCCAAAGCAAGGTGCTCGACAAAATTAACCGCCTGCTCAACCGGTTACTAATTGTCATCATGCTTGCATCACTAATTATGTCGTCATCCATTCTAGTGGTTGGTTCCAGCGCCCACCCCATCATCTATAAGCTAGGAGTCGCCGGATGGATTTGGGCCATTGTCATTACGGCAATCTTGCTAATCAAAAATGCCTACGACTCATGGCATCGCAGGCATTAATAAATAGAAATATTTTAATCAAAAGGCTATGCGCTTTGTTGCATAGCTTTTTTAACAATTCATGTCCATTCCTGGGACGCAGTTGCACTTAACCGTTTCGGGTGCATCAACGGCTTTTTTTGCTAATAAGTCTTGCAAACTGGCAATATCTTGCTTGCTTAATTCCGTGTGTTCAATGACATGGATCAATGATTTGCCGGCATGCATTTGACAAATGCTCGAAAATAGCTGGTCAACCGCGTCGTTCATTGTCGTCTGTTCTTTTACCAGGGGCTGATAAATAAAGGCGCGTCCATGACGGGTTGTTTTCAAAGCCCCTTTTTTAACCAAGCGGTGTAAAAGGGTCTTAATGGTTGCTGACTGCCAATCTTCTTTGCGCTGTAGGATTTCGATTACTTGGGCACTAGTAGCCTCGTTTAAAGTCCAGATAACGCGCATTACCTGCCATTCTGCTGGGCTAATATCTGTGTTTGTTTCCATCGAATTCACCTCAGCATTAGTCTACAGCTGTAGTCAAAAACAGTCAATTAGTTCCTCCCTATCCTGAATAATTCTTAGCTATTTTTCACAGTAAATTCATCCGAATATAAGGCATGAAACCGTTTTCTACTTGTTATAATAAAACTGTAGAAAATAAATGCTTTAAATAATTAAGGCAGCTAAAAGGAGTGGGGCATATGATGTCGACTTTGAGTAACTTAATTGCGTTAATTGGTATCTTATTCTTAATGGTTATTACGGTATTCCACGGAGTCCATATGACTCACTGGGGCAGTCATCACCGCGCCGCTTAATGATTGAGCACAGCGGTGGGCCAATAATCCTTGCTTATCAGCGGGCGACTAGAAATTCAGCAACGAGTTTAGTCACCCACTTTTTATTTGTCTTAGTTATCCCCTTAGAATAAACGACGTTCCTTTTATATCAACTAATTAACTAGCCTTTTTCTTCTTCTGGCAGACATTTGGCAGACCGTCTATTTTGTTTCCATCTAAATGTTGGTTACCATTAAATGTAACTTTTGATTTTTCTGCAGGAGAAATATCCATGCTTCTTTCCATCTTAGAGGCTAACTCAATGTCATTGTTACTAAACATATGCGCATAGTATTTCAGTGTCGTCATAGGTGTTTTATGCCCTAAACGGTGACTAACCGTTAAAACATCCGCACCTAGTTCAGCAATAAGATAAGAAGCATTAGAATGCCTCAATCCTCTACCGTCAACTCTAGGAACACCAGCAAGTTTGGAATAGCGTTTAAGCCATTTGCTTAAGGTTGATTTATTCAATGGACAATTGTCATAGGACAAGACAAAATCATGAACACTATACTTAAGCTGTTCTTTTTTCCAATCTTCTAAAACTCTAACAAGTTCATCATCAAGAGTTAAAGTTCTCCGACTTGAATCATTTTTCAAATATGGCACTAGCTCATATTCCATCTTATTCTTATAGTGGAGGTTATTAATAAATCTTACCTTACCATTGTTTAAATCAACGTCAGACCATCTTAATGCACCTGCTTCAGAGACTCTGCATCCCATCCTATAAAAGAACAAGAACGTTACATAAATTAAACGCTCATAAAAACTAGAAACAGATACAGACGAAAGAACTTTTTCAAATTCTTCCTTCGTCCAATACTTAGCCGTAGCCTTGCCTTTAGGCACAGATTTCGTCTTCAGAGAAGGATTTGCAGGAATTAAATTAATTTCTACTGCGTAATCCAAGCTTTGCCTAAAGGCCGTATACACTACACTAGCATAACTTTGAGAGTACTTAGTTTCTGTTAACAGCCATTGATTAACCACGTAACCGATTAGTTTTTGACCTAATTCTTCTTCATCTTTATCTTTTAAATCTGAGAGAATTGCATGTGCCGCTTTATGCTTAAACTCACCTTCTATGCGCATCCAACTAGAGCTCTCTTTTGCTAAATCAAAATGCGGTGCGTTCGGTTTATCTTGCTCGATCTTTTTGTCATACACTCTTAAGAAGTTATCACTTGAACGGGCACCACAGGTAATACCAGTGATTACTTTGTTTGCTCCGTAAAACTTCTGAGTCTTCTCAGATTTTTCACGCTTCAAGGAATCTAAGATCATAATTTCTTTTTGTTGAAGTTGACTGTGCAACTGGTCAACACTTAAATTGCCATCAATTACATCAATCGCAACATCAACTCTGGTAAATCTAGCCTTCTTTTGAACCATGTATTTAACAAAACTATTAAAAGTTGAACTATAGCCTCTAAGTTTCCCTAAGTTCTGCCAAGCCTTAAATCCCGTCGCACTAAAATACAACAACAAACCTTGAGACTTCTTCTTCTCGTTCCACATGAACTTGATTTGTCCATTGTAGTAGCTGACAGCTTCTGAATAATAATTCAACGCCCTAGCCTTGTCAGATCCGCCAAAGATCTTAGAAAGTCGTAAGTCTTTAGCGACCTGCAATGCAGTATTTAATCCACCCATTTTATTAACGGGAAAGTTAACACTGACCTGATCTACACTAACAAAGTAATCACTGGCCGTTTTACCGAAGTCTCCGGAGAAGTGCTCGTATCGCATATGCATATTTTTAGTCAAGATACGCAAGGTACGAGCCGCTTGGTTAGGTGTAATAGCTGGATGAAAGGCTTTCAAACTTGCTAAGTCTGAGCCTTTGCCATCAATGATATATGCTTTAGCGCACATGCCTATTTTCTGGTTGTCTAACCGACTTTTAGCACTAATCGTTGAGAGCAAAACATCCTCAAGAGTATTGGTTTTCGACGATCCAGTAACGCCAGATACCAGCATGTGTGGGCTTGACTTCCAGTCAACAGTACAATTTGGTGCCAGTAGTACCTTAGAAATCGCTCTCATTAATATTTCCTTTTGATCTAACCAAATTAATCTTATATACAGCTATACCGTTAGCTACACTTTCCAAATTTGCGGAATGATGAAAGGCTGCTCCTACCTCATTAGCCAGTTCCTGCAAATGACGAGTATTACTTACTCCGTTTGCATCAATGGTTAGTAGATAGTAATCGGTATTACTCATATCGAGTGTGTAATTAACTGAACTACGGTAGCGCCCAATGGCAAAATTATCACGATTATCAGCTAACTTAGCAGAGTTAGTTAACCGGTCAAGTGCCTTAATTTGATCAGCATAAAAAATTTTATTCAGTTCATCCAACAACCACTTATATTGACTAATTACAGTAGCAAGGATTAATAATACGCCTGATTGAAAAACAAATCCTAAAACTATGCCAACAATTACGCCCATAACCATCAAAGCAGCGTTAAAGTGATAGTGGTCGTTAGGATTGTACTTAATTGTGCGCATGATTACCTCCAACAATATGCATAATTTGCTCATTAGAAAGATTCAAGACTCTTACGCCTGTAGCATTTAAGCCTTCACGACCGTTAAATGCCCAATGTGACAGATTGTCAAAGGCAACGATGATCATCTTGGAATTAAACATGATTTCGACATTGTCCTCTTCTTTAAGAATACACGTTTGCCCTTTTACTTTGATTTCAAATTCAGTTGATAAAGGCAATAGCTTACTATTCAATGACTGAACTCGATAACATGCACGTACGGTGTTATCACCGTTACTATCCTTAACATCTTCATTTGTACCAGAAAGCACCTTAAAGATACTACCAGTAGCTAACTTCAATGGCTTTTGAAGTACATTTGCAATTGGTGTAGCCTTGGGCAACACTGAAGCTGCAAAAGAAGATTCCTTAATAGTTTGAACTGATTGATTGTTATTAGTTTGAGCCATATTTATAACCTCCTAAATTGAGGCAGCGGGATACGGCATCCCTTTAACTAAAATTGACGACAAAAAAAGCGGATTACCAATGTTAAAGCCTTCTCTAACACCTTGATAATCCGCGATCACTAAAAGAAGCACGTGTTTGTAAACACATGCTTCTCGTCATTATCTATTCAGTTTTCCATCAAATGGGCAGACTGCTAGTGCTGGAGAAGTTAAAAAGTTAAAAATTCCTTTAAAACTTAAAAATAACTAAACCACGTTACTACCAGTATCCGCTAGCGTGGCGCCCACGGTGGTACCGCTACATTTTCTATAAAAAATCAGTCATAGACCTGTAGCAACGGTAACATTGTTCTACGACTTATCCAACATCTCTCATAATGACACTATACACACCATGTTGGCGCAATGTAATAGTACTTACATCACTATGAGTAATAAACAAATATACCTTTAAAAATAAAATAAAACCTTTAAATACTTATAGTTGATTTATACCATGTCTTAAGTTTGCCATCAATTTCAAAATTTTTTCTTTAGAATTTCTTAATATTTTTTATTTCAAATCGGCTACACGCTTTTTGATTTCATCACGAACTTGACGAAATATTACCATTTTCTGTTCAGGTGTTCCTTGTGCTTGCGCCGGATCAATCAAAGGCCAATGAAGATTTTTCGTTTGAGGCGACAAGGCTGGACAACGATCTCTTGCATCCCCACACAAGGTAACCACAAGATCAGCTGAATTCAAATAATCTGGATCAATTAACTTAGATTTTTGCTGACTAATATCAACGCCATCTTCTGCCATAGCCTTAACCGCATATGGATTTAACCCATGTTTTTCAATACCTGCACTTTTCACTTCATATTTATCCTTTAACAGGATCTTGCCATAGCCCTCTGCCATCTGACTACGACAGGAATTACCAGTACATAAAAAGTATATTTTCTTCATTACTTGTAGTATCTCCTCTTTATCCAAAGTGCCACATCTACCAATAGGATCATAACCGGTACTTCTACCATAGGACCGATTACGGCCGCAAATGCTTCGCTTGAGTTTAAGCCAAAAATACCAACGGCTACAGCCACTGCAAGTTCAAAGTTATTGCTTGAAGCAGTAAAGGCTTGTGTTACGGAGATTGAATAGCTTGTGTGTGTCTTTTTCGCAATCCAAAAAGTAATTAGGAACATTAATACGAAGTATAGTAATAAAGGAACAGCTACCCTAACTGCATCAAGCGGCAATTGAACAACTTTAACACCCTTAACCGAAAACATTAGTACGATAGTAAAAAGCAAAGCCCAGGTGGTTATTCTGCTGATTTTAGGAACATACTTAGCTTCAAACCAATCTTTGCCCTTGGATTTAATAATCAAGTAGCGTGAACCGATTCCTAAAATAAACGGAATACCCAAGTAAATAAAGACGGTTTTAGCAATTTCGCCCATCGTAACGTTAAGTGCATGAGTTTGAATACCGAAGAATTTAGGCAATACACTAATAAAAACATATGCGTAAACGGAATAAAAGACAATTTGGAAAATAGAATTTAATGCGACCAAACCGGCTGCATAATCATTATTCCCTTGTGCCAACTCATTCCATACAATTACCATGGCAATACATCTTGCCAATCCAATCATGATTAAACCAACCATGTAGTCAGGATAATCATGAAGGAAAATAACGGCTAAAGCGAACATCAAAAGTGGACCAACAATCCAGTTTTGAATCAAAGAAAAAACAAGCTCTTTCTTATCTCTAAAAACATCCCCCATTTTATCGTAATTAACCTTTGTCAAAGGTGGATACAGCATTAAGATCAAACCAATCGCAATAGGTATTGAAGTAGTACCCACTGACCAACTGTTAATTAACTTAGGGAATGATGGAAAGACAAAACTAATCACAATTCCTAAAGCCATAGCTAGAAATACCCATAAAGTCATATAGCGATCCATGAAGGATAAGCCTTTTGACGTATTCATAATAATAAAAAACTCCCTCTATATATAGATAGTCATCTATGTATTGTTCAAAATAAAAGGATTAACAAACTTTTTAAGCATCCTTACAAATACAATTCTCAGAATTTGATAGTACTTCAGTTAATCCATTAATAATTACTGTTGATTTTTCTGGGTTTAATGAATAATAGTGCCATTTCCCCCTCTTCTGCACTAAGATCAATTCCTTATCTTCCAATACTTTCATATGATGTGAAAGAGTAGGCTGTGTAAAATTAAAATGATCAAGAATATCACAAGCACACATCTCTCCGCATGAAAGTAAGTTTAAGATCTTAAGTCGGTTAGGCTCTGCAACGACTTTTAATAAGTTTGCTAATTCTTGGTAATCCATTTATCTCTCCTTAATACATAGATGCTTGTCTATAT
This sequence comes from Candidatus Limosilactobacillus merdigallinarum, assembly GCA_019114515.1. Classification (GTDB taxonomy): domain Bacteria; phylum Bacillota; class Bacilli; order Lactobacillales; family Lactobacillaceae; genus Limosilactobacillus; species Limosilactobacillus merdigallinarum. The sequence continues at coordinate 23,140 of DXFH01000012.1, forward strand.
GATACCATATTATATTTAAATTACAAATTAATAATTATACAGCTCTTAAAACGTTAACTCATATTTACAATTCAGTTATAAACTTGCTTTGTCTCTACATCAAAAAAGACCCTCAGTTTATACTAAGAGCCCATATAATTTGGCAGACTTTTGGCAGACAACCAAACTATTTTTTATTATTTTGTCTAAGTTTTGCCTTCGTTAAATGCTGTTAAATCAGGATTTCCTTATCAACTAACATTGTCAGCTTATCCCCAATCAATTAGCAACAAAAGCAAACTTTTTAGTCGCCTAAAACTACTAACTGTCAACTCTGCTTGACAGCAAATATAAATTTCAGCGCGCAAAACGTTACTCTCATTAGTTTTTCTTATATTACATAAATATTACATAGCAAAATATAACAAAAATATTTATTTATACAGGATAACCAGAACAACATTTATTGAATTTTTTGTGTCAATTTAAATAAATGATGCTATTCTAGGACTTTAAAAGAGGTCTTAGATATGGGAATGAATGAACAAGCAATTCAAAACATTCACAAATCTGACTTCGAATTCACGGACGAGAAGGACAACAAGATTGATTTGAGCAAGGTCGCTGAAGAACCTAAGGGCACTGAATACGACTTCCGTTTAAACAACCACATTGTCCCAGACAACATGACGGAGAATCAAATGGCTGAAACGGTAAATCACCTGTTTGCCGCTAAATTTATTTCACAACTTATCTTTTAAAACTGCGATTGGGTCCTGCTCAACCGCAGTTTTATTTTGTCTGATAACATTTCTCCATCACTGTAATGAGTTCTGCGCGCATCTCCTCTTCCATGGCCTGTCCGTAGCAAGTCTTATATGCTTCATTCACTATCCACAGTAATTTGGTCTCTTCCCATTGAATTGCCTTTTCCCGCATTTGGCGACTCCGGTGATAATCATTAGTTAGCTGCGTGCATTTATGCTGATAGGCATAGCAATGCATGAAATAATGCAGGAGACTCAGCTGCACACTAGAGAGCTCATCTGCTTCCTGCAGGATTTTGTTAAAGGTTTCTTGATATGCCGGAATGGCGATTCGGCAGTTAAGGTGGTCATTTACAAAATGCAGACAGATCTCCCCGGTTTGCGGCAGATAAACGTACCCCAGTAAAAACCGCGCCATGTAATAGACCAAATTAGGATTATGCAAGCCGCTAGTGGGCAGCAAACGGTTCATCCCAGCGACAATTCCCCGCACCGGACGATCAAACAAGGTTGCACCAGGACAGATATTGCTTTGGTGACAGACATTAAACCGGGCAAAGGCATTGATGGACTCCCGCAGGCTTTGTTCCACCACTAGATGCGTGCCATCGGTCATTAACACAAAGGTTTTATCCTCCCCATAATGACTGAGCAATAGGCAATCATCCCATCTCAGGTTGGCTTTTGGCAGGCAACAATCAATTTTGCCCTTTAATTGCGCCATCGTTTTCATGCCGTTTCCTACGTTCAATACATCATTCATTAATTGATCACTACTTTCTTCATTAGCTGTAAACGCTTTCACACCCTTCACAGATTAACGAAAATTACAGCTTATGTCAATCATTAATTGAGTTAATAGTCATTATTGATCGGCAAATAGGTAATTAACCAGTTAGGCAACAAACTTTAGCGTCCCTAACTTTTTTATTACTTATTTGCTTTCTTCGTTTCACTAATCACTCTTTCAGATCAAATGGCTAAATTTTGGCATTCACGTCCTCTTCTGTAATTCTGCTATCTTAGCACCACCTGATCAGGAAGCTTATCAAAGGAGAACGAAAATGAATACCAACAGCAAAATTTCTTGGCAAAAAGCCATCCACCTTAGCTATCATCCCGCATATCAAGCACTAATTTTTGGTGCTTTAAAGAACCTCCACCAAAGTCCGCTCCAGGAAAATTGGGATGACTTGGTGCAGGAAGCACGATTAGCCCTTGCGTCTAAACTGATGTTGTCAGACAAGGGGCAAATTAACCACTCATACCTTTATCAATGTATTTACTGGCGGATATTAGACCTATTGCGCAGTCAGCAACGACGGCAATCACGACAAACATCGGCATCCGCTGACCAGGAGTTAACCTTTATAGACTACCAGATGGCACGAGTATATGCCCGCCATGGAAACGATCGCCTATTCAACCAGCTAAAGCCAATGCTCACCAGGCAGCAGCAGGCATACCTCGACTTACTCCTCAGCGGCTATGGTGATACGGAAATCGCCCTGCAATGGCATTGCTCACGGCAGGCCGTCAATAAGCTGCGACAACGCATCATCAAGAAAGGACGCCAGTTTTTTCAAACCGATGCAGCCAAACAGTGACACCCAGATCACGCATTCCAACCATCATTCAGCTTAGGCTTCCGTTAGTGCATTAATAACCAGGCGGATCGCATCGGGACTATAGCCATGGCCGCGTAAATAATCCGTCACAATCAACCAATCACCATTGATCAATAAATTTTCTAAATTGTTCAATGCACACACCTCCACTCTTATAGACGGCAAAAATCAGCAAAATTAACAAAAAAGCTGTTGGCTAAAGAAGACGCGACAATTCTTGGAATTAATCCCCGATTGCCGGTACTTCAACACACCAACAGCTTTTGATATTGCTTTTTAAAAATTAACGGGCAGCTTTTAATTTAGGAATCAGGTCGGCCAAAACGGCAATTAACCGGTCAATGTCCTCACTACTGTTCGTCATCCCCAGGCTAATCCGCAAAGATTGCGAAACGCGCGGACTGTCCTTGCCATACATCGCTACTAAGACGTGGGATGGATCCAGAGAGCCGGCAGTACATGCAGAACCAGCCGCCGCGACAACACCTGCCAAATCAAGATCGGTAAGCAGGGCATCCGCACGTACACCCTTGAACCAGATATTCATCGTTTGCGGTGTCATGTGATCGTCAAAACTACCGTTGAGTTCAAAGTCGATGTTGTGGTCCCGCAAGCCTTGAACTAATTGCTTCTTTAACGCCCAGTAATTATCTGCATTCTTCTGCAGCTGGTCATTTTCAAAGTGCAGTTCAATCGCTTTGGCAAAGGATACCGCTTGGGGTACATTTTCCGTTCCGGCACGCCGCTTTAATTCTTGGTCACCGCCACGAATTAACGATGGCAAGTTCAAACCCTCACGCCGGTACAAGAAACCAATGCCCTTAGGACCGTTGATCTTATGTGCAGACGTCGACAGGAAGTCAATGTGATCCTTTTGGACGTCAATTGGTACGGCACCGTAACCCTGAACAGCATCGGTATGGAACCAGGCATTGGAGTCCTTTACAATTTCACCAATTTCGTGAATCGGCAAATGGCTACCGACTTCATTATTGACCGTCATAATTGAGACCAGGATCGTGTCGTCAGTTAAAGCATCCTTCAATTGCTGCAGGTCAATCTGACCATTTTCATCAACATCCAGGTAGGTAACGTCAAAGCCTTCATTCTTTGCTAAATCTTCGAGCGGGCGCAAGATGGCTTCGTGTTCAAATTTAGTGGTGATAATGTGCTTACCGAGCTTTTGGCGCGCACGGGCAGTTTCATAAATCACCGTGTTATCGCTTTCCGTACCCCCACTCGTAATGACAATTTCCTCATCACTGGCTGCATTAATCGATTGGGCCATTGCGTGGCGACTGTCTTCTAGCGCCTGTTTAGCAATCCGCCCGTAGTAATTCGTCGTCGAGGCATTGCCCCATGAATCATTAGCTGCGTCAGTCCATGCCTGAATGGTCTCTGGCATCATTGGCGTTGTACCAGCATTATCTAAATATACCGGATGCTTATCCATCTTCTCCAATTCCTCCTACACAGGTATTTTTCAAAACAGAATAATCATAACAGGACTCAGTGCTAAGCTCAATCAAAGAGGTCTCGCGTTAACCCATCTTGCCAAATGCCGATTGCCTGAATTCCCGCCGTTTTGTGCACCACTTGTTCAATATATTCCCAGCTATGGCCAAATAAGATCGATGTCCATAACTCACCGGGCAATGATTTGCGTGAAATAATCGATAAGCTAGCTAAGTCCGTGGTAAAGGGATAGCCCGTCTGTGGATTTATCAGATGGTGGAAAAAGCGGTGGTGAACCTGCAAATTACGCTGGTAGGTTCCGGACGTGACAATCGATTGATCCCGCAGCTTCAAGCAACGTATACATTGCCCCTGTGGCTTAGCAGGATCCTGTAAGCCCACTATCCAGTGGTGATCTTCATGATGCGGATGGTCGCCAATGACCACGACATTGCCACCCAGATTAATCATGCCTGAAACCACCCCATCATGCTTCCAGCCGTTAGCAATTTGGTCCGCAAAATACCCCTTGGCCAGCGCGCCGAGGTCAATTTCCATCCCCGGCTTATCCAGGTAAACCCGTGAAGTACGAGCGTCTAAATAAATATCAGCCGGATTCGTTAAGGCCAGCTTTGCCTGAATTTCTTTATCACTCGGTTCACGGGCATCTTGAAAGCCAATGTGCCATAGTTTCACTAAGGGGCCAATGGCAATATTTAAGTTGCTCTGCTCAAATAAGCTGTACCGCTTACCAACCTCAATTAACCAGAAAAGTTCTCTAGGCACCGTCACTGCCCGTTTCCCCGCCGCATGATTAACCTGCATTAACAAAGAAGAATCATCATTAGCGGAAAAGACGTTTTCATAGTGTTTTAACTGTTTGATCGCCCAATCCATTTCTTGTTGAGGATTACCCTGAGTGGACATTATTTGCAATTTAATAATCGTCCCCATCAGTTGGATGCTTTTTGTCACCATTTGCACTACTTCCTTATTGCTTGCTTTCAAAATGTTTATGCACAAATTACAATGAGATAAATTGACTTGGAGATTTAGCTATGCTTAATCAAGAACTCGATATTTTTGATCTGAAGAGGATTCAGGTTCATCATACCAAAGACGAATTCATCAAAATGGGACAAGCAGCCCAGTCAAGAATCAACAAGTAGAGCAATTTGTACCTACCAGACCGTTGATCGTGATCCTCTACAGTACATTAAATTCACCGAATCCAAAATGATCCAGGAATTATTGCCGTTACGTCACGGGCGAATGCTGGCCAACCCCTTCACCTTCTATCGGGGCACCGCTGAATTGATGGAAGAGGACTTAAAGCACCAAAGCCAAAGTTAGGTTGCGACTATCCTTTGCGGTGATGCGCACGTTAATAATTTCGGCTTTTATGCCTCCCCAGAACGGCAGCTGCTTTTTGGCCTCAATGATTTTGACGAAGCCCGGATTGGCAATTGGGAAAGCGACTTAAAACGCCTGTTGGTTAGTGTTGAACTAGCTGGTCAGCTCAATGGCATTTTCCAAGCAGACCTGACTGATTTAATGTAGCAAATCACGAAAACTTATCGGCATGCCATCAAGCGCAGCAACCGGCAGTCATTGTCACAAATCTACTACTTCCAATTCCGTTACCAAAACATGGTGGATATTGTAAAAGAAATGGGCGATAAGCATTCCAACGACCAGCTGGCAAATATCTTGCAAAAGATCCTGGACAAAAGTCAGCGGTCTGATTCCGAGCAAATCATCAAGAAGATGTGTGAAACAAATAAAGATGGTCATCTACGCTTCAAGGATAACGAGCCGTGTGCCCGCCATGTCAGCCCGGTTCGCTATCAATAAATTCTCAGCGGCTACCAAAAGTACCGTGATAACGCCCGTGAAGATATCCGCGTCCTATTGGCTAATTTCTCCGTGGAAGATATCATCCGCTACAGTGTCGGCATCTTTGGAACCCGCTGCTACCTGATCTTGTTAACCGGCAACGACGGCAACCACCTCGTATTGCAGGTTAAAGAGGCCCTGCCGTTGCGTTACAACATGCTTGCCATGCCATTGACGACCATCATCGCCAGCGGTCCGCGCTCTGGTCGGCGGATTGTCACCGCCCAACGAACCCTCCAGTCATCAGATCCCTTCCTTGCACCAATTAGTTTTGCTGGGCGCAGCTACTATGTTCGCCAATTCCGCGACATGAAGGAATCAATCAATGTCCAGAAGCTCGACCTCGAAAGCTACACCCTTTATTGTGAGACCTGTGCCCTCCTATTGGCCACTACCCACTACCGAACCCCCGTCGCCCCAATGATCCGTGGTTACCTTAAGTACCAAAAGTCATTGGATGGGGGCCTAGCGCAATGGTCTTTGGCATATTCCCACCAGGTGGAAAAAGACTTTGAACGGTTCAGCCAAGCCACTAAAAATGGTGAATTGCCAGCGGTTAAGTAAATATTGATAAAGCGTGATGCATCGCCTGCAAACGATGGTCACGCTTTTTTTGTCGCTAAATTAGGCGGGCGATCGTTCCTTACAAGGGCGGTTACGCAAAAGGGACTAGTCTTCAAGGATAACCGCTTCAGCCATCAAAATCTCCGAATAGAGGTGGGTCACAATCGGCATGAACCGCTCTTCTTGCTGCGAAATAGTACTGAGGTATTCTCGTTCCTCATGAAAAGCTAAGCGGTACGCCATTTCCAGCGTGTTGGTTTGGGCCGCATTCATATCCGGCTGGCGTAATGTGATACGAAATGCATAAATGAAATGCAGCAGGGTCGTCTGCCCCATTTGGGAGCGCAGGTCAAAAATGATTTGTCTGCGCAGTTCATCAGGGAGGTAAATTTGATTAATCCGATCAATTGCATTGCGAACCATTGCTTTGCGGAAGTAATTGATTTTCTTTTGTGTTTCGCGGGTATCGGGTTCCTGCTTCAAAATAAAGCGGAACACAATCGTTGGTACTAACAGGCTCAGGATAATTAATACCGCTTCGGCCATTAACACCATTTCGAAATCAGTCCGTTTAACCGCCGTTTCAGCTACCATGTAGGTCAATGCGAAGGTGACCGCCCCATGGACACCACCTAAAGAAAAGACCCACGCTTCTTGCCAAGAAATTTTCATGACGAAGCGAATATATAGCAAGCGGACAATCACGTTGCTCAAATACAAGATTAACCCGATCAAAAGCCATTCTTTCGGTTTGTTCAACACGACATTATGACGGGTAATCCGAACCAACACAATGCCTAACATAACAAACACAATCCCGTTTAAAATCTCCGTCAATAATTCGGTCACCACATTGGAACTGATGATCAGCCGGGGATTCGTTAACCGGCTACGTTCCGCTTCGGCGTTATGCAACAGTCCCGCACACACCACCGCAATAATCCCGGAGACATGGACGGCTTCAGCCAGGTAGTAAATCACAAATGGCGTGGCAATAAAAGCAACCAATGCGGGCGTTCCGTTATAAGAGGAATTATTGCGCATGTTATTCATATGCAAGATGGATTGTCTAATCAGGATTGTCAACAGGGCAAGCAAGAAGCCCACGATTACTCCCCCTATTGCTGAATAAAGAAAGTTGCCTAGCGTTTGTGGAAAGTTGATGTAACCATTGACGTACCACAAAATGGCCATGTTCAGCAAAATGATTCCGGAAGCGTCGTTAAAAAGCGACTCCATCTTAAGATAGGTCCGTTCTTTTCTCGGAATGATCAAGCCATCCGAAACGGCGTCCGAGGCCGTCGCGTCCGTCGGGGTACTGATGGCGGCCAAAATAAAGGCTAACGGCATTTGCGCAATGCCAAACGCGTGAGTCGCCAAACCCGCCACAACGCAGCATGCCAAGACCATCACTACCGTCAGTGACAAGATCACCTTCCACTTTTTAGCTACCAAGTAGAAGCGGGTTTCCATGCCCTCATAAAAAAGCAATGGGGCAACGACGCTTCCCATGAATAATTCGGAATGAAAACTTGCTACCGTATGGTTAAACATCTGAATCAAAGCAATGATGATGCCCAAAAACACATTGATATAGTTAATGGGAATTGCGTGCAACAGGTGACGCTGCAGCAAAATACCTATTACTGCCGCTGTAATGACGACGCCAGTTGAGAGAACCAAATCCATTTTTAAAACTCCTCGAAATAGTCTCCACCATCATTATATCGGAGCAGACACATTCCCTCCAGTTTTACGGAGGCAAAATCGCCCTTTGCAGTTCACGATTTTTTTGCTAAGATAATGTTTCTAGGTTTTCGTAAAACGTTTTAGGTAAGTGGCCGCTTTTCCCTTTGTTTGCGGAATGATTAAACTCGCATTATAATTTAATAAGTTACTCTGTAACATTCGTTAAGGAGATGAGTAATTATATGGATCAAAAAGCCAATAAATCCAATCAATTGGAGCGTGGCTTATCAAACCGTCACGTTCAAATGATTGCGCTTGGTGGCGCTATCGGTACCGGGTTATTCCTTGCCTCTGGTGAGTCAATTCACGATGCCGGCCCTGCGATCCTGATCAGCTACTTAATTACAGGGATCATCTGTTTTTGGATGATGCGGGCAATGGGTGAAATGATGATGACTGATGTCTCATATGGATCCTTCGTTGACCTCATCCATAAGTACTGGAGCCATCAAGCAGGTTTCGTAATCGGCTGGGCTTACTGGGCCAGCTGGATTGCCATCGCAATGGCTGAATTAACCGCGATTGGTATTTACATTAAGCTGTGGTTGCCCGGGCTGCCACAATGGGTACCCGGTTTAATTACCCTTTTAATTTTAATTTGTGTCAACTTAATCACCGTTAAAGCGTTTGGTGAAGTTGAATTCTGGTTCGCATTGGTTAAAATTTTGGCCATCATCGTCTTGATTTTAATCGGTGTCTTCATGATGATTTTCCATTTCAAGACCAACGCCGGATATGCATCACCGGCTAACCTGATCAGTCATGGTGGCTTCTTCCCACGAGGCATTCAAGGGGTTATTATTTCCCTGCCGAACGTTGTCTTTGCATTCTTGGGGGTTGAAATGGTGGGAATGACCGCCGCTGAAACGAAAGACCCGCATGAAGTTATTCCACGGGCAATCAACAACATTCCTGTCCGGATCCTAATCTTCTACATTGGCGCGTTAGGGGTCATCATGTGTATCTACCCATGGTTCCTTCTCCACGCATCTTCTAGTCCATTCGTCATGGTCTTTAAAGAAACTGGAATTGCCAGTGCGGCCGACATCATTAACTTCGTGGTCATCACTGCAGCGGCCTCTTCTTGTAACAGTGCCCTGTTTACTACCGGACGGATGCTTTCTGAATTGACGGCAAAGTCCAAGAGTAAGCGTGTACGCTGGTTCAGCAAGATTTCCAGCCACGCTGTTCCTAGTCACGCCATCATGGTTTCCGCGGCATTGATTTTAATTTCGGTGCTGTTAAACTACTTTATTCCGAGTGCCGTCTTTAGCCTGATTTCAGGAATTGCGACGACCAGTTTCCTCTTTATTTGGGGCTCGATTGTCATTGCCCACTTGAAATTCCGGAAACAATACCATGGTAAATTGGAATTTACGATGCCGCTTTACCCAATTTCGGATTACATCGTATTAGTCTTCTTTGCAATTGTGGGAGTCACCATGCTGATTAAGCACACGACCATGATTTCGCTCTTTGCCGACCTGGCTTGGTTTGCCATCCTGGTAATTCTTAGCTTCTGGCATAAGGAAGTGCCTGCTAAAGAAGGTAAATAACCTCTTTCATTTAATTCAAACCAACTAACGGTCTTCATCCTGTTGATGATGAAGGCCGTTTTTATTTGCCTAAAATTTAGTTGCAATCTCTTTGCTACTATGCGAACATATGTTCTGGAGGTGTCTTAATGATTGATCCTTTAAAAGAAGGCCGCCGCATTAACCAGCGCATTGGGAAACTTTTTAAGCCCCAGGCTTTTGCTACCCAGTACCGGATCGCAGTCGTCTACTACCCACCCGAAAAAAGCTATAACTTCTTTTTCGATCTCACCCGCACGCGGACCTTCTCGCGTTCGATCCCGATTGGTCAGGTGAGTGACTATGATTTTGCCGACCTGCTATTAGTTTTGCGCACCATTCGCACTAAGTATCAATTTACTATGGTTTATCGCAATTTTTCAGCAGAACAATTAAAGGTATTGCGACGGCAGGTTCACTAAAAATCGGCACAAAAAAACGGGCTGCATTTCTGCAGTCCGTAAATGAGTTGGGCTAGCTGGATTCGAACCAGCGCATGACGGTACCAAAAACCGTTGCCTTACCGCTTGGCTATAGCCCAATGATTGCCTTTCGACAACAGTATTAATATATCATTGATGTCCTTAAAAAGCAAGAAAATTTCTTTAAAAAAATCCTTACGGGAAATTATTTTGTTTGCTATAGTAATCAATCGTTGGCTTAAGAAAGAAATGGAGGAATTGATTTTTATGGACACAACAATGAATGCTAATAATGTACGACTTCAACCGCGCGTCCAAGTCCACCATCCTAAGCTCGCCATGGTCAGTATTATGCTGGGTGCTTTTGTCGGCATGTTCAGTGAAACCTCACTAAACATTGCCTTATCCCAGCTCATGGCCGAGCGTCATGTCAGTCAAGACAGTATTCAATGGCTAGTGACTGGCTATATGCTAGTAATCGGGATTATTCTGCCCCTCTCTAGTCTTGTAACCAGTTTTCAAATCAAGGACAGTAACCGTTAATCTTTAACTAATGCTATACTGGAAAAGATTAGCTAGTTAAAGAAGTGAATAGTTTGAGCAAACACAAGTTAATAATCTATGATGATTTTTTTGACAGTCGTTACGATGGTGAAGATCGCGATGATGAGAATGCCAACGAATTAAGCATCCAAAAAGATGGCAGCGACCCTGCGCGCCTAAGTCTCCTGCTTACTAATTGGGATCAACAAGGACACGAATTCGATAATACCTTTTCCCTAACTAAGAAAGAAGCGCGCTTACTGGCTGACCTGCTCACTAAATGGGGTAACAAGTAAATCAACTACAAAAAACGTGATGAATTTGGTTCATCACGTTTTTGTATATTTAACTATGTAGTTATTCGGCTTGCTTCCGCCGGTGAATAATAATTGTCACGACCGCCGCCAGCGCAGTCCAGATCAAGCCAATAAGGCTGATCAACGCCCCTTGCCGCAAGCCTGGCAGACGGTAGCTAAAGCGTACATGGTGAGTGCCTGCTGGCAGACGCAGCCCCAGGAAGGCTTGGTTAGTCCGCAAAACCTTGGCTGGCTTGCCATCAACCGTCGCAGTCCACCCAGAGGAATATGGGACGGACGAGGTCAGAATCCCGGCACGCTGGGTAGTAATCCGGCCGCTAAAGCTGTTTTGACCAAACTTGAGATCCTGAATGCCATGACGGCGAATTGTGGCGACTTCGTGGTCATACTTTGAACCCAAGTCTTCGGCCACTACTTGATACTTCAGCTCATAGTTACCCAGTTTCGAAGGCTCGAAGGATAGTTTCTGCGGCAAACTGCCCCGGTAATAGCCAATGTTCACCGTGCCATTCTTAACCCGCTTAAACAGGGACAAGACACTCTGCTTGGACTGACTGATTTCAGCGGTACCAAAGCGGCTGCCAAAGAAGAGTTTAAAGGAAATATCCGGTGAACCGTTGATGACGTGGTAGCGCCAATACTTATAACGGTTAAAGCGTTGGTTAATCACCGTGCCCGGATTAGTGGCCATCTCAGCGACGTGCTGCTGTTCATACTGCAGCTGCTCTTTCATCGTGAACGGCGTGTACTTGATCTTTGAAAAATCAATGTGCAATTCCGTCTGCTTATAGCGTGCCCGTCCCTTCTTGGTTTGCAACTGTGGGAACTGCAGCTGGTAAGTCTCGTCGCCATCGGTGTATTTCAGGTGACTCGGGTCAATCTTGTTAAAGCGGTTAGAAATCAATTGTGACTTAATTGGGTGAACGTTACCGCTTAAATCGGCGGCCTTCATCCCCTTCGTTGCCGTATTACTGTTGTTGACCACGACACCGCTAGCCAATGCCCGCTCCTTGGCAGTTGGCGACAGCTTATTGTACCGGCTCTTGCTGATATAGCTATCCTGCCAGTACAGCAGCGGGAAGTTCTGCTTCGTCTGGTAGCGGATGGTTTGGATTGGCGTCAGATCATTAACCGACTTAGCGTCTGACGGCTGCCCCTTATCATAATTGATGATCGGGTCAGTGAGCTTATCTTGCATGTATCCGGCGGGGACCTTCGTGGCGTTCTTGCCATCGCTTTGTGCAAAAATATACTTAACTCCGTAGAAATTGTTCAATACGGACCGGTCATCCGCCTGTCGGATGGGGATATTGGCAGTATATTGAATGTTTTGCAGGGAGTCATTGAACTGCCCTAAGAAGTGATTCTGCAGAGAATAGTAAGAATCAATATTGTGCAGCCCCGTCGTCAAGTCATTATCAAAGCGGTGATTGGCGATTATCTTATTATTGCTGATGGTATTGACCCGGTAAGGCGCGGTTCGATCTAGTCCCTTATCTAATTGACCATAGCGATTAGCCGTAATGGCCTGGTATTCGCCCCGGTTAAGCATTTCCCGCGCAAAGCCCCCGTTATATGGTGAGGCTGCGTAAATGGCATTAAAGCCCGCGTTAATCACGACTATTAGCAATAGCCAGCGATCGGGATAGGCAATGTGGTGCAAATTAATCATCCACAATGCCAGTAATGACAGGATCAAAAAGATCACCGGCATAAACATCGCCGTATCATTTTGGAAATAGAACGTGGCAATGAGGATCAGCAAGTAGATGACCGTCGTCCAATTCAAGATCCACAAAGTATGGTGGTCCAAAGTGGGCGCATCCTGGATTAAAATGCAGACTGCCATGGCTAACGGCAGGTAAATCAATAACGTCCACCGGTTAGAAGCCGACATCATCCCATTAAAGACTGCCCCGACTGCCGGAATCAGCAGCATGATCAACGATAAGCCCAGGCTAATCGTCAACAGCGGGTACTTCTTCGGCCGCGAATAGATGTAGACCAAAGCGATAAAACCAATGCTGACGATTCCTAGAGCCGACCAGAACATGAAGTACCAGTTACCCCCGTTAATCAGCTGTTTTGGCAAGAACAGGTAGTAATAAAGAGGATAAGACTTTAATCCATTGGCAAATTCGGACCCGGCCCGGGTGGAATTCATCACCGCGACCAATTCGGGTACCAGCATCACTGATGAAATCAAGATACTGGTGACAGCAGCAAAGGCTAACTTAAGAAAGGTCTTGCCATAATTCAACGTCTTGCGGTAATGGGTCGCTACCCGCAATACTAAGTAGAAGATCGCACCAATGCCCAAAACAAAGGCCAGGTAATAATTTGAGATCAGCATCCAGGTGAAGACGCCCAGAAGCGGCCAAGCGCTGCCTCCTTGCAGCACTCGTTCGATCTGTACAACGATCAGCGGGAACAAGATGAACGGCGTGGTAAAGAACGGTTGAGCAACACAGGCGTACAAGAGGAAGGAATTAACTAGGTAAGTTGCTGCGCCGGCCAAAATAACGTTGTCCCGAAAGTTAAAGTGCGATGCAAAGTACACAAACGATAAGCCGACACAGTACATCCGCACGACCAAAATCACTTGGTAAGCCAGCGTGATCTTGGAAGCCGGGAATAACAATGCCAGGTAAGCGAAGACATCCCCCATTGTGTAATAGGAGTAAACCTGAAAGGTGTCGGCCCCTAATCCCAGCTGCCATGACCACAGGTGCAAGCCCTGACTAGGGTGACGTAGGAAACTGGCAACCGCATCACGCCACTTGGCCATTAAAGGCAAGTGCTGGTTCAGCGGGTCACGGTCTAAAATCAAAGTGTGACCGTTGAGCACATAGATACCGAAGATACAGGCAGCTAATACCAGGAATAAAAGTGTATAGGTCAGGTACAGACGCCTGACTGACCGTTTTTTAAAGGAAAATTCCATAATTGTCCTCGCTGATCTAAATTACAAAAAAAGAGCTGTGAAAGATTCACAGCCCGATATTATCGGAAAAACAGGATTCGAACCTGCGACCCCCTGGTCCCAAACCAGGTGCTCTACCAA
>DXFH01000013.1 GCA_019114515.1 Candidatus Limosilactobacillus merdigallinarum
GTACCAAATGCATCGTTTACAAATACATCACCAAGACTTGCCCAGTATTCGCCAAGCTTTGGATCGTTCTTAGATTCACGCTTACCAAAGTCGTTGTCAATATCTTGGAATCTAGTGTTTTCAAGAACGACAACGTCGCCATCTTTCATGTTGTCGATAGCTTCTTCTACTTCTTTACCTTCGTTTTCTGGTACAAAAGTTACAGGCTTTTCTAATAATTCACTTAAACGTTCTGCTACTGGACGTAATGACAATTCTTTCTTGTCAGCATCTGACTTAACACGACCCAAGTGGCTAAGCAAAATTGCTTTACCACCGTGATCAATGATGTATTTAATAGTTGGTAATGCAGCAACAATACGGTTGTCGTCACCAATAACACCATTCTTAATTGGAACATTGAAGTCAACACGAACTAAAACTTTTTTACCTTTAAGATCAAGGTCTGAAACGATTAATTTAGCCATTTAAACTAATTTACCTCCGATAGATTATTTGAAAAAAGGCGGAGGAAGTAATTCCCTCCGCCTTCTCTCGTCTGCTTACTTAAAATCAGTAATAAACAATTAATGATTAAAGAGTAGCAAATTTCAATAAAGTACGAACCATTTGGCAAGTGAATGAGTATTCGTTGTCGTACCAAGCAACAGTCTTAACTAATTGCTTGTCACCTGCAGTAGTTACCATGGTTTGAGTTGGGTCAAAGATTGAACCAGCAGTCATACCTAAAACGTCGCTAGAAACGATATTGTGGTCGTTGTATGCAAATGAAGGACTTTCGTACTTCTTAACTGCTTCGTTAACTTCGTCAGCAGTTACATCCTTGCTTAAGATTGAAACTAATTCAGTTACAGAACCATCTGGAACTGGAACACGTTGTGCGTGGCCGTTCAACTTACCGTTCAATTCTGGAACAACAAGACCAATAGCCTTAGCAGCACCAGTTGAGTGAGGAATAATGTTGATAGCTGCAGCACGTGCAGAACGTAAGTTACCACCACGTACAGGACCATCTAAAAGCATTTGAGTTGAAGTGTAAGCGTGGATAGTAGTCATAGTACCAACTTCAATGCCGAATTCTTTTTGTAAAGCATTAACCATTGGTGCTAATGAGTTAGTAGTACATGAACCAGCTGAAACAATCTTGTCATCAGCAGTCAAAGTATCATCGTTTACGCCGTAAACAATGGTCTTCAAGTCTGAACCTGCAGGTGCAGAAATTAATACACGCTTTGCACCAGCCTTAAGGTGAGCTTCTGACTTAGCTTTGCTAGTGTAGAAACCAGTACATTCAAGAACAAAGTCAACGCCATCGTTCTTAACCCAAGGAATGTTTTGTGCTTGTGGTTCAGCATAAACACGGTACTTCTTACCGTCAACTACGATTGAGTCATCAGTTGCTGAAACTTCGTGGTTGAAAGTACCATGAGTTGAGTCGTACTTAAGTAAGTGAGCTAAAAGTGCTGGAGTAGTCAAGTCGTTGATTGCAACAACTTCAATATCTGAAGACTTTTCGCCTAAATCCATAATACGACGGAATGCTAAACGACCAATACGGCCGAAACCGTTAATACCAATTTTAACTGTCATATCCTATATTCCTCCTTAGGAAATATGTAAGTAACAATTTATTTTAAACGGGAATTACTTCCCCTTTAAAACCAAGTTTGAGGCTCCTTCATCCGTGATTAACCACGTTTGTTTAGGAGCATGATGCATGTAAGCTACAATTGCAGAGGCTTTACTAGCCCCAGCAGCAATTGCAAATACATGAGGTATTTTATCTAAGTCTTCTAATTGAAGACCGATCCGAGGGATACGTTTTACAAGTCTACCTTGTTGGTCAAAGAAATACCCAAAACATTCGGCCACAGCTCCATCATTTCGAAGCTTGGAACTAGTCATTACATCTAAGCCACGTCTTTTTGACATGACATCTGCTCTCCCAATTCCATGTATCACCATATCACTATTATAAATGTTTGAAATCGCATTCGCAATATCTGTGTCTTGAAGCAATAAAGTTAAAGCCTCAGATGAAACATTTTCAGGTAAATATAGCCCTTTATGCTTTCCACCTGTCTCAGAAGCCATCATCTGAGCAACAGTATTACTCTGGATTTCAACGCTTTCTCCAACTGCTCCTCTTCCGGGAACAAATAACAAATCCCGATAGCGGCTTAATTTAGGAGAAAGATGATGTGCCACTCCCGCCACAGTAGTACCACCTAAAACGGTAATAATACTTTTTCCTAATGGTAAAAGTAAATCAAGTGCCGAGTTAAGTTGTTCACCCATTAAGTCAACAACGCGCTCTTGTCGATCCATATCACCAGGAACAATAATAGCTCGATCGATCCCTAATTTTTGTGCCAATTCAATTTCAGTTTGACTAGCGTTAAACAAACGATCGATTAAAGGAGCAGCTTCTTTTAAAGTTCTCTTTCCTTTATCAGTTAATTCCATACCGTAGCTCTGGATATTAATGAGTCCTAACTGCCGTAAATAATCAGTTTCAGTTCGCACATTGCGCTCGCTTAATCCTAATTTTTTAGCAACAACTCTTCGCCCAACTGGAGCTAACAGCGAAATCTGTTCAAGAACAAGAAAACGTTGCCGAATTATTTTTAAAACATCAGGAACTAAGCTTTGCAACAAGGTTAAATCCGAGTCCATTGCTCGCTCCCTCTATTGGGTCAAAAACGATACCACCATATGACGGTAAGCGACCCAAAAAGCTTAAAAATATTAGAGAGACGCGAATTAACTATATTTCAATTCACATTTCTCTCTCGACAGTTTTTAGTATAGCAATATCTTTTTTTAAATTCAAGATATATCATTCAGAATAATTAATTTGTACTTTCTACATTTTCTGATATACTTATTTTAGTTTGTCGTGCCCTTAGTGTAATGGATCGCACGTAAGATTCCGGTTCTTAAAATCTGAGTTCGACTCTCAGGGGGCGCATAAAAGCAGCCAGTGTATGCTGGCTGCTTTTTTGTATCATTTAATTACTCGGTTTATTTAGAAATAGCCTATCATTTGTAAGCATTTTCGTTATAATTAAAATTGGTGTTAATTATGTACATAGACAGAAAGGTTATTTTATGATCGAAGAAGAAAAAAAGTCTGACGCCAAAAAAATGCTTTGGCCTACACTGGCTATGATGGCATTTTCAACTGTTTGGGGCTTTGGCAATGTTGTAAATGGTTATGTTTACTTCGATGGTACTAAGGTCGTTTTCAGTTGGGTTCTAATGTTTTTACTCTATTTTGTTCCCTATGCATTAATGGTTGGAGAATTAGGCGCTACATTTAAAACTGCCAACGGTGGTGTCTCATCTTGGGTTAATGCGACCATGGGTGCAAAATGGGCATATTATGCCGGATGGACGTATTGGGCTTGTCACGTCGTTTATATTTCCAGTAAAGGTACCGGTGGCTTAAGAGCGATGGCTTGGAGAATTTTTGGAAATACCAAATGGTACGATGGTCTTCCAACAGCGTGGACTCAACTTGCTACTTTAGTTGTTTTCCTATTTTTCTGCTGGGTCACTAGTAAAGGAATTCCTGTTCTTAAAAGTTTAGCCACTATTGCTGGATCATCAATGTTTATCATGTCCATTTTGTTTATCATTATGATGTTTGCTGCTCCAGCAATTAACCCTCACGCAGGATATTATTCAATTAACTTTAATTGGAAAAGTTTAACGCCAACATTCAATCTTAAGTATTTAACTTCTCTTTCAATTCTAGTTTTTGCTGTTGGTGGATGTGAAAAAATATCTCCCTATGTAAATAAAGTTAAAGACCCTTCAAAAAACTTCCCGAAAGCAATGATGGCTCTTGCTATTATGGTTATGATTTCTGCTATTTTAGGAACATTTGCCATGGCTTTGATGTTTGATCCTAAGGTCGTTAACAATAATTTAAATGAATATATTTCAAACGGTGCTTATATGGCATTCCAGCGTTTAGGTGAATATTACCATGTTGGTGGCTTGTTTATGTATATCTATTCATGGTGTAACGTTATTGGACAATTTTCTACCTTAGTTATTAGTATCGATGCTCCACTTAGAATGTTATTAGGTAGTAAAGAAGCTAAAAACTTCATCCCTAAGAAACTCCTTAAAGTTAATAAACATGGAGCATATATCAACGGTATTTGGATGGTTGTTATCCTTTCCGGTGGTTTAATTGCAGCTCAAGCTTTACTGCCAGATGCACAAGCTGTTATGGCACAATTAGTTAAATTAAATTCTACTACAATGCCAATGCGCTATTTATGGGTATTTGCAGCTTATATTGCTCTTAGAAAGCATCAAACAAAATTTGATACTTCTTATCAAATGACAAAAAATCAAGGTCTTGCGTATACTGCTGGAATTTGGTGTTTCATTGTAACAGCTGCATGTTGTATTTTAGGAATTTACTCTCCTGATCCATTTACACTTTTCCTTAATATTATTACTCCAATTATCTTGATCGCTTTAGGATTGATTTTACCAGCAATCAAGAAAAAAGAAGATGGTAATAATCCACTAATCGATTAATTACAAATGGCCGATATAAAAAATATATCGGTCATTTTTTCTACATAAAATTAAGCTTGATCAGTTGACATGATTAAAAGTAAGTGATTTAATTAGCACTGTACTTATTAGAGTGCTAATTTTGTTTAGGAGGTAAAATTAATGCTCGTACCTACAGTTATTGAACAAACTGCACGTGGTGAACGTGCTTACGACATTTATTCAAGATTATTAAAAGATAGAATCATTATGCTTAGTGGTGAAATTAATGACCAAATGGCTAATTCCATCATTGCTCAACTTTTATTCTTAGATGCACAAGATAACACTAAAGACATTTCTCTTTACATTAATTCTCCAGGTGGTGTTATTACCTCTGGATTAGCAATTATGGATACAATGAACTTTATCAAATCAGACGTATCTACAATTGCCATTGGTATGGCTGCTTCAATGGCTTCTGTTCTGGTATCTTCCGGTGCCAAGGGCAAGCGTTTTGGCCTGCCACACTCACAAGTTTTGATTCACCAACCATCTGGCGGTGCTCAAGGTCAGCAAACTGAAATTGAAATTGCAGCTACTGAAATTTTGAAGACCCGTAAGATGATGAACCAAATTCTGGCTGATAACACCGGTCAGTCCATTGAAACCATCAATAAGGATACGGAACGTGACCACTACTTCAGTGCTCAAGAAGCTGTTGATTACGGTCTGTTGGATGGCATCATGGAAAACAAGCCAAAGGCCAGCAACTAACTTAATGATTACCTATTAAAAGGTATTCATGATACGAAAAATCACCAACATCTGCAAATTGAATGTTGGTGATTTTTTTATTTGCCATTAGATAATTATTCAGCCGGTGCACGCAATTTGTCCGCATAGTCATTTAACTTGCGTAACCGGTGATTCACACCAGACTTTGAAATTGGACCCCCTGGTACCAGAACCCCAAGCTCTTTCAAGCTAACTTCCGGATGGTCCAGTCTGGTTTGGGCAATCGCCTGTAATTTTTCTGGAAGATTACTAAGTCCAACGCGTGAATCAATCAGGCGAATATTTTCTACTTGGCGGTTAGCCGCATTCGCAACTTTATCCATATTGGCATTCTCACAGTTGACCAGACGGTTAACTGAATTACGCATGTCACGCACAATCCGGATGTTTTCAAACTCCAGCATAGAATTAGTGGCCCCAATCAGCTGTAAAAAGTCAGCAATTTTTTCAGCTTCTTTCAAGTAAACGATAAAGCCGCTGCGTCGCGCAGTAGATCGTGCATTGAGGCCAAAGTGATTGATCATTTCTTTGATCATATCATTATGACTCTCATACAATGAATAAATCTCCAGGTGGTAACGTGAGGTCTGCGGATTATTAACCGAACCTCCCGCCAGAAAAGCTCCCCGTAGATATGATTGAATCATCAAGTCATCCTTAAAAGTGCTCAAAGGTACACGTTCGGCTAATTGATAACCTTCTAAAATACCCAGGTTGGATAAAAGTTCCCGGACATGTGACTGCAGACGTACAACATAGGTGTTGTTTTTTTTAAGCTTCATCTTCCGCCGCACCACAATATCCGATTCGATTTGATAAAAGTCCTTGAGCAGGCGGTAAATACGTCGCGCCAATGCTGGACTTTCTGTTTGAACATTCAGAACCATTTGTGAATTCTGAATGGAAATAGACCCGTTCATCCGGATCAACGCCATTAGCTCTGCCTTAGCGTTTTGTCGGTGCACGGTCAGCTCGGTCAATTCCTTTTTTACTTGACTGGCGTATGACATTGCCTACTCTCCTCCTTTAATCATGAACATCATGTAGCCGATTAATCAACTCCGTCACAACTTTATCCCGGTCATGAAAGGCACCGTTATCCCGCAAACGTAAAAAGTTAGCCGAAATGACACGACACCCCTGTTCGCGTAGGCCTTCGAAATCGTGACCAACTGGCTGTGAGATTTCATTCCATTCCTGAAAATTAATGTAATCATCAGGAACTGGTTGAATGTTAACTAAGACGGTGTCGATATAATGACCACCAAGGTGCTGGTTTAAAACACAGACGTGGTCAGCATCCGTAAAGTGATCCGTCTCACCCTTTTGCGTCATGATGTTGCAAATATAAACTACTTCTGCCTTAGTCTGCCGAACTGCATCCCCTACGTTTTGGATCATTAAGTTCGGCAAAATACTGGTAAAGAGGCTACCAGGGCCCAAAACAATCTGGTCGGCATCCATAATAGCATCAATAACTTCCTTCATGGCCTGCGCATGATGACCATCATCATCGTTTGACGGCGTAATCCACACGCGCTTAATCTGCTTGTGGGCTGCCGTAATCTCAGACTCACCGCTCAGCTTAGTGCCATCATTAAACTCGGCATTCAAAGTCAACGGCTCGTTGGCGACAGGATAAATATGCCCATTAATTTTCATCAACGATGACAATTCCTGCACAGCGGTAAAGATATCTCCTTTCATCTCGGCCAGAGCCGTAATGATGAGGTTACCAATCGCATGTCCAGCTAAAAAGCTATCACTGCTTTCAAAACGATACTGGAAAATATCCTTATCAATTTGTGGCAACTCGCTTAAGGCCACCAACGCATTGCGAATATCACCAGGTGGAACCACGTTAATGTAGTTGCGCAGGATGCCTGATGATCCGCCATCATCTGCTACGGTAACGACCGCGGTAATATCGACCGCCTGATCTCTTAACCCCCGAAGGATAATCGGCAGACCAGTACCGCCCCCGATGATTACTACCTTTGGTTTATGCTGCATCCTAATACTCCCTTACTCTGCCTTATCGACGTCACGATGATGCAAATTGACCGTGTACTTGGTTTTCAGGTCTTGAGCCAAGCGAGTCGCAATGGTCACTGACCGGTGCTGGCCACCAGTACAACCAATCGCAATGGTCAAACTGCTCTTTCCTTCTTTAATATATCCTGGCAGTGCTGTATTTAACAATGACAACAGATGGCTATAAAAATCTTGTGCCAGTGGACTCTTCATAACATAGTCTTGAACTGCCTTATCTTTACCAGTCAGGTGTTTTAACTCCGGTACATAAAACGGATTCGGTAAAAAGCGTACGTCCATTACGATATCCGCATCTAGTGGCAAACCATACTTAAAGCCAAATGACATCACTTCAATATAGAAATTATTGTTTTTTCCATCACCAAAATAATCGGCAATCCGGAGCCGCAAGTTCCGTGGCGTTAAGTTGGTGGTATCAATCCGGACATCCGCTGTGCTCTCAAGATCTGACAACAGCCCTCGTTCCCGATCAATGCCTGCCAGTACGCCATCATGTTTAGCTAATGGGTGGGCACGCCGTGTTTCCTTGTACCGTGAAATAATAGAAACATCACTGGCATCCAGGAATAACACTCGTACCGCCAAGTCTGGCCGCTCCCGCATCTTCTTAACCACGGGGGCTACCTGTTCATAAAACCCCTTGGAACGACTATCCATGACCATCGCTGTCTTGGAAAATTCACCGGATTCCTCAATGACGTCTACAAAACGGCCAGCCAGTGCCGGCAGCATGTTATCAATGACAAAGTAGCCTAAGTCTTCAAAGGCATGGACGGCCACCGTTTTACCAGCACCACTCATTCCCGTAATAATCACGACTTCTAATTTTGCACTCATCGCGTTTGTCTCCTTAAAAAGCCTTTCTTGATTGTAACACACCCAGGCGTGTCTTTTTACCAATCAGGCCATAAATGTCTGCGATCACTAGTTTTTAAGAACGCTTCTTCGCCGCTCTTTCACGGGCCCATTCGGCATCACGCTTCAACATCGGTGATAAATACTGCCCAGTATAGCTCTTCTTAACTTTGGCAACGTCTTCAGGAGTACCAGTGGCAACAACATAACCACCGGCTTCACCACCTTCTGGGCCTAAATCAATTAGCCAGTCAGCCGACTTAACTACATCAAGGTCGTGTTCAATGACTAAGACCGTGTTGCCCTTATCAACCAAGCGCTGCAAAACCGTCAGCAGACGTTTGATGTCATCCATATGCAATCCAGTGGTTGGTTCATCCAAAATGTAAAAGCTCTTGCCGTGTGACTGGCGGTGCAATTCACTGGCGAGCTTCATCCGTTGCGCTTCCCCACCGGACAAAGTCGTTGCCGGCTGACCCAGCTTAACGTAGCCTAAACCTACATCCTGAATCGTTTGCAACTTTCGGCGAATCTTTGGAATGGCAGAGAAGAAGTCCAATGCTTCATTCACCGTCATGTTCAATACTTGCGAGATGTTTTTACCCTTGTATTCAACTTCCAAAGTTTCCGAATTGTAACGTGTACCATGACAAACTTCACACGGTACATAGACATCGGGCAAGAAATTCATTTCGATCTTAATGATACCGTCACCATGACAGGTTTCACAACGACCCCCCTTAACGTTGAAGGAGAAGCGTCCCTTGCCATATCCCCTTACTTTGGCATCGTTCGTTTGGGCAAATAAATCCCGAATATCATCAAAAACACCCGTATAAGTAGCCGGGTTTGACCGTGGCGTCCGGCCGATTGGTGATTGGTCAATATCGATGACCTTTTCAATCTGGTCAACTCCACTGATGGATTCATACTTGCCTGGCTTAGCTGAATTGCTGTTCAGCTTCTGGGCCAATACCCGCCTCAAAATTAGGTTAACCAGGGTGGACTTACCGGAACCCGAAACACCGGTAACGCAAATAAACTTGCCTAATGGGAACTTCACGTTAATGTTCTTCAGATTATTGGCGGCGGCTCTTTTAAGAGTGATGAACTGACCGTTGCCCGCCCGTCGCTTTGCAGGAACGGGGATAAACTTGCGTCCTGACAGGTATTGCCCCGTCAATGATTTACTCGAGCGCATGATTTGCTTAGGGGTCCCGGCAGCCATAACCTGACCACCGTTCTCACCAGCACCCGGCCCAATATCGATAATATAGTCGGCAGCCCGCATAGTGTCTTCATCGTGTTCCACCACTACCAAGGTGTTGCCCAGGTCACGCATCTTCTTCAGTGACCGGATCAGGCGGTCATTGTCGCGCTGGTGCAGACCAATCGACGGTTCATCAAGCACATAGATAACCCCGGACAGGTTAGAACCGATTTGAGTGGCCAACCGAATCCGCTGTGCTTCCCCACCAGACAGCGTTCGCGCAGAACGGGATAAGGTTAAGTACTCCACCCCGACATTTTGCATAAAGGTTAACCGATCGATGATTTCCTTCAAAATGGGCCGAGCAATCTTTTCCTTCTGTTCATCGAGCTTCAGTTGTTGAAAGAATGGCAAGGATTTACTGATAGGCAGTTCCGAAACTTGGGCAATATTCTGGCCACCAATTTGCACTGATAGTGCCCGTTCATTCAACCGGTAGCCGTGACAAGCTGGACAAGGCAATTCGGTCATGTACTTGCGCATTTGTTCACGGGTAAAGTCGGAATTAGTTTCTTTATAACGACGTTCGATGTTGTTAATGACCCCTTCAAATGGCACATCAACATCCCGGACGCCGCCGAAATCATTTTCATAGTGGAAATGGAAGGTCTTGTCGCCATTACCATACAGAATCATTTGCCGTTGACGCTTACTCAGTTTGTTAAACGGCGTCTGCATATTAATTCCTTCTGACTTGCAGAACTGCGCCAACAATTCCGGATAGTATTGGGAACTAATTGGGTTCCATGGTTCTAATGCTCCATCGGCCAAAGATTTGCTCCGGTCAGGAACTACCAGGTCCATATCGGGCGTTAGACGTGAGCCTAATCCTTCACAGACCGGACAAGCTCCCAGCGGTGCGTTGAATGAAAACAGTCGTGGCTCTAGTTCACCCACCGTGAATCCACAGATGGGACACGCATATTGTTCAGAAAACGGAATCGGTTTTCCGTCAATGACATCCGCAATGGCATAGCCATCACTTAACTTCAGCGCTGATTCAAAGGAGTCAAACAAACGAGACCGCACGCCATCCTTCACAATAATCCGGTCAACAACGACATTTACCGTATGCTTTTGGTTCTTATTTAATTCGGGAACCTCTTCAATATCATATGTTTCGCCATCAACTTGAACCCGCACGAAGCCTTCGCGCTTGATTTCTTGGAAGACTTTCTTTTGGGTTCCCTTTTTGTCACGCACCACTGGCGAAAGAATCTGCAGCCGGGTTCGTTCAGGTAGCTCCAGTACCCGGTCAACCATTTGTTCTGGGGACTGGCTGCTGATCGGAATATGGTCATTCGGACAAATCGGTGTCCCCACCCGTGCCCATAACAACCGCAAAAAGTCATTAATTTCCGTTACCGTGCCCACGGTTGACCGCGGGTTGTGGGAGGTTGTCTTTTGATCAATGGAAATAGCTGGTGATAGACCGTTGATTGAATCAACGTCCGGTTTATCCATCTGTCCTAAGAATTGCCGTGCGTAAGCGGATAAACTCTCTACATAACGTCGCTGACCTTCCGCATATAAGGTATCAAAAGCTAGTGAACTCTTACCAGAACCCGATAGTCCCGTAATGACGACCAATTTATTTTTCGGGATCGTCACATCAATGTTCTTTAAGTTATGGGCTCGTGCACCGTGAATCACGATTTTATCGTTAGCCAAACTTATTTACCTCCCTTTTTAGCCTTTTTCTTTGGCTTCTTTTTTTGTGCACTTAATTCCATTACCGTATCACGCAAGGTAGCCGCTTGCTCGAAGTCTAATCGCTTAGCAGCTTCTTGCATTTGATCCGTTAATTCTGTAAGCATCTGTTCTTGCTCCTTAGCACTCAAGCGAGCAAAGTCTTTGCTGGTAAATTCGGCACTCTTGTCCTTTTCTTGTTTCTCTTTTTCTTCGACTGGTTTAACAGCTGAAATCGCATCTTGAATCGGCTTGATAATGGTCTTTGGCGTAATCCCATGCTTCTTATTGTAAGCCTCCTGAATCATTCGCCGCCGCTTCGTTTCGTCAATCGCTTCCTGCATCGAATCGGTAATTGTATCAGCATACATAATGACTGCCCCGTGCGCATTCCGAGCTGCCCGTCCAATGGTTTGGATTAACGAACGAGTGTTACGCAGGAAACCTTCCTTATCGGCATCCAAGATTGCAACTAGGGATACTTCCGGAATATCTAGCCCTTCACGCAACAAGTTGATTCCGATCAGGACATCAAACTTACCCAGGCGCAGGTCACGAATAATCTGCGTCCGTTCCAAAGTCTTGATATCGCTGTGCAGGTATTTTACCCGCAGACCCATATCTTTCAAATAGTCGGTCAGATCTTCGGCCATCTTCTTGGTCAAAGTAGTGACCAACACCCGTTCGTGAGCATCGATCCGCTTGTTAATTTCACCGACTAGGTCATCAATTTGGCCCATTGAAGGCCGGACTTCAATTGTCGGATCCAATAGCCCGGTTGGCCGAATGATTTGTTGAACAACATGATCAGTCTGGGCCTCTTCGTAAGGGCCAGGTGTGGCCGACATGTAGATAACTTGATTAACATGCTGTTCAAATTCCTGCAAACTTAACGGCCGGTTGTCTAAAGCACTGGGCAAACGGAAGCCGTAATCAATCAGCTGTTTCTTCCGTGCCCGGTCACCATTCAGCATTCCCCGGACTTGTGGCATTGTCTGGTGTGATTCATCCACTACCAGCAGGAAATCCTTAGGGAAGAAGTCTAAGAGCGTGTATGGCGGCTCGCCTGGTTTACGCCGATCCATGTAGCGTGAGTAGTTTTCAATCCCGTTAACATAACCAACTTCACGTAGCATTTCAATGTCGTAAATCGTCCGCTGCTGGATTCGTTCTGCCTCCAGCAATTTTCCTTCCTTAGTAAACTTCTCGACTTGTTTCTTCATGTCCGCTTCAATTTCCGGAATAGCGACCTTCAGTATCTCTTCACTGGTCAAGAAGTGTGTGGCCGGGAAGATCGAAACGCGTTGCAAGTCACCAACGATTTCACCAGTCAATGCGTCAACTTGACGGATTCGGTCAATTTCATCACCAAAAAATTCCACCCGGATTGCATTTTCATCATGACTGGCCGGGAAGATTTCAACCACGTCACCACGTACCCGGAAACGGCCACGCTGAAAATCAATGTCATTACGGTCATACTGAATCGTGACTAATTCCCGCAAGAGTCGATCTCGCGGAATTTCTTCACCCACGTGCAGACTAACCACATGGTTTTGGTATTCGGCTGGCGAACCTAAACCAAAGATACTCGACACGGAAGCAACCACAATCACATCATTGCGTTCCAGTAAGGACGTCGTTGCCGAGTGCCGCAACTGGTCGATTTCATCATTAATTGAAGCATCCTTTTCAATGTAGGTATCACTTGAAGGAACGTATGCTTCGGGCTGGTAATAATCATAGTAAGAAACGAAATATTCCACCGCGTTGTGCGGGAAAAACTTCTTCATTTCGCCATATAACTGACCCGCCAAAGTTTTATTGTGAGAAAGAATAAGCGTGGGTTTGTTAACGCGGGCGATGACGTTCGAAATCGTAAACGTCTTCCCGGTACCCGTTGCACCAAGTAAGATCTGCGCCTTTTCACCCTTTTTTATTCCCTGTGTCAGGTCGCGGATTGCCTCTGGCTGATCACCGGTCGGCTCATAGTCCGAAATCAGTTCAAACATCTTGTCTGGCTGTCGATAGATCATCCTTTATTCCTCCCACTATTTTAGTTTTCATACGTTTTACAGCCCTTTAAGTTTATCACACGAACATGCATTCGTCTAAAAGGACGGTTCGCATAGCTTCTTTAGTTGCAAAACAAAAAGTGAGCGTAAAAGGGGTCGTCAAAGTCCCTCTTACACTCACTTACTTAATCAACTAACTAATTTTATTCTTCAGCAAAAGCCTGTAAAGCGTCTTCGTAAGCACTCAGCTTATCATCAGCTGCATCAGCAGAGTCGGCACTGGTACCAATATAGAACTTCAACTTAGGTTCAGTACCTGAGGGCCGGATAGCCATCCAGGTCTCGTCGTCCAATACGTAGCGTAATACGTTAGCTTCCGGAATACCTAATTCACTAACCTTACCCTCAGCATCCGTCTTCGTGCCCTTAGAGAAGTCTTCCGTGAATACTACCTTGTGGCCAGCAAAGTCACTTGGAGCTTCTTCTCTGAACTTCTTCATCAGGCCCTTAATCTTTGCGGGGCCCTCTACACCAGCATAAGTGTTAGCAATCGTCTTTTCCTTGAAGTAGCCATACTTCTGGAAGAGTTCCTGCACGCCATCATACATCGTCTTATCCTGGCTGCGGTAGTAAGCCGCGATTTCAGCTAACAGGGTCAGTGACTGGATAGCATCCTTGTCACGAACGAATGGCTTGATCAGGTAGCCATAGCTTTCTTCAAAACCAAACATGAAGTTGTGGTTGTGCTTGGTTTCGTACTGATGAATTTGGTCAGCAATCCACTTAAAGCCAGTCAATACGTTGACCATCTTTACGCCGTAATCAGCCGCAATCTTCGTCGCAAAGTTAGTGGAAACAATGGACTTTACGGCAGCCGCATTTTCTGGCAAAGTACCAGCCTGCTTGTGGGCTTCCAAGATGTAGTGGAGCATTACAGAAGCAATCTGGTTACCAGTGAGCAATTGATATTCACCATTTGGTTGACGAACAGCACAACCAAGACGGTCAGCGTCTGGGTCCGTTGCAATCAATACATCCGCGTCAATCTGCTTCCCCAGTTTAATGGAGCGGACAAAGGCTTCTGGAAATTCCGGGTTCGGGTGCTTTAAACCAGGGAAGTCACCGTTAGGCATTGCTTCCGTCGGTTCAATGGTGAAGTTAGTGAAACCAGCTTGCCGCAAAGCACGTTCACCAAGCATCCGCCCAGTACCACACAACGGGGTGAAGACAAACTTCATATTCTTACCGTACTTCTGCGCCAATTCATGGTTGATCGTTACTTGTTTAACGTTTTCCAGGTAAGCATGGTCAACGTCTTCACCCATGATGACCTCCAAGCCTTCGTTTAGCATCGTCTGTTCATCAGCTAATTCGATGGCAAATGGATCTACCTGGCGAATGTAAGAAGTAATCATGTCTGATTCCTTTGGCGGCATCTGACCACCATCTTCGCCATAGATCTTGTAGCCGTTGTATTCCATCGGGTTATGGCTAGCAGTGATCATAATGCCGGCATATGCGTGGTTGTATCGAACCGCAAAGGATAACTCAGGAGTTGGCCGCACATTATCGTAAATCATGGTTTTAATTCCGTGTGCACCTAATACCCGGGCACAATCATGGGCAAACTCACGCGAATGGTGACGGGAGTCAAAGCTGATTGCTACCCCGCGTGACTTTACATCGTCACCCAGTGAATCCATTAAGGTAGCTAATCCAGCAGTTGCCTGACGCACCGTGTAAATATTCATCCGGTTGATTCCGGCGCCCATTAAGCCCCGCATTCCGGCCGTGCCAAAGGATAATGGTGCGTAGAAGGCATCTTCCTTTTCTTCATCGTTCATCTTAGTCATTTGAGCCTTCAAACCGGCATCTAAATCGGTTTGCTTAGCCCATGCATCATAATTTTCTTTCCAACTCACAGAAAGCATCTCCTTACCATTCTGTTCTACTTTTTCATTTTACCAATTGTCGGCGTTCTTAGCACCCTTATTTATAAAATTGTCGTGCTCATCAAACCACATACTGAAATATGATTGAAAAATGCACTCCGGAGACCAACAAAAAAGGCGTGAATGACCTCACTCACGCCCTAATTGAATTTACTTCTATTAATTATCAAGGTACTTGAAGACCTGTTGACCAGCGATTGCACCATCACCAACTGCGGTGGCAATTTGACGCAACAAGGTTTCCCGCACATCACCAATTGCGTACAAGCCAGGCACCTTGGTGGCCATTTTTTCATCGGTCTTCACCCAGCCGGCGTCATCTAATACGTCCAGTGGCTTCAGATAACCAGTCATCGGTACACTACCAACGTAGATGAAAACGCCATCTGCCTGCATTTCACCAGAAGCACCGGTAACATTGTTCTTAGTCTTAACGCCTACCACTTGATTACCATCACCTTCGATCGCCGTCACGCTGGTGTTAAAGACAAACTCAATCTTAGGATTCTTTTCGGCTTTTTGCTGCAAAATAGCTGATGCCCGCAAAATATCACGCCGAACAACAATTGTAACTTTATCTGCAAACTGGGTCAGGTAGTCACCCTCTTCAACGGCGGAGTCACCACCACCGACGACAATTAGATGCTTGCCCTTAAAGAAAGCACCATCACAGACCGCACAGTAAGAAACACCACGGCCACTGTATTCTTCTTCTCCCGGAACGCCTAACTTCTTCTGCTGGGAGCCAGATGCAATTACTACTGCCCGTGCCGTGTAAGTCTTATCCATGTCCGTCTTAACTTGGAAAGTACCATCGTCCTCTTTTTCAATACTCGTGACGGTACCGTAAGCATACTGTGCACCGAACTGGGTTGCCCCATCATACATTTGCTTAGCTAATTCAGGACCCTGTACAGACTTAAAACCAGTGTAGTTTTCAATGGTCGCCGTGTTATTTAAGTTGCCACCGTAAATGCCCCGGTCCAACATCAATACAGAAAGGTTAGCCCGTGAAGCATATAAAGCGGTCGTCATGCCAGCAGGGCCAGCACCCACGATTATTACGTCATAATTAAGCTTTTCTTCTTCTGCCATTGATGAGCGCCTCCTCAATCTATTCTAGATTCATTCTAAATTATTTTAGAAAACTTGTCTAGCCAGCTGCTTACTTTTTGTAAATAAATAGAGACCGGCAATCAACCGGTCTCTAGTTCTTAAATTACTTCTTTTGCTTGTCTTCTGCCGCAAGCTTGGTCCCCAATTCCTTGATGTATTGACGTAATTCATCTTTGGTTTGTGGGTGTTGCAGACCATATTCAATGTTGGTCTTAATCCAGCCAAACTTGTTACCGACATCATAACGATCACCGGTGTATTCGTGAGCAAATACCCGCTGCGTCTTGTTCAGCGTATTAATGGCATCCGTCAACTGGACTTCGCCACCTTTGCCAGGCTTCGTCTTAGCCAGCACATCAAAGATTTCCGGCGTAAAGACGTACCGCCCAATAATCGCCAAGTCACTTGGAGCGTCCTTTGGATCAGGCTTTTCAACAAAGCTGGTAACGTTGTACAAGCCCTTCTCTACTTCCTTACTTGGGTTAATAACACCATACTTAGCAGTATCCTTGTGCGGTACCCGCATAACTGCCAAAGTGGAAGCACCAGTGGCATGGAAGCTGTCGATCAGTTCCTTGGTCAGCGGTGCACCATTGTTGTTGATGTTGTTCAAATCATCACCCAGCATAACGACAAATGGTTCATCACCAATAAAGTCACGTGCTGTCAGGACCGCGTCACCTAAGCCACGCGGGTGTGACTGACGAATGAAGTAGATGTTGACATCCGTCGTTTCTTGAACTAACTTCAGCATTTCATCCTTGTGCTTGGCACGCAGGTTATCTTCCAATTCAGGGTTGGAATCAAAGTGATCTTCGATGGAACGCTTGTTTTTACCATCAACAACCACAATGTCTTCGATACCTGACTTGCGTGCTTCTTCAACGATAAATTGAATCGTTGGCTTATCAACGATTGGCAGCATTTCCTTGGCCAGTGCCTTGGTAGCTGGTAAGAACCGCGTACCTAAACCGGCAGCAGGGATAATGGCTTTTCTTACTTGCTTCATATAAACCTAAATCCTTCCGTTAATAAAATGCATACGCTCACATTTTACCACAGTTCACCAATGATTACTCAAGTTCAGAAGTGACCTCGCGATTCATTAGATCAGTGATTGCTTCTTCAATGTTCTGACCATTGTATAAAACATTGTAAAGAGCGGTCGTAATTGGCATCTTAACTTGCCGCTTTTGCGCTAATTCATAGGCCGCCTTTGTAGTATATACGCCTTCAATAACCATTCCCATATGGCTAATGACATCTTCCAACTGGCGACCTTGACCTAATTGGTAGCCGGCCCGCCAGTTACGTGAATTTTTACTCGTACAAGTAACCACTAAATCACCAACGCCGGATAAACCAATGAAGGTAAATGGATTAGCACCAAAGGCCACACCTAAGCGGCGGATTTCGGCCAGTCCCCGGGTAATTAATGCTGCCCGTGCATTATCCTTATAGCCTAAGCCTTGCAAGGCACCAGCACCAATGGCAATGATATTCTTCAATGCGGCCCCAAATTCAGCACCGATCACATCATCATTGGTATAAACACGGAAGTAGCTGTTACTGAACAGTTGCTGTGCCTTCTTAGCATGATCCATATTTTCACACGCCGCCGTTACCGCCGTCATATCTTGTAAGGCAACGTCTTCGGCATGACTAGGTCCGGACAATACCAAAATGTCTTCACGGTTTTCGCTAGGAATTTCTTCAGCAATCATCTGTGACGGCCGCTTATAAGTTTCCTGTTCCAATCCCTTGGTAGCGTGAATAATCAATGGTTTCATAGAAAGCTTTTGCAAAATAGCTGCCAAGTTATGAGAAACCTCACGTAACCCCTTCGTTGGGATGACAATCAAGACAAATTCCGCACCCTTCACTGCTTCTTCCATGTCATTAGTGGCATGCAGCTGCTTGCTGTATTTGAAGTCCTTCATGTACTGCGGATTGATGTGCCATTCATTTAGCGCCTCAACTTGTTCTGGATCCCGTGACCACAACATCACATCATGACCATTACCCACCAGTAAGTTTGCCAAAATGCTGCCCCATGAACCTGCTCCTAAAACTGCTACTTTATTACTCATGATTGTTCTCCTTTGTTTGTTCATACCATGGCAAGTCCGGCACTCGTTGACGACGCCAAAGCACCAGAGCAATGCTGACAACAAAAAGCACGACTGACAGCAGCTGTGAAACGCGAATTGGTCCCCACATCAAACTATCCGTACGCATTCCTTCAATCCAAAAACGACCCATCGAATACCAAATCAGGTAAGCAAAAAAGACCTCGCCTTCTTTAAACAAATGCTTTCGATGGCGCAGACCAATCAGAAACAAAAAGCCGCAAAAATCCCATAACGATTCATACAGGAAAGTAGGGACCCGGTAAGCTCCTTGAATATGCATCTGCGTAATTATCCACTGCGGCAAGTGCTGGGCCAGCAATGCTGCTTTTGTAGTGATTCGCCCAAAAGCTTCTTGATTCATAAAGTTGCCCCAACGGCCAATTGCCTGAGCCAAGATAACAGTCGGTGCAATCACATCCAACATCGTCCATACCGGGAGCCCTCTTGCGCGGCAAAAGATCAATAATGTAATCAAGCCACCAATGATCGCTCCATAGATAGCAATGCCACCATCCCAGATCGCAATAATTTCATCGGGGTGCAGACGATAATATGGCCACTGAAACACAACATAATAAATACGCGCACAGATAATGGCCACTGGTAACGCCCACAACAAATAGTCATAAAAGACGTCTTCATCAATACCTTGATGCTTTCCTTCACGCACCGACAACCATAAAGCTAAAATGACGCCAGTAGCGATGATGACTCCATACCAATGAATAGTAAAGGGACCACCCTGCCAAGCAATTGGGTTTAAAGCCAAGGTTTTACTTGCCATTATCCTGATTACCCCGCATAGCCTTATCACGCGTTGTGTTTTGCTTGATCAAACGGTTGAGATTTTCATCAAAGGTTTCCGTAGCATCATAGCCCATTGTATTAGCACGGTAATTCATGGCTGCTGATTCAATGATGATCGCTAAGTTACGACCAGTCCGCACAGGAACCGATACTTTTGGTACAACCACGCCCTGAATTATTTGCGTGTCACCCCGGTCGCCTAAACGATCAAATTGCGTATCAGGCGTCCAGGTTTCCAAATGCACGATGAAATCAATCGTATCTTCAGGCATGATCGCACCGGTACCATAAAGGGTCATAACATTGATGATGCCAATCCCCCGAATTTCCATCAAGTGTTGCAAAATTGCCGGTGCACTACCCACCAACGTTTGTTCATCACGGGCATAGACTTCCACCCGATCATCAGCAACCAACCGGTGACCACGCCGAACTAATTCCAAGGCAGTTTCACTCTTACCAATACCGGAATCACCAGTAATCAGAACACCAACCCCATTGATATCTACTAAAACACCATGGACAGATTTTCTCGGTGCTAACCGGCTAACCAGATATGAGGTCATGTTGCCCAAAATCCGTGAAGAAGTTAAGTGCGTGCCTAAAACAGGAATATGAGCCTCTTTGGCTGCCTTCTCCAATTCAGTCATGACTAGCAAATCGGTGGAAACCACAAAACACGGTGTTTGCGGCTTACACATACGTTCCAAGTAATTTTTACGCTTATCGTGGGTCAGTTCGTTAGCAAAGGACGTTTCCGTAATTCCTAATAGTTGGATTCGCTCAGCTGGATAATGTGTAAAGTACCCCGCAAATTCCAATGCTGGTCGACAGATATCACTCGTAATAATTGGTCGATCCAGGTAGTCTTCGCCCTGAAGGACTTTTAGACGGACGTTTTTGACCAGATCAGCGACCGTCACGCTACTGACACTTTGTACCATCAGTTTGCCTCCTTTAGAAGCTTATATGTGCTTATTTATTTCTTGATGTCGTGTTCTTCAACGTTGTACAGTTCTTTACGACTAGGCTTTGAAGACGTCTTCGCTCCTAAATGCCGCAACATCGTCAGCAAATCAGACCCTGGATTATCCGCTGGGATCGTAATCGCCAGCATAATATAGATCAAAACTCCAGGTACAATCGTCGTCAACGCGGTCAAAATAAGGTAAGCGACCCGTAGAAAGTTAGAGTTAACGTGCAGGTAATGACCAAATCCGCCAAAAACACCGGCAATTTTGCGATCCGTTGATGATCGTTTCAAACGCCGCTCATTGCGTCTTTCTTCTCGCAAATTCAGGACCTCCATTTCTACTCCTATTTTAATGCACACCGATAAAATTCATCAATCCACAGAGACCTGAAACTAACTAACCCAGTGCAATTGTTGCGACCTGAATCAGCTCACCAGCCCCTCTTAGTTGTTGTTTCTTAATTAGGATTCTTCTTACTTAATTGCCATTGAAGATAAGCGTTGATAAACGGATCCAGATCACCATCCATCACATCGTTTACATCATGAGTTTCATAACCCGTGCGGTTGTCCTTCACCAATGTATATGGATGAAAGACGTATGAACGAATCTGTGAGCCCCAGCCAATGTCTTTTTGCTCGCCTTCAATTTCGGCACGCTTCTTTTCCTGCTTTTCTTGTTCCAATTCATATAACTTGGATTTCAGCATGTTCATCGCAGTTACCCGGTTTTGCAACTGGGACCGTTCGGCTTGCGAAGAAGCAACTAAACCAGTTGGCAAGTGCGTAATCCGGACAGCTGATTCCGTCTTGTTAATATGTTGACCACCAGCACCACTGGAACGGAAAGTGTCCACTCGCAAGTCTGATGGGTCAATATAAATATGCACGCTTTCGTCCAATTCAGGCATTACGTCAACAGAGGCAAAAGAGGTGTGCCGCCGACCTGCCGCGTCAAATGGCGAGATCCGCACTAGACGGTGAACCCCTTTTTCTGGATGCAAATAACCGAAAGCATTATGGCCCTTAATTAACAAGGTAACACTCTTAATGCCGGCTTCTTCACCCGCTTCATACGAGGCTGTTTCCACTTGAAAATGATGCTGTTCAGCCCAACGCGTGTACATCCGTAAAAGCATTGAACCCCAATCCTGAGCTTCAGTCCCACCAGCACCTGGGTGAATTTCCAAAATGGCGTTTTTAGCATCATACTGTCCGCTTAAAAGCTGGTTTAGACGGTAATCTTGCAATGCCTTTTCGACTTTAGGAAACTCATCGTCTAATTGCTTTTGTAGGTCCTTATCGGGGGCCTCCTTTAACAATTCAATGGTAACGTCCAGATCTTCCAAGCTCTTTTTCAGATGCGTATAGGTATCCCGCCGTTCCTTTAGTTCATTCGTTTCGTTAATTAACGATTGCGCCTTTTCACTATCATTCCAAAAGTCAGGCGCCGTCATTTGATGCTCATTGTCAGCAATCTGCTCGTTCAACGCATCCAGGTCAAAGAGACCTCCCGAAGCGCGCAACTTCTGCTTGCATGGCTTCTAATTTTTGACTTGCACTTACTAAATCCACACTAATTCTCCTTTTTAATAAATGAAGGGGTTGCGTTTACAACCCCTTCACCACAGTTTGCTCTCAATTAACGGGTAACATTTTGCCGAATCTCGGACTTCATGAACAAACGGGTCGTTTCATACTCAATATCAGCAATCATTTGTTCAAACATGTGATAACCAGCGGTTTGGTATTCAACCAACGGATTCAATTGACCATACCCCCGTAAACCAACCGATTGACGGAATTGATCCATTTCATCAATGTGGTCCGTCCAGTGAGCATCAACAACCCGCAAGATAACAACCTTTTCAAATTCCAGCATCTGGCCGGCATCATAGAGCTGACGTTGCTTATCTTTGTAAACTCCTTCGGCAAGGCTCATTAAGTAGTCGACAATTTCATCGGCACTCTTATTTTCCAGGTCCTTAACACTAATCGTATCAGGGTTGACCAAAACTTCTCCAGCAAAGTCAACGATTTCCTGTAGTTCCCACTGATTCTGGTTGCCTAAGGTATGTTGATCAACTTCCCGTTGAATGGTTCGTTTAACCATCGGCATCAGAACCAACTTCAATGACTTGTCTTCTTCAATGACCTGTTGCCGTTCCTTGTAGATGATTTCACGCTGTTCACGCATTACATCATCGTATTGCAGAACGTTTTTCCGCGAGTCATAGTTGTTACCTTCAACCCGCTTTTGGGCTGATTCCACTTGGCGCGTTAAGAACCGACTCCGGATAACGGCATCGTCACCTTCCACCTTCATCCGCTGCAAGAAGGCTTTAATCCGGTCGCCACCAAAGCGCCGCATCAAGTCATCTTCCAGAGACAGGTAGAATTGTGACAGGCCAGGGTCACCTTGACGACCAGAACGACCACGCAATTGGTTATCAATCCGCCGTGATTCGTGCCGTTCAGTACCAATAACCGCTAAGCCACCAAGTTCTTTAACCCCAGGACCTAATTTAATATCAGTCCCACGTCCGGCCATGTTGGTAGCAATTGTAACCGCACCAACTTGACCGGCATTCTTGATGATATCGGCTTCTTTCTTGTGGTTCTTCGCGTTCAATACCACGTGTGGAATATGTGCTTGATCCAACAAACGCGACAAGTATTCAGAAGTTTCAACGGCCACGGTGCCGACCAGAATTGGCTGTCCCTTGGCGTGCAGCTTCTTAATCCGCTCTACTACCGCTGCAAACTTGCTCTGCAAAGTTGGGTAAAGCAAGTCTGGTTCGTCTTTACGGATAACGGGCCGGTTGGTCGGAATGGTAATAACTTCCATGTTGTAAATTTCACGGAATTCTTCCATTTCCGTCCGTGCAGTCCCGGTCATTCCGGAAAGCTTACTGTACATCCGGAAGAGGTTTTGGTAGGTGATGTTCGCCATCGTCTTGTTTTCTTCCTGGATTTCAACGCCTTCCTTAGCTTCAATCGCCTGGTGTAGGCCATCAGAGAAACGACGACCCTTCATAACACGACCAGTAAAGGAGTCAACAATCAGTACTTCACCGTCGGAAACCACGTAATCCTTATCGCGGATCATAATGTAGTTAGCCCGTAATGCTTGGTCCAAGTGGTGGGTTAATGCCGTGTTGTCCGGATCATACAAGTTACGCAGGTTAAAGTACTTTTCAGCCTTTTCGATTCCTTGATTAGTCAGTGAAACGGTCTTGGATTCCAAGTCAATCTTGTAATCTTCGTCCTTTACCAGTTGTTTTACAAAACGATCCGTTTGCCGGTAAAGTTTGGAAGTCCCCGTACCAGGACCGGAAATGATCAGTGGCGTCCGGGCTTCATCAATTAAAATGGAGTCCACTTCATCCACGATACAGTAATTTAGCCCCCGTTGTACTTGGTCTTCCTTGTAAACGGCCATGTTATCACGAAGGTAGTCGAACCCGATTTCACTGTTAGTGGAATACATGATGTCACATTGGTATGCTGCCCGCTTCTCTTCTGGACTGGCCTCACTGCTGTTCACTCCAACGGTGCAGCCGAGCCACTTATAGAGTTTACCCATTTCTTCAGCATCACGGTGTGACAGGTATTCATTAACCGTAATAACGTGCACACCTTTACCAGTCAGGGCGTTTAAATAAACCGGCATTGTGGCGGTCAAGGTCTTACCTTCACCGGTCTTCATTTCCGCAATGTTACCTTCGTGCAGCACAATTCCACCCATAATCTGTACGTGAAATGGGTAGAGGCCTAATACACGCTTAGCACCTTCACGAGCCACCGCAAATGCTTCTGGCAGCAACTTGTCTAAATCTTCACCGTTTTTAATCCGCTCTCTAAATTCAGGAGTTTTTGCCTGTAATTCTTCATCAGTCAGTTGACTCATCGGCTTTGCATAACTTTCCACCCGATTGGCAATCCGATTGATGCGCCGCAATTCACGACGATCACTTTCAATCCACTTTCTAAGTATATTCGCCATAAAAGCGTCCTTTCCTTTATTTTGATTTTTTCTAGTTAACCATTTTTTGATCACACACTAGTTCCATTTTAAGATTCACATCAAAGATTTTACCATGAACCAACATTTAATTAAACTAATCTACTAATCTACACAAAAAGTCCCCAGGATTCAGAGGAACCGAATACTGGAGACTTCCTGTTTCAGGAGGACACTCATGTCACTCCCTTTTCGTTATCGATTAAATTAGTTGATCTCAATCAGACCATAGCGGCCATCGTTACGACGGTAAACCACGCTAGTGCCGTTAGTTTCAGCATCTTGGAATACGAAAAAGTCGTGTCCCAACATGTCCATTTGTAAAACAGCTTCCTCTGAATCCATTGGCTTCAATGAAATCTGCTTGGTCCGGACAATCTTTAATGAATCATCACTGTCCGTAGCATTGTCATCGCCTGGCACGAATTCAATGTGCTTGTAGCCCTTTTCACGGGACTTACGATTTACACGAGTCTTGTACTTACGAATCTGACGCTCTAATTTGTCGGTTACTAAGTCAATGCTGGCATACATATCGTTGGATGTTTCTTCAGCTCGCAAAGTCAGGTAAGGTAACGGAATGGTTACCTCGACTTTAAAGGTCTTGTTAGGGTAAACCTTCAAGTTGACATGAGCAGTTGCCTCAACATTGTCTTCAAAGAACTTTTCCAGCTTACTAATCCGCTTAGTGACGTAATCACGAATAGCGTCAGTTAAGTCAACGTTTTCTCCACGAATATTGAATTTTAGCATTGTACTCTTCTCCTTTCAGTACAAGCGATTGGGCTTGCTCTGATATCAGAAGGACCACTCTTCTCATATCCTACTTCTATTATAAGGTAGTTCTGCCTAATAAACAATCATGACCAGCTTGTTCTTTGTGAACGCTCTATCCCGACAACGTCAACGAATGAACCGTCAATGCGCCAGCAGATTTAAACAGCGCTGCCGCGTGATAAAGCGTGCGACCAGTCGTATAAATATCGTCCACCAGTAAAATCCGCCCTTGCTTAAACCGTCCCGGTTCTTTGAGCATAAAGGGCTGGGCGGTCTTTAGGCGTTCTTCACGCGATTTCGCTGATTGTGGGATATCTTTATGGGCCGCCTTCGTCAGTAAAAAATGAGCATCAAAGTCACCAATTAGGCCAACTGTTTGGTTAAAGCCTCGCGTCAGCATTGTTTCTTTCGTCACTGGAATGGGAATCAGGTAGTCAAATTGTTGCTGCTTAATCCACGCTTGCATAACGTCGCAAAAGACTTTCTTCAATTGATAATCGCCGACGAACTTGTATTGATGCATGAAATCCTTCATTGTATCATTGTAATGAAAAAGGCAGTGATTATGTAACAACCAGCCATACTGCCCCTGCCACATCTGGCATTCCTTGCATAAGCCATTGCGACTGCTTCTTCCACAACCAGGACAAAAAGGCGGCTGATAACGTTCAAAGCTGGCTTGGCAATGTTGGCAGATCACTGGCATGGTAAGCGGGCCAAAAGATATGATTTGTTTAATAGATGGTTGCCAGTAAAGCGGCCGGTTACATAGTAGACAATTCATCATTCAGGTGCCTTCCTTTTACATTCATTGCTTTAATCTCCGTCTGTGCGCGCTTAACGGAATTTGAATACTCATTTAGCCAAAAATCAACCAATCCAGTGGGCCTCTGTGCAGACCTACCTACCCGACCCGCGATCTGCACCAAGGAAGATGAAGAAAAGACCGGCTCATCGGCACCTAAAACTGCTACATCGATGCCAGGAAAAGTGACTCCACGTTCCAAAATCGTTGTCGTCACTAAAAACAGGTAACGACCATTACGCATTGCTTGTACCTTTGTCAGTCGATCCGGATCACTGGAAAAAACGGTGGCAAAAGCAACGTCCTTGGGGATTAGACGATTAAGAATGCTCCTGATTTTCGAAAGATCACTAATCCGCGGAACAAAGAGCAGAAATCTTTGGTGAACTTGCCAATGCTTCTTCAACCACAGGATTAGGGTACTGGGTAGCTGACCACGTTTGAATTGATTTCGCCATTGCCAACAGAGATGACAATGTATTTCTGGTAGCAGATGGCCATGGTAGCGTAGTGGTAAGTAACTTATTTTTAGCCGCCCGCTTTTTACTTCATTAAACAATGTCGTGCCGGGAGTGGCGGTCATCATCAGTAAACCACCATCGACTTTTAGTGCTTGTTGCGTAGCCGACAAGAGCACCTGGTTGCTAGCGTATGGGAAGGCATCCACTTCATCTACAATCAGCAAATCAAAAGCATGATAGAAACGCAGTAATTGATGCGTTGTGCAGATAGTCAATTGCCGATATGAATATGGCTCATGTGATCGACCATGCAGTAAAGCGATTGGCACACGAAAGGCTTGACTAAAGCGCGGATATAATTCAAGGCACACGTCCACCCTGGGTGAAGCAATGCCCACTCGCTCTTTTTGTTTCAATGCCTGGGCCACCGTGGGAAAAATCATTTCTGTTTTGCCAGCACCAGTCACTGCCCATAACAGACGATGCTCATGGCGAGCCATACTTTGCTGAACCTCTGCTGCTACTCGTGATTGTAAATACGAGAGCTGACCATGCCAAGCTAATACATCACTCGGTGGACAAAATTGATTTGATTCTTCAGCATGATAAAATTTAGTCAAAGTAGAAACGCGGCCAAGGTTTAGACAGTGTGGGCAATAAAATTCGCCATTAGGTAACGCTGCTTTTGTAAGTGAAGTCTCCTGTTGACAACGCAAACAGCGGACTTTGGTTTTTGTGACATCCATCGCTGGCAATATGTGAACCTTATTCGGCAGATTATCTAACAAATGACAGGCAGCCACTAATTCACGCCGGCCCAGTAATAGTTTGCTATCCACCTTTCATCCCTCCCACTATCTAACTACGTAATTAACCGCGTTTGTTATTTCATCGAGAAAGGAAAAATCTAGTCTTGGAAAATAATCTAACGATCAAAAAGAATTGCAGTTATGAAATGATTATCAAGAAATCACGGTTCATCTGCTCGCTTGCCCGCATAAAGAGCGAACAAGACGCACAAGATTTCATCAATCAAATACAAACAGATAATCGTAAGGCCAATCACAACTGCTTCGCCTACATGATTGGAAAAGAAGATCATATTCAAAGAGAAAGTGACAATGGCGAACCCAGTGGAACGGCGGGCGTTCCTATCTTGCAAGCGTTGCAAATGGAACACCTGCATGATGTTTGTGCCGTAGTTACCCGGTACTTCGGTGGCATTAAACTCGGTGCTGGCGGCCTGATTCGTGCATACAGCAATGTGACTACCGGAGCCATTCACGAATCAGGAATTGTCAACCGGGTAATACAATCGCTTTTAACCATCACCGTTGATTATTCCGAGCATGATGCTTTGACTTATTACTTAAAGCAGCACAATTTAGAAATTGATCATGAAGAATATGGCGTCAAGGTGGCCCTCACCATTTTTGTTGATCAAGACCAGCAGGACACGGTTAAAGATGATTTAACCAACCGTTTCAACGATCGTTTGCAAGTCAGCCTTGCAGGTCAAAGGGTTCATGAAATACCCTTTACAATTCCTAAATAATGAAAAAAACTGTTAGAGATCAATGACCTCTAACAGTTTTTTGTAATTAACCTAAAATCCAACTAATGATGTTGAGGGTTAACAATACCAAACACAGACTGATTAATAATTTAACCGCTCGGCGCGTATGCCGATCATTAGCTTGATACTGCTGCCAGTGCAAGCCAATGTATCCAGATACCAATAGTCCGCAGCCTAGCAAGCCACAAATTCCTGAATTGAAATGGTCGTGCTGGATACTAAAGGATGCTACCAAACAAAAACCAATAACAAATACTAATGACCATGCGATTATTTTTCGTTCCATTTTCACCCTTTATTCATGCAAGTGATAGTTATAACTAGATACCACAATGTTCTGCCGTGAATTTAATAACGAACGCAGGCGTAAGCTCGTCTGGTTGTGCAGAGCTAACTGCCATGGATGTTTAGGAATAAACTGTGGCACCAGAACCGTCGTGGAATAGTTGCGTGCCTCTGCTCGTTTAGCAATGACATCCACGAACCGCAACGTTGGCGTTGCAATTGACCGGTAAGACGAATGAATATCAACAAACCGGACATCTGGATATTCCGCTTTAAATTCATTTGCCGTCTTATGCTCCTTGCCTGGGTTTTCATCAAAGGAAACATGCATGGCAATGACATAGTCCCCAATTGACCGGGCATAGTTGATTGCACCCCGAGTTACCCGCGTTACGTTACCAACCAGGACGATAACTGTTGCCCCATCGTAGTCATGCAGCTGAACTTTTTGCTTTTCTGCTACCCGCAGCTGCTGACCAACTTTAATGTAGTGGCTGTGAATCTTGTAGAACATCCACAGCAGGCAAGGCATGATGATTAAATATGGCCATACATTGCTGAAGTGCTGCCAGAAGAGTGACAATACTAAGGCTAATGAAATCAATGCACCAGTTAAGTTGATGAATGATTTGTCAATCCACCAACCTTGCCGTTCCCGGAACCAGTGAATGATCATGGCCGACTGTGACAGCGTGAATGGTACGAAGACACCAACCGCATACAGTGGAATCAGCATGTTAGTTTGACCATGGAAGATCAGAATCAGGATGATCGCACCAATTGCCAAGGAAATGATTCCGTTAGAGTAACCCAGACGGTCACCACGATCCATGAAGGCATGTGGCAAGAACTTATCCTTCGCCATGTTATAGGCAAGGATTGGGAAGGCTGAGAATCCAGTGTTAGCTGCAACTGCCAAAATCATTGCCGTTGATAACTGCAACAGATAGAAGCCAAGGCCACGGCCACCAAAAATAGCAGAACCAATTTGTGACAAAATCGTCCGTTCTGGGTTTGGCCGAACACCAAGGTAAAAGCCAAAGAAGATAATCGCAATGAAGAAGAAGGC
Organism: Candidatus Limosilactobacillus merdigallinarum; assembly: GCA_019114515.1. GTDB lineage: Bacteria > Bacillota > Bacilli > Lactobacillales > Lactobacillaceae > Limosilactobacillus > Limosilactobacillus merdigallinarum. The sequence continues at coordinate 29,178 of DXFH01000013.1, forward strand.
CAGAATACCACTCATAATTGCCAAAGTGGTGGAAGCATTCTTTTCTTTCGGCTCATTGAAGTTCGGTACCGCGTTGCTGACGGCTTCCACACCGGTCAGTGATGAAGAACCAGCTGAGAAGGCCCGTACAAACAGAACAAAGGACATCCCTTCAACAGGAGTACCATAGTCGGCTGGCGCAGCATAATGTACCCGTCCGGTAACAATATTGAAAGCCCCAAAGGCAATCATAACCGTCATCATAATGACGAAAAAGTATACCGGCACCGTTAAAAAGTTGGCACTTTCACTCATACCCCGTAAGTTCATGAACATGATCAGCAAAACAATGATCACTGAAATAGGTACGGAGTAATGATACAGTGCTGGAATCGCAGAAGTAATCGCTTCGGTACCAGAGGTGGTTGATACGGCCACGGTCAACATATAGTCGACTAAGAGTGAGCCACCTGCAATTAAACCACCATTCTGTCCCCAGTTCTTCGTGGCAACGATATATGCACCACCACCACTAGGGTAAGCGTGAATAATCTGTTGGTAAGACAACGTAATGGCTAACAGCAAAATTAGCACAATTCCGGCGATTGGAATTGAATACCACATTGCCAGTGCTGATAGAGTTACCAACACGCTAACAATTTGTTCTGGCCCGTATGCCACAGACGAAATCGCGTCTGACGAAAGCATTGCCAGTGCTTTAAATTTTGTTAGATGAGTTTTACCTTCATCAAGGGTTTTTAAAGGTTTTCCAATTAAGACCCGTTTAAGGTACCGCCACATCTATCTTCCCTCCCAACTTCATAATTTAGTCAGTCAGATTTTGTTTTAACTAATTGAGATAACTAGTCAATATTATAATTTATCAAATTCTTTTGCAACAAACGTAAGTTAACTTCCATCTCAATTACGGATAATTGTTCATTAAACCTATACTCGATCGTTTACCTGTTGAGCTGCCGGATCCATTTCTGGCAAGTGACTGCAAACGCCCCACCAATAGAAGAACAAAGAGATCACTGTGATAACCAATAAGTCCCATGGATAGCGAATCCAATTTTGCCCACCAAAGCCATCGCTGCCGACGTAAGACATCACCGAAATAAAGATCAGATAAGTGATCAGCCAAGCACTGCTCTTTAACTGTTGTCCCCAGTTGCCATGCTGATACCGTAATTCATAATAAAGGTAAATTGGCAATCCCATACCAATTACCACAATGACTTGAATGGTCGTTGGCCACTTTGTCCAGTAAATTGCTAGACTTGCTAAGACAAAGGCAAAGGGTGCCATCCATGACATATAGCGGAGAGCAAAAGGTCGCTTTAAGTCTGGACGCATTCTGCGCAATGCAATCACTGTTACTGGACCAGTTAAGTACGCAATGAGCGTCGATCCAGTGATTACGGTGGCCAACAGGCTCCAGTTACGAAAGACATTCACCAAGATCACTGCCAAGATGAAATCCGTCACCATCGCAAACCGCGGAATCATGTAGCGACGTGCTAAACGACCAAGCCACTGTGGCAAGTGCTTAGTGTGTGTCATAGCAGCCAGTGCCCGCGAGGCAGTGGCAACAAAAGCAACTCCGGTCCCAAATGGTGAGACAAAGGCATCCATATATAGCAAAATGGCCAACCAATTCATGCCTAGAATAATAGCGATATCGGCAAACGGCGATGTAAAGTTAATCCCATGCCAACCCGCCTTCGCCAGTGTATTAGGATTAACGGCACCAATAAAGGCAACTTGCAGCATAATGTAGATGATGGCGGTGATGATCATTGAAATAAGGACGCCGCGCACAATATTCTTATGCGGATTGACCATTTCACCACCCATATTGATAATGGCCTGAAAGGCATCATAAGACATAATGATTCCAGAGACTGAAGCGGCTTCGAAAATTGACCGACTACCATAAGGCATAAAAGTCTGTACACTACTACCAAAGTTAGCTGGATGAAATCCACTGATTAACAGCATCAGGATCGTTAACGTCGGCAAAGCAATTTTAAATACGGAAATTAAGTTGGTGAAACGAGTCATCAGTTTGACTGACCAAAAGTTGATCAGCGTAAAGATCAACATGAACAAGACGACAACCAAGATACCAGTTGTTGTCACATTGCCGTTTTTAATAAAATGATGGGTCCAGTTAGCCCAGCTCCACGGCCAAGAGCTCATGTACTGAACTGACGCCACTGCTTCCATCGGGACTAACGTAATCAATGAAATCCAATTAGCCCAAGCGGCAATAAAACCAAGCAGTTGACCATGGCTATACTGCGCATAGCGACTCATCCCGCCACTTTCGGGAAACATCGCCCCTAACTCAACATACGTCAGTGAAATCGATATAATAATTACTGCACCTAAAATCCAGGAAATAATGGCTGCTGGGCCTGCTACTCTAGCGGCAGTACCAGCCCCAAAAAGCCAGCCCGAACCGATAAGTGAATTAAGTGCCAGCATAATTCCAGAGAATAAGCTAATTCGATGAATCTTTGGCTTTTCCAATCTGTCTCACTCCCTTGCCTTACAAACAATATTAAGCATTACTTTACCATAAGCCGGCAAAATGAGAAGAGGATTAAACAAAATATTTCCCGGGAAATGCAAAAATGAGGACGTGACATAAGTCCTTCTACATAGATTAAAAGCGAACAACGCAGTACACAAATGAGGTCCAAAGTTCGACCTCTATTTGTGTTCGCGGGGGTGTTAAACGACTTCTGTCACACTCCCTATTAATACAGAAAAACGCCAAGCATTCAGTCTTTAAATGCTTGGCGTTTTTGTGAATTATACTCTCAACTTACGCTCGAGATTATAAGCGTAAGCTGAAATTATTTTATTTAATGATGGGAGATTACATCATGCCACCCATGCCTGCGCCGGCACCACCGGCTGGGGCAGCAGGAGCAGCATTCTTTGGTTCAGGCTTGTCAGCCACAACAGCTTCAGTCGTCAACAGCAGAGCTGATACAGAAGCAGCATTCTGCAGTGCGGAACGGGTAACCTTGGTTGGGTCAACAATTCCGGCATCAACCATGTCTTCAAACTTGCCAGTAGCAGCGTTGTAACCAATGCCTGGTTTTTCGTTTTGTAACTGGTTAACGATAACTGCGCCGTTAACCCCAGCGTTTTCAGCAATTTGACGTACAGGTGCAGTCAAGGCAGCCTTAACGATCTTAACACCAGTTGCCTCATCGTCACCGTTGGTTTCAACGTTGTCCAGTTCGTTCATCACGTTAACCAGAGCAGTACCACCACCAGGAACAAAGCCTTCCTGAACAGCAGCACGGGTAGCGTTCAAAGCATCTTCGATCCGGTACTTCTTTTCCTTCAGTTCAGTTTCGGTAGCAGCACCAACCTTAACAACGGCAACACCGCCGGACAACTTAGCTAAGCGTTCTTGCAGCTTTTCCTTATCAAAGTCGGAACTAGTAGCGGAAATAGCTTGCTTGATCTGGTCAACCCGGTCAGCAATAGCATCCTTAGCACCAGCACCGTCAACGATGGTCGTAGCGTCTTTAGTAACCGTAACCTTGTTAGCTTGACCTAATTGATCAATCGTTACGTCCTTTAATTGCATGCCTAAGTCGTCAGAAACGACCGTACCACCAGTCAGAACAGCGATATCCTGCAGCTGTGCCTTACGACGGTCACCAAAGCCAGGAGCCTTAACAGCACATACGTTGAAGGTACCACGAATCTTGTTCAAAACAAGGGTTGGTAGTGCTTCACCAGTGATGTCATCAGCGATGATCAGCAATGCACGACCCTGCTGAACAACGGATTGCAGCAATGGCAGAATGTCTTGAATGTTGCTGATCTTCTTGTCGGTGATCAGAATGTAAGGGTTATCCAGGTCCGCTTCCATCTTATCGTTGTCAGTTACCATGTATTGTGACATGTAACCACGATCGAAGCTCATTCCTTCAACAACGTTAACACTGGTATCAACACCACGAGAATCTTCAATCGTGATGACACCATCGTGACCAACCTTTTCCATTGCATCAGCGATCAACTTACCAACTTCTGGATTAGCAGCAGAAATTGAAGCAATTTGGGCAATGTCATCCTTGGTCTTAACGTCATGGCTCATCTTGTGTAAGCCTTCAACGGCAGCCTTCGTAGCCTTTTCAATTCCGCGACGGATACCAACTGGGTTGGCACCGGCAGTAACGTTCTTCATCCCTTCGTTAACAATGGCTTGCGTGAGGACCGTAGCAGTAGTAGTACCGTCACCAGCAATGTCGTTAGTCTTAGAAGCAACTTCACTAACTAACTTAGCACCCATGTTTTCGAAATGGTCTTCCAAATCGATGGACTTAGCGATCGTAACACCGTCGTTAGTAATCGTAGGTGAACCGTAGCTTTGTTCCAAAACAACGTTACGACCCTTAGGACCAATAGTAGTCTTAACAGTGTCAGCTAACTTATCAACCCCGCGCAGCATAGCTGAACGAGCATCTTCAGCGAATTTCAATTCTTTTGCCATAAATTTTTCACCTCATCTAACTTGGCATTTTAATTTAGTCGATAACGGCAACTAAATCTTTTTCGTGAACAACCAAGTACTTTTGGCCTTCATATTCCACTTCGTTGCCAGCGTACTTGTCAAAGAGAACCTTGTCGCCTTCCTTAACGGCAACAGGAACCTTTGTACCGTTGTCTAACATACGGCCTTCACCAACAGCAACAACTTCGCCAGTAGTTGGCTTATCCTTAGCATTAGATGCTAAAACAATGCCACCAACGGTTTGTTCTTCATTTTCTTGCGCCTTCAGAACCACGCGATCTCCTAATGGTTTTAACACGTTAATCCCTCCATCATTGCTTTTTATTTTAATTAGCACTCACCTTAGTGAGGTGTTAGCACTCAGATGATCCAAGTGCTAATTACAGTTTCTACTATACCATCCTCTTACGGAATTGCAACCACAAAGTTTGACTAATTTTGACTATTAAAAAAACGTGGTTAAAATCTCAACGACTTTAGCCACGTTTGTGATATAAAATTTGTCTCTGCTTAGTGATTATTGCTGCAATGCGCACTAACAGACAGCTTATTCCTAATTACTTCTGTTCATCCTTAGTGTTCAGCCGGTTGCTTTCAATAAAGTAAGTCAGTGTCTGTAATTCATTCGTCATGTCAATATTTTGAACCTGAACGTCCTTCGGCACAGACAGACGAACCGGTGAGAAGTTTAGAATACCATGGACACCAGCAGAAATCAGCTGGTCAGTTACCTTCTGAGCTTGAGAAGCCGGGACCGTTAAAATGACAATATCGATCTGCTGGTCCTTAATCTGTTCCACTAATTCATCTGCTGGGTAAACCGGGATCCCACTCTTAATGGTATTAGCCAATTCCTTTTTCGGATCAAAGGCTGCACTAATACGCAGGTTAGTATTCTGGTGGAAGTTATAGTTCATCAAAGCACTGCCTAAACTACCAACACCTACTAACGCCACACTGGTTAACTTATCCTGGTTTAAAATGCCCCGGAAGAATTTAAGCAGGTTTTCAACGTCATAGCCATAGCCACGCTTACCTAGTTCACCAAAATACGAAAAATCACGTCGAATGGTTGCAGAGTCAACCTGCACTGCTTTTGATAATTCAGTAGATGATACACGCTTTTTATTTGCGTTGAGCAAAACGTTTAAATAACGGTAATAAACCGGTAGCCGCCTAGCCGTTGCTCGCGGAATTTTTCGATTGGCCACAACCATTTCCTCCATTCGTCCATTAGTTTGTGAAATAATCCACTAATCATTTTAGCACTTTCACTAACTTTGTGAACCACCTGTTTTACGTAAAATATGCTAAAATCAGTTGGGTACTACAAAATAAAGGATTTTGATGAAGAAAAATGTTGTTATTGCAGACAAATAATGTCCTCCGCCGCTTTGGCGCTGACGTATTATTTCACAATATTAATTTGCAAATGAATGATCATGCAAGGGTTGCGCTTGTTGGCCGAAACGGTGCCGGCAAGACCACCCTATTAAAGATGATCGCCGGAATCACCGAGCCTGATGAAGGCACAATTACCAAAGTTCAAGGGCTCACGATTGGCTATCTAGCCCAAGATCAGGGACTAGATAGCGAAAATTCTATCTGGGCTGAACTAGATACGGTCTTTGCCAAACTCCATGCCCAGGAAAAACAACTGCGTGAAATGGAAGTTCAAATGGCAACTGGTCCCCACGACGATTCATATGACCGTCTATTAAAGAATTACGATCAACTGCAAACCTTATATAAAAAGGAAGGCGGTTATTCTTATGCTTCGCGCATGCGTGGCGTCTTGCAGGGATTTGGCTTTGATGAATCTATGTGGCAATTATCAGTCAATTCTTTGTCTGGAGGGCAAAAAACCAAGTTGGCCCTTGCGAAGATTCTTTTACAGCAGCCGCAATTATTAATGTTAGACGAACCGACTAACCACCTGGACATGAATGTGCTCAGCTGGCTGGAAGACTACCTGCGTGGATATGATGGTGCACTCTTAATCGTCACTCACGACCGTTACTTCTTAGATCGTGTCGTTAATGAGGTTTACGACCTGGCAAATGGTACATTAACCCACTATACAGGCAATTATTCACAGTTTGTTACCGAAAAGACCCACCGCTTGCAAACAGCGATGAAGCATTATGAACAACAACAAAAAAAGATTGCTAAGCTGGAAGATTATGTTAATCGGAATCTTGTGCGGGCATCCACTACCAAACAAGCCCAGGCACGCCGGCGCCAGCTTGAGAAAATGGACCGCTTAGACAAGCCAGTCAATGATGACCAATCGATTCACTTTCAGTTCCACCAAGACCATGCTAGCGGCAATGAAGTGCTGGATGTGGATCAGCTAAAGATTGGTTACCACGAGCATGTTTTGGCAGGACCATTGTCTTTTGCTGAACGTAAGGGCCAGCGTTTTGGCATTATTGGACCTAACGGAATTGGCAAATCAACTTTGCTAAAAACAATCCTTAACCAGTTGCCGGCTATCAGTGGTTCCATTCGTTTGGGTGCTAATTTGGATATTGGCTACTATGACCAAGAGCAACAGCAGCTTCATCCCGAAAAGAAAGTTTTAAATGAAGTATGGGATGACCACCCAGAAATCAACGAAAGTCAAATTCGTTCATTGCTTGGCAGTTTCCTTTTTGTTGGTGACGACGTTTATAAGCAGGTTAGCGAACTAAGCGGTGGTCAAAAGGCCCGTTTGGAGCTCACCAAGCTATCATTCAAACCCATTAATTTTCTGATTCTCGATGAACCGACCAACCACCTAGACATCGATAGTCGAGAAGTTTTGGAAACGGCCATCAATGATTTCCCTGGTACCGTTCTTTTCATTTCTCACGACCGTTACTTCCTTAATAAAGTTGCCACCGATATCTTGGCAATGACCGCTAACGGTATTACCCGCTATCCCGGCAATTATGACGATTACGTAGCAGCAATCGAACAGCAACAAGCGAAGGCAGAAGCCGCATCTGCTCAGACAGCAGACACGGTCAGCAAGTCCGCTTCCATTGGTCGGCAGGACTATCGTGCCAGCAAGCAAAAGCAGCGTGACCGTCGAAAGCTGCAACGGGCAGTAGATGGCCTAGAAAAGCAGATGGACGAATGGCAACAGAAACACGATGACATCGAAAAGCAAATGAGTACTCCTGAGGTTGCTACCGATATTGCTAAATTAGGTGACCTGCAAAAAAAGTTGGATGATAGTCAACAGCACCTAGATGATTTAGAAGAACAGTGGACTGAGGCAGCAGAGAAGCTTGAGGAATTCGATCAACAATAAAAAAATCCAGCACCTTCATGATAAAGATGCTGGATTTTTTTATTCTTCTACCGGCGTTAAGCGTGCAAAGGAAAGGCCAGGAATTGCATTGAGGTCTAAGTCCGCTCGATCACCATGCAAGTAGTTAACATAGCCAGACGCGCCAATCATTGCGGCGTTATCACCACAGTACTTCAGCGGCGCCTGCAGCATCTTGACCTGTGGATAGTAACGGGCCATGTCATGGTCAAGCCGTTCACGTAAACCATGATTAGCCGCTACCCCGCCGGCCAAGATCAACTGTTTAACCGGATATTGATCTAATGCTGTCATTGTCTTTTCGGCTAAAACGTCAACCACGCTTTGCTGAAAACTAGCCGCCAAATCGTGCTTGTTTAGTTTTTCTCCACGTTGATCAGCATTATGACAAGTATTGATAAAGGCACTCTTCAAACCGCTAAAACTAAAGTCGAGATTATCTTCATTCTCCATTGCCCGTGGAAAATGGAAGGTATCCTTGCCTTGATGTGCCCACTCATCAACCGTCTTGCCGGCTGGATAATTAACCCCCATGACCCGGCCAATTTTATCATAGGCTTCGCCAGCCGCATCATCACGAGTTTCACCAATAATCTGATATTCATGTTCCTTAGGCATGTACACCAATTCTGTATGACCGCCAGAAACCAGTAAAGCCATCTGAGGGAAAACGAATTTGTCGACAAAGCGGGCCGCATATATATGACCAGCCATGTGGTTAACCGGAATCAATGGCAGGTGATGTGCCCACGCAACTGTTTTGGCTGCGGTGACCCCGATTAATAAAGAACCAACCAAGCCAGGACCGTAAGTAACAGCTACTGCGGTTAAATCATCATAGCTAACGTTAGCTTCATCCAACGCTTCATGAATACAACGTGTGACCCATTCAATATGGTGACGGCTGGCGACTTCGGGAACCACACCACCAAAACGTTGATGACTGGCAATTTGTGTTGCCACAATATTGGACAAAATCTCTGTGCCGTTTTTAATTACTGCCACACTGGTCTCGTCACAACTCGATTCAAATGCCAGAATTAATTTGTCTTCCGTCATGATTTTCCTGTTCTCCCCTTAATACTAAGCTCATTTCGTATGCATCTTCACCGTTATCAACATAATAATGGCGACGCAATCGTGTTTTCATAAATCCTAATCTTTCATATAAACTCTGGGCTTCTATATTCGAACGCCGGACTTCCAACGACATTGTCTTCATCCCGCATTTGCGGCTCACCATCATGAGAATGTCAAAAAGCTTACTGCCTAATCCCTGGCGCTGAAAACTTGGTAATACTCCAATGTTAGTGACATGACTATCTGCTTCGTAATCATTGATCGACAAGCCTGCAAAACCCAGCACCTGGCCATTTTCCTTGTCTTGTGCAACTAAGTATAGGCGCCGCTTATGGCGTAATTCCACTTCAAAAGCGTTATTATCCCATGGAACAAACCCATAAATTGCTTTTTCGATTGCCACCATTGACGGGATCAAACCAGCAGTTGCCTGTCGAATGATAATCATTGAATGGCCAATTAAAACCGTTCGTGGAGCAAATCGCATGGTTTCTGTGCCAACATACGGCATGAAAAGGCCTGCTAGCTGTTGTTTAAACTTCCTCAACATAGTTTTGCGGCTGAGCCTCCGGATGTTCTTTTTGCCAATCACGTTCTGCTTGAGTTAAACGCAGGTAGTCAGGAACAAAGTGATCAATATCTTTTACTGGTGACAGCTGCTCACCAATTAATGCTAAGCGATAAGTGCTTGGAAAAGCATAGCTGGCTGGCAGGATTTTAACCTGGTCTGGTAATGCCAAATTTTCACGATTAACCCGTTTGCTCATCTTGCCCACTAGCAAAGCGGGCCGTCCTTGCTTTTCAATCAGCTGCAGCAGTTGCGTAAAAGCCATGTGTTGGTCAGCAACAACCGTTTGTAATTGCTGATTGTTATCATATTGATACATGCCAGCAAAAACATTGCCCCGCCGAGCGTCCATAAAGGGAACGATTAACTGATCATTCGCCGGTGGCAGATTGCTGGCCAACACCTGCAGACTCGATACGCCAACTAACTCCTTATTCAAGGTCATGGCCAGTGTCTTAGCAGTCGTCACTGCAATGCGGATGCCAGTATAAGAGCCAGGGCCTTTTGCTACCACAACCCGATCTATATCTGCTGGTTGCCAGTCAACGCGTTTAAACAACTCGTCAATCGTTGGCAAGACATAGATACTATGATTCAGTACGGTATTTAAAGTGGTGGTGGCCTTCAATGTATTATCTTCAACCAATGCAATACTCATAGGTTGGTTTGATGTGTCAATTGCCAATACTTTCATTCTTTTTCCGTCCTTTCAATCACAACTAGTATCTTACCATAAGCATAAAAGGGAACGTAGCGAATCGCTGCGCTCCCTTTATTCAATTTCGATTAGTTACGATCGTCATAGCCATTTGGGTGGGTGGAGTGCCACTTCCAAGCCGTCGCAATGATATCGTGAACATTGTCATACTTTGGCTTCCAACCCAAGACTTCCCGTGCTTTGTAACTGGCGGCAACTAAAGCATCAGGGTCGCCTGGGCGCCGTGGCGCAATCTTTGCTGGGATTGGCTTACCCGTCACTTCACGGGCTGCTTCCAGCATTTGTTTGTTAGAGAAACCAGTGGAGGAACCCAAGTTAAATTGATTAGATTGGTTGTGTTCTTGCAAGTACTTCAAGGCTAAAATGTGTGCATCCGCTAAGTCCATCACATGAATATAGTCACGCACGTTGGTACCATCTGGCGTGTTGTAATCATCACCAAAAATACTCAGTTTCTTGCGCTTACCCTGGGCCACTTGCAGAATAATTGGTACCAAGTGGGTTTCTGGTCCGTGATCTTCACCAATCGTACCATCAGGAGCCGCACCAGCAACGTTAAAGTAACGCAATGCAACGAACTTAATGCCATAAGCCTTATCTGCCCATGCCATCATGTGTTCCATCATCAACTTGGATAAGCCATAAGGATTAATCGGCTTTTGCGGATCGGTTTCCTTAATTGGCATGTGTTCTGGCACACCATAAGTGGCTGCGGTGGAACTGAAGACAATGTACTTAACGTTAAAGTCATGCATTGCTTCTAGAAGCGTAATCATGCCACCCGTATTGTTATCGAAGTACTTCAACGGCTTTTCCATCGATTCTGGCACAATTGAGAAAGCCGCAAAATGAACAACGGCTTCAATGTTTTCATTAATGAAAATCCGGTCTAAGAATGACCGATCACGAATATCACCCTGATAGAACTTTGCTTTCGGGTTAATGGCCTTCTTGTGACCCGTAGATAGATTATCTGCCACAACTACATCCTGGCCATGCTCAATTAGATCTTTGACCATATGAGAACCGATATAACCGGCGCCCCCACAAACAAGAATAGACATACGACTGATTCCTCCAAATTATCGTTAATCAAAGTAATTATATCATTGAAAATTGCAAACACATATGTTGCCACCATTTAACCGCATTAATTATGTGACATTAATATGCTTGCCCACCAGTTAGACTTCCTGTAGGTCTTCCAAATCAACGTGGTGGTTCAGGTATTCGAACAATAAACCTTCCCGTAAACCATTGTTGCTGAAGGTTACCTCCTGCATATTGAGCTGTCGCAAGATCGCCATCAATGGCAAGAGACCGCCAACAATCACATCGGCACGCGAACTGTTGATGCCTCGAATATTGGACCGGCCAGCGCGATCGGTACTCAATAGTTCGTGCATCAATTCATAAGCATCATTCGTTTGAATAGTCAGTCCATGAACCGAGCGAACATTATTCGGATTGGAATTTAATTTCCACCGGTACATTTTGGCAAGCGCCCGGTTGCTACCACCCAATGCCACTACCCGGGTATGGCGAGCGCGGTTCAGCCAGCGTTGCCCTGCCAATACTTGATCCACTTTAATGATGGCATCATACAAATCGGCCGGATCTACTTGGTCATTTAGGTGATAATTCTGTGAAAGCAACACCGAACCAATTGGCAGACTGATTAATTCTTCTGCTTGGCCTTCATCAACCAAAATTAATTCCATGCTGGCACCACCAGTATCCATAATCAGGCCATTCTCCAGTGGTAATGTGTTTGACACCCCTACGTAATCAAGATAAGCTTCCCGATCACCGGAAATCACATGGAACTTCAACCCTGTCTCTTTTTTTACCCGCTCTAAGAACAGTTGCTGGTTTGTTGCCTGTCGGACCGCAGCGGTCGCCACTGCAATTAAGGTTACATCCAAGCTTTCGCACACTTCTTTGTAGCGCTTCAAAGTGTCGATTGTCCGTTGCATGGAGTCTTCCTGTAACATATGCTCAGGTCCCATATTTTCTGACAAGCGCACGTATTCCTTTTCGTAGCGCAGCAGCTTAGTCTGCCCGTTAGCAAAAATCTGGGTAATGCGTAAGCGACAAGAGTTTGACCCTAAGTCGATGACAGCTAAGTTATTCATGATCATCCTCCTCATTGCGCTTCAGATGTAACAGTGGGATGTGCCTGGTCAGAGTTTCAAAGACACCGCTCGAGTTCGTCTTGCGCGCCTTTTCTTTATGCTTTAGCGTCTGCTCTTGAGCAATAGCTTCTTCCATGAAGTGTTGCTGACAATTGAATGCTTGTTCACCGTCACGTTGAATGCGTACATAATCGTCACCGGCCAGCCGACGTGCTTTCACATTGTCCTTCCACATATCCTGGAAAATTTGGATAGCCTTAGCTTTAGCATCCGCTTCTTCTACTGGGTATAACTCTTCCACCCGTCGGTTAAGGTTCCGCGTCATCATATCAGCGCTCGCCAAGTAAATTTCTTCATGACCGTTGCCAATAAAGTAATAGATTCGCGAATGTTCCAGAAAACGACCAACAATGGAATGTACTTCAATGTTGTCATGCAACTCTGGCAAGTCATTACGCAAGCAGGTAATGCCCCGCACAATTAATCTGATCTTCACGCCAGCATTGGCCGCTTCATACAAGTGGGCAATAATCTGCTTGTCAGATAGTGAGTTCATCTTCATACAAATCATTGCTGGATTACCATCTTCAGCAATGGCGATTTGCTGGTCAATCTTTTGGTTAATGAATTTGCGAATGCCATCCGGTGAAACATGCAGTTTATGGAAGTAGCTTGGACGGGCAAAACCAGACAGCATGTTGAACAAGTTGGTCATGTCTTGACCCAGCTCGTAATCACAGGTCAAGAGCCCCATATCAGTGTAGAAGTTAGCCGTAACATCATTGTAGTTACCAGTACCTAAGTGCATGTAACGACGAATCCCATCTTTATCCCGGCGAATTACCAAAGCTAGCTTACAGTGCGTCTTCAATCCTGCTAGCCCGTAAATAACGTGGCAACCCATCCGTTCCAGCCGGCGCGCCCAACGGACATTGTTCTTTTCGTCGAAACGAGCTTTAACTTCGACCAGTACCGTCACTTGCTTGCCTCGCTGGGCAGCCATGCCTAAGTACTTAATGATCGGTGAATTGCCGGATACCCGGTATAAAGTCATCTTAATAGCCAAAGTTGAATCATCGATAGCCGCTTGATGAATAAAATTAACGACTGACTGGAAGCTTTCGTATGGGTGCTGGAGCAAGTGATCCTTTTGACGAATGGCGGCAAAAATATCATGGTCCATGTCCAAAACTGGATCCTGATACGGCGTAAATGGCTGATAACGCAGTTCATTATGGCCGCTAACCTTGGATGAAAGCTTCTTCAAAAAGGTCAGGTCGACCGGGCCATCTACTCGGTACACAGCCTTTTCAGAAACGTTCATGTTTTCCGTCAAATGTTTTTCCAACCAGGAATCAAATTCACGTTTGATTTCCAGGCGCATAACTTGTCCGTGTTCACGTGCTCGTAACTGGTGCTGAACTGCCCGCAATAGGTCTGAAGTGTCTTCTTCAGCCACATCCAAGTCCATATCCCGCATGACCCGGAACGTACCACTTGCCAAAATTTTATATCCGGGGAATAGTGCGCCCATGAAGTTCTTAATAATATCATCGATGAGCAGGAAGTGATTCTTTCCAGGCAATTTAACTAGACGTTGGTAGTTGCTAGGAACCCGGATTGTCGCAAATTCGGTGTCGCCCTTTTCGTTTTTGACTTCATGTGGTTCCTGAATGGTGCCCTTGACTTCTTGGTCCCCTTCCAGGATTTCCTGGCTGGTAGTCTGCTTGCTGTTGGCATCACGCGTCAGTTTAACCGCCACGTTTAAGGAACCATTATTAATGAATGGAAATGGTCGAGAAACATCATCAGCTAACGGGGTTAAGACGGGCATCAGCTGATCATCAAAGAAGCGCTGGGCGAATTCATGGTCATGATCATCCAGGCTGCTTACCGGCAAAATCTTAATATCTTCTTGATTCAAATCCGGTAATAAGTGTTCGTTATATACCCGGTACCGTTTTTCAACCATCCGGTGTTCTTTTTCATTAACCGCATCCAACTGTTCTTGCGGCGTCATACCCGAAGCATCCGTGGTGGTCACATGAGCGGCACTCAACTTGTGGAGGGATGCAACCCGCACCATGAAGAATTCATCCACATTGCTTTGGGTAATTCCCAAGAAATTAGCACGTTCTAGCAGTGGATTGCTTGGATCCATTGCTTCTTCCAGAACTCGTCCATTGAAATCGATCCAGGACAATTCCCGGTTCACGTAGTTTTGTGATTGATAGAAGTCTTGATACTCCATTATTTCTCTCCCTCAACAATCAATTGCGGATGCAGACCGTAAACTTCGGTAAACAGACGATTCTTCTTCTGAAATGCCCAGCCTTCCAGAACCAGGTCGTCAGTAGTAATAACCCGAATCTGCAAATTATTGCCCACTAGTTTTAAGCGCACATGGATAATCTTTTGCAAGCGCGAATCATCAAGCGAATCCGCTACCCGCAAGATTGCTGCTAACTGTACTACCTGCAGTTGAATCGCACTATCCAATTGCATGTAGTGTGGCTGGTCAACTTCGGGCGTTTCAGCACTATGATAACGTGATACTTCAGCCACTACTTCATTTTCCCGATCGGACAAGCCAATCAACGGGCGGGCTTCCAAAATATAGGCGGAATGCCGATAGTGTCCCTGTGGATTAATAAAGTTACCAATATCGTCAACTTTGCAAGCTACCTCTAGTAACAGACGATAATGGTCATCTAAACGGTGAATCGGCTTCAACGCGTCATATAGTTGGAGGGCTACTTTAGTAACGAACTGTTTGTGGTCAGAATCAGCACCGTAACGAACGGCTAGGTTATCTGCTTCTGTTTTGATCATGGAGATAATCTGGTCATTTTCATTCACAATCTGTTCGAGGCCGTTAATTTCGTTAATATCAGTCAGGTAAAGCTGGTTAGTATTTAATAGCCGCATGGTTTGCCGCAGAATCAAATAGCCAGGAAGAACCCATTGGACGCTTTGTTCGTCAACATCATATTCAGCTTCCTGCTCCTGTAATGATGAATCCAGTAAATGGTGGTAGCGATTCATAAAATCGTTCTGATCATATGCCACCACTTGATTCCGTGTATGCTGATCATCATTTACCCGGGCTAATCCCTGAACATATAACGTCGATGCCTTGCCATGACCCAATTCTGGGACCAGGTATTCAAGCTTAGAACTAATGTAGTCGGTAATGATTTCACTAGGAGTAACCGTGGTCTGGCGTAAGTTGTCTGCTAACTGACTTAAGCGTGCTTTACCTAAATCAATTTCCCAAGAAGTAACATAATTGCCATCTTTAAAGTATGCCAAATCACTAATGCTCAAGCCGAGACAAAGAACATAACCCGTTAGCGACTTTTTGAGCGATTTTTGTACACCATTATTGATTGCGCTCAGAATACCGGCCAAACGCTGGTTTTTATTGATCCACTTAATGTCTAGCCCGGTGCGTACTTTGATCTGACTAGCAATGTACTTACCTGTCATGGCATTCATATCGATCAAAGACCCATACAGGCGATAATTATGGACATCATAATCCTTCATGATACGCTTGAAGCCTAAAAGGTTGCTTTCAATCGTATCAATATTTTCTGGATAATTGCCAATCCGTTGCTTGCCTACTTGCAGTGAACCAGAATCGGCCTCTGTGATGAGCTGGTCCTTATCCGTGTCGATAATCCGCAGTGTTAAGCGGTCTGGCTGCAGGTACATGTATCCAACTAATCCCTTTTCCATTCTTTCCACTTCCTGCTTTTTCGTTAGTTTTAGAATACCACGTTGTGCGTGCGCATTGAACTACTGAAAAAACAGTAAATAACGTAAAGTGATTGGATCCGGTTGGTAGCTTGTTCTTATCCTTTTTACGTCCCCTACTAATCTAAAATCAGCAAAATAAGCACTGACAATTCGGCAAAAATAAAACAGGGAGTGTGAAGACGAAGTCGTAAACGACTTCTGTCACACTCCCTGTTTTAAACTTTTTGTGCCTAATTAACAGCCTTTATTGAATTTTTTGCCATTCAAAGCTTGCGCAGGCATGTGTTTTACCATCAATCTGGATTACGTGCTGACTAGTCAGCTGATCCCCATTGCTCATAAGGGGTCCTAACAAACTAGTTACCAATGAACGCGGCCGTACTTCACGCCGATAATTCAATCTGAAAGCAGTTAGGCGATGATCTTTCAAAAAACCTGCCGGTAATGTATCTAACAACCATTCCACGTAACGGGCGTTATTCACGTGACCATTGCTATCAATGTCTGCATAACGCGCACGGTATTGCTTACTCGACCATTTTTCATCCGGTGTAACTTTATCCGGCGATTGCGGTCTCGGTAAACGGATGGTAGCTGCCTGTTGGTAAGGAGCCATGATCTCTGCCGGAATAGGAGCCATCTTTCGTTTCTGCAAGTCCATGAAGGTAAACAATCCACTCACCTCAGCGACCCGTTTGCCAGCGGCATTATCCAGCCAGAACTCACGAACCACGAAGAAGCGATTGTATGCCTTAATCCGCGTACCCACAGTGATTTGCTCACGATCCTTCGGCAGCTCACCATTTAGGTGGCCTTCGTAATCCAGGATAACCCAGCCGCCACCAAGTTTTTGAGTTTCGTCCAGACCAAAGCCCAGTGATTCATTTTGCTTTTCCGAAGCCAGGATCATCAGCATAAGCATCATTTCTATGCTCAAGTGACCTGTATAGTCACAGTCAAAATAAGCCAGCTGATATGGCATCCGATATTCTTTGATCTTTTCCATGATTACTCCCTAAAACTGATGATACTGCTGATACAAAACTTGACGTTTAATTCCGAGACGCTTAGCAACCACCTTGATTGCTTCATTCGTCGACAAACCGTTGACAATTTCTTTTTCGATTTGCTCACGTGGCGTACCGGTCGTTTCGTCCTGCTGGTCTGCTGGATGGTCATTGCCGGCGACTAGGACCACAAATTCACCCCGCGGTGTTTGTTGACTGATATGGTCTAGGAGTTCTCCCAAACTGCCACGGGAAAACTCTTCGTAACGCTTCGTTAATTCTCGTGCCAACACCGCTTGATGATCAGTTCCGAATACCTCCACCATACTCTGCAAGGTTTTCTTTAAACGGTGCGGAGCCTCATAGAAAATCATCGTTTCTTCATGATTCTTCAGTTGATTAAGTTCCGTCAATTGCTGTTGGTGCTTACGGTCTAAAAAACCATAAAAATAGAACGGCTGTGGTGTCAGACCAGAAGCAATCAGCGCCGTTAAGCCAGCATTGGCTCCCGGCAGTGGAATTACCGGAATCTTCTCCTGGACTGCTGCCGCAACGAGTTCCTTACCGGGGTCCGAAATTGATGGCATCCCTGCATCGCTGCATTGGGCCATAATCGTCCCCTCTTTTAGTTTGGCAACCAGCTGTGGCACCCGCTGTGCTTTATTGTGTTCATGCAAGGAAATCGACTTGGTTTCAATTCCGAAATGATTCAACAGCATTTGGGTATGGCGCGTATCCTCCGCTGCAATCAAGTCAACTTCTTTTAACACCTTGATCGCTCGCATCGTCATATCGTCTAAATTGCCAATTGGGGTCGGTACGAGATAAAGCTTACCGCCAGCAGATTGGAAACTAGAAACTGTTTGCATGCGAATGCCCCTTTCCTTGCGGTTCATGGCGGCCATAGATAGTGTCGAGACAGAAAGTACAGGATTCATTCTTGCCTAGTCGTTTACCATACATGTCATTGCAAACGTGAAAGCCCTCCTGATACAAGCGTTTCAGTACTTTACGTGAGTCAGACAGCCCCTCATCATCTTTATTTTTCTTCCCGGCTAGCTGTGTCCGTAAGTGCTCATTTTCAATCGTCAATTTAACGTTTTCCGCTAATAGTTGCGTCAGCTGCTCCGATAGCGCATTAACACTCTGCAGGAGGTCCTGTGTCTGTCTAGTCACGGTGTCAAATTGATCATAAATACTCTGTTGATCACTTTTCTGAACCATGGCGAGCTCCTTTCATCACAAATGTGCGGTGCTTTTTAGCATACGCAGCGTTGATTGTTCAGCGACATTTTGAAAACTGATATTTTGATCCAATAATTTACGACTGGTCAACGCAATCTTGCTAGCATGCAACACCTGATCCACCGTTAATTGATTAACCGCCGCCTGAATGGTCGCTTGAAAATGTTGATAATACAAGCAGCCCTGTGCTTGCGCAGCGATAACCAGCGCATCACGCCAAATCAATGACATCAAGTCGAGGCAAGTGGCTTCTTCATCGTGACCCGACATTAATGGCACAAACGCGCTTTGAATTTCAATAAAGCTTTCGAAATTCCCGCTTGCAACCAGCTTAAACCAACGAACAATGTTTTTGACAACCTGTTTAAGCCAATCATCCTGCATCCATGCTTGTGCCTCTGTCACCGAATCTGTCAGGCCCATTACGATTGACTGCAACCCAGTCGGAACACCAGCCGTTGTCAGTTGCTCTTTTAGAGAGTCAACACTCAGCGGCTGCATTTCCACAACCTGTGTCCGTGATTGAATGGTTGGCAGTACCGCATTTTTATTGTTGGATAGCATAAAGATATAGATGCCCGGACCAGGCTCTTCAATAAATTTCAGCAAACTATTAGCCGCCCCAGTAGTCAGCTTGTCCGCATCTTCGATAATAAAGACTTTTTGCTGCCCTTCCATGCCTGACTTAGTAAATTCAGCCTTCAAATGCCTTACCTGGTCGACCTTAATCTGGCGACCATCCGCTTTTGCCACCACCACATCAGGATGGTTGCCGCTCAGCACCCGCTGACATTCAGCACAAGTGAGGTCTGGTTGACCATCCTTAACATGCGGGCAAAAAAGCATCAACGTCAGCCACTGTGTTAACTCCTGCTTGCCAGCACCATCAGGACCAACCAGCAGGTAAGCATGAGCGAGCTCGTGATGAGCAATCACCTGCTGGAAACGGTGCAGAATGGTTGGTTGTAATTTTTCTGCTTTCAATTCCGGCAAGCTCATCCACCCTTTCTAAATTAGAAGTGCAACATCTTATCTACTGGCAAAACAAAGACAGTAGCGCCGCCGACTTGAACATTGACTGGCATCGAATTAGCAGCATTATCAATATATGCAGACGGCGTCATAAACTGCTCACGCGTCTTAGCGTGCTTCTTGATTACGTCCAGCACATCATCAACCTGCTCGTCTTTTACAACGATCATAAATGTTGAGTTCTTAGATTGGAGAAAACTACCAGTTGTGGACAATTGGGTGGCGCCAAAATGTGCTTTCGCAAGGGCAATACGTAAACGATTGCTATCCTTATTCTGCACAATTGCGATAATCATTTTCATGTTCATAACCTCCCATTATTTCGGTAACAATGTCGGAAAACGTGAATGGATCAGAGATTCAACCTCTTGGATCACCGTCGTTAGTTCAGCACTGGCGTCAATCACGACGATCCGGTGGGGATGACGTTTAGCCAGCGTTAGAAACGCCTGCCGCACGCGCCGATGAAAAGCAAGTTTTTCCCGGTCTAGACGGTTTACCTGATCTGCACGGTGTTCATTAATCCGTTGTAAACCAAGTTCTGAAGGAACGTCTAAGTAGATAGTTAATGCGGGCAATAGGTCATGAATAGCAAACTCATTGAGTTCCCAAATGTCATCAATGCCTAAATGCCGGCCACCGCCTTGATAAGCAACTGAACTGTCAACATACCGGTCGCTTAATACGACTTTTCCTTCATGTAAAGCGGGCTTAATGTCTTGAACAACATGCTGCCGCCGTGCCGCTGCAAACAGCAATGCCTCTGTTCGAGAATCCATATTGGTATTCTGATCATCAAACAACACATCCCGAATCTGTTCGGCAATGCGGTCGCCGCCAGGTTCGCGCGTTAACAACACTTGTTCAGCTCCTAATTGGTTGCCTAATGCCTCATTGACTGCCTTGATAACGCTGGTCTTACCGGCACCATCTGGTCCTTCAAATGAAATAAATGTTCCTGCCATACTGATCATCCTTACTGTTGAATAACAAGGTCGTTCAAATAGCCATGCAGTTTACGTGCACGTGCCTTCTTATACAGGTAAAGATATTTCTTTTCCTGCAGCTTGGTACGGTCGGCAAGCTCGGTGTTGACATTGCTTTCATAGACTGCTTTTTCGGTTTCTTTAGCATGATCCCAACTATGCTTAGTCGCATAAATCAACTGCAATAAGTTCCGGTTGCCAATCTTTTCCATCCGATGCTGATCTCGTTTGAAAAACATCTACTACATCTCCGTTCGTCCTTCAACAGCTTTAAACAGCGTTACTTCGTCAGTGTAGTCAATATCGGCACCAGCTGATAAACCATGTGCTAGCCGCGTTACTTTAATGCCAGCGGGTTTTATCAGTTTAGCCAGGTATTGCGCAGTCATTTCACCGTCAACCGAAGCATTGGTGGCAACAATAACTTCCTTTACCTCATCATGCTTCTTCAACCGTTCCAATAGGCTAGGTACGTTAATATCCATCGGTCCCGTACCAGCACTCGGCGAAATGGTACCATGCAGAACATGATAGAGACCGTGATATTCATTCATCCGCTCCATCGCCATCACATCACGAGAATGTTCGACCACAATAATCTTACTTTGATCGCGGGTCTTGTCTTTACAAATCGGGCACGGATCATCTTCCGTAATGTTGCCACAAATGCTGCAGTAATGCAGGTCTGCCTTTACAGCAGTCAGTGCACTGGCAAAGTCTTTCACGTCATCTTCATCCATTCCCAGCGTATAGAAAGCTAAGCGGGTGGCGGTTTTTTCACCAATGCCCGGTAGCTTCATGTAGCTGGCAATTAATTTTGCAATCGGTTCTGGATACTGCATTGTATCACCCGTTATTTACATTCCTAAGCCCTTGGTGTACTTGCCCATCTTTTGCTTCGTAGCATCGTCAACCTGCTTCATCCCGTCATTAACTGCAGTCAGGATTAAGTCCGTCAACATATCAATATCATCAGGATCAACGGCGTCCTTTTTAATCTGCAAGTCCAATAGCTTCTTTTCACCATTCATCTTTACGGTAACCATGTCGTCTGGTGCCTTGCCGACAAATTCCTGCTTTGCCAAATCTTGCTGTTCAGCCATCATTTGCTTCTGCATCTTTTGTGCCTGCTTCATCATCTGTTGCATGTTCATTCCGTTCATTCCACGCATTGTTTATTCATCCTTTCAATTATCAATCATTCTTTAATCATCTTTGATTTCTACTTGACTATCACCAAAAAACTTTTTAGCGGTATTAGAAATCTGAGCTTTAACAGGATCTGCCGATGCCGGTGCCTCACTTTGCGACTTTGCACTGGTGCTCTTCTTATAATAGCCACGTTTAACCAGGAAGTCATGACGAATCTGCGGCCATTTAGCTGTCGGCACAAATGATACTTGCCGTTCATCGCCGGCAACTTGCTGAATGGCCTGTTTCACATTCTCGGCTAAGCTGCCAAATGCCGCCCGCTGGAGCAAAAAATCATTATCAAACGCTACCACAACACCGTCCGGACTTGCCGCAACCGGCGAAGATAATGTAATCAACGACTTATGGGCCGGATCCATAAGGTTCAGAATATCCGTCCACATATTTTTCAAATCAACTAGGTCCTGTTTCGTAGCATTATCCAACACCTTATAAATTTTTTCCAAATTAATGCGGACATGCTGATGCGCAGGCGCAGTCGTTACCGGACGCTTCTTTTTTGCTGATGAATTAGTCGCTGGTTGCACACCACTAACCTTTAAATCACTGATCTGCTTCTGCAGCGCCTGAATTTGTTTTTCCAGCTGCTGTACTTGTGTATTTGTAGCACCGTTGTTTGTTTCTACTGAAGCGTCCTTTACCTGACAAAGCCGAATCGTCATTACTTCCAGATACACGTCTGGATGGGTAGTAAACCGCATCTCGTCTTGAATTTCATTTAAAGTATCAATCATCTGGTAGAGGACGGTCGTTGAAGCGGCTTGCGCCATTTGCTGAAAGTCCTCCTCTGAAAGGCCTGTTTCCAGCACATTTAATAGCTTTGGCGATTCTTGATAGAGCAGCACATCGCGGATAAAGGATATTAGGTCTTCAATAAAACGCTGACCATCTTTTCCTTCATCCAAGATTTGATCCATCGTATGTAAGGCACCAGCAGCATCGTGATCAGTCACCTGCATAAAGTAAGACTTTTGCAACTTTTTAGTGACACTACCAGTTACCAGCAAGGCATCGGACAGTTTAACGTGGTCGCTGCTAAATGACAGCACCTGGTCGAGAATACTTAAAGCATCCCGCATACCACCTTCTGCCGCGTTAGCAATCACCCATAACGCCTTTTCTTCATACTGATCTTTTTCTGCATCGAGAATGTACTTCATCCGGTCAACCATATCCTGCGCGGTGATCCGCCGGAAATCAAACCGTTGCACCCGGCTAATGATCGTCAGCGGAATTTTGTGCGGTTCCGTGGTGGCCAAAATAAAGATGACGTTAGCTGGTGGTTCTTCCAAGGTCTTCAGGAGGGCATTGAAGGCACCAGTTGATAGCATATGGACTTCATCGATAATGTAAACCTTATAATCAGCTTGGGTAGGTGCATACTTGGCCTTATCCCGAATATCACGAATTTCTTCGACCCCGTTGTTAGAGGCGGCATCAATTTCGATTACGTCATTTAATTGACCATTAGTAATGGCCTTGCAGGTTTCACATTCATTGCAGGGATCACCGTCTTTGCGGTGGTGGCAGTTAACGGCCTTCGCAAAGATTTTTGCGGCCGAAGTCTTCCCGGTACCACGCGGACCAGCAAAAAGGTAAGCATGACTGATCTGCTGATTCACGATGGCATTTTTTAGCGTCTTCACAATCACTTGCTGACCAACCACTTCGTCAAACCGCTGCGGCCGCCAAACTCGGTATAATGCTTGATAGCTCACAATTGCCCCTCCTGAATCATTTTTAGTAAATAAGGCTGGTGAAACAATACTGCATTCACCAGCCTTAAGGTTAATTTCTCTCAAACTTAGGACACAAGATGCATCATACTTAGTGCTGCTTCCTTCCGGACCTGACACGGTTCGTGAGCGCACCTTTGTCCTAAGGGCTTTCGCCGAAAATTATTCTACACTATTTACAACCAGATTGCTAGTTTTTCCTTTGTGCCTTTTTGGCTGCCTTGCGTCGTTTCCGAATTGCCCGAAAGAAATCCTTAAGCATGCGGCTACACTCGTCCCCCATAACCCCAGATGTCACAGCTACTTGATGGTTAAGACGATCATCATTCATTAATGTGTACAAACTATTGACCGCGCCGCCTTTGGGATCCTTTGCACCATAGTACAAGTGCCGGATACGGGCATTGATGATGGCACCGCTGCACATGATGCATGGTTCTAAAGTGACATAGAGATCACAATCTTCCAATCGCCAACTATGCAATGCATCACATGCTTCCATAATCGCCAGCATTTCAGCATGATACGGCGTTTGTTGAAATTCCTCACGCATGTTGTGGCCCGCGCCAATAATTTTTCCATCATGAACTACCACTGCACCAATTGGCACTTCGTCAATGCTGGCCGCTGCTTTTGCCTCATCAATTGCCATGCGCATATATTTTTCCACCGCAGAGTTGTTGATATCCAACTTATTATTTCCTTTCTTCATCGAACTAAAAATTAAAAATAAGTCTTATTTATACATAGAAAGAATACATAGAAAGATTTTGCATCAGTTTTACTTAGTGATCGTGGCTTAAGCCGATAATGTAAAACCGAATTGCTTTCATCTTACAATATGAAATATTATAAAATTTACACGTTTAGTGGTCTTTGCTCGTAAAACAGTTTGCCAAAAGAATCGTCTGTTCTCAAGTCATAAAGTTTTTTGTTGGCAAACAGCCTCATCACTTCTCTTTTGTTGTTAACCACAACATATTGTATTGATGATGAAATTTTAACACGACATCTTGTAGTTGCCCGATTGATTTTTAGCCAAAAACGGCTATACTAGAAAACACTCATATTAAAAACTACAGGAGAGATTATCATGGTTACGGTATTTTCTAAAAATAATTGCATTCAATGCAAGATGACCAAAATGTTCTTAAAGCAACACAAGGTTTCTTTTGTTGAACACAACATTGATGAACATCCTGAATTCATCAGTCAACTTAAAAAAGATGGTTTTAAGGCCACACCAGTGGTTAAGCTGCCTAACGGTAAATCATTCAGCGGTTTTCGCCCTGATGAATTAAGGCAGTTAGCCTAACCAAGCACGACCTGATTTAAAAACGGGAACGATCGGCTTGTGTCGTCCTGTTTTTTTATTGTACAAGAACCGGTCCAAGCACAAAAGATCGTGCTATCTAACATAGTGTACTAATCAAATTAATCATAAACGGAGAGTAGGATTAAACGATGGCTTTATCAGATATTGATGTCACCCAAAGCAAATACTTTGAACTAAACAACCAAGTCAACATCCCAAAAGATGGCCAAATCCAGTTGGATAAAGACAAGGCTGCTTTGGATGACTTCATTGAACAAAACGTTAAACCAAACACCAAACATTTCTCATCTGTAATGGAGCGGATTAATTGGCTAATTGATAATGATTACATCGAAGCCGGCTTTATCCACCAATACAGTGAAGAGTTTATCGAAAAATTGTATGACTATTTAAAGAGTGAAAATTTCCACTTTCACTCTTTCATGGCAGCCTATAAATTTTACGCCCAATACGCCTTACGAACTAATGATAAGGAATACTACCTGGAAAACTACATTGACCGCGTTGCTATGAACGCCCTCTTTTTAGCTAATGGCAACAGTGACTTAGCAATAGATTTAGCGCACGAATTAATTCACCAGCGTTATCAGCCAGCAACCCCAACCTTCCTCAATGCTGGACGTAAACGGCGGGGCGAATTCGTTTCTTGTTTTGAAATCCAAACGACTGATGATATGAATACCATCGGACGGACAATCAATTCCGCACTGCAGCTATCCAAGATCGGTGGCGGTGTCGGCATTAATTTAAGCAACCTGCGGGAAGCTGGAGCCCCAATTAAAAAGATTGCTAACGCTGCATCCGGTGTAGTTCCGGTAATGAAGCTCTTAGAAGATGCCTTTTCTTACTCCAACCAACTTGGTCAACGTCAAGGTGCTGGGGTTGTTTACCTATCCGTCTTCCACCCCGACATTATCGAATTCTTGGGAGCTAAAAAGGAAAACGCGGACGAAAAAATCCGGGTTAAAACCTTGTCTTTAGGCGTAACCGTACCGGATAAATTCTATGATTTAGTAGAAAAGGATGCGGACATGTACCTATTCAGCCCATATGATGTAGAACGCATCTATGGCAAGCCTTTCTCTTATGTCGATATTACTAAGGAATACGACAATATGGTTGCAAACGATAAAATTCATAAGAAAAAAATCAACGCGCGTGACCTGGAAGATGAAATCTCCAAGCTGCAGCAAGAATCTGGCTATCCATACATCGTAAACATTGATACGGAAAATCGTGATAACCCTATTGCTGGGCGGATCGTTATGTCCAACCTGTGTTCTGAAATTGCTCAGGTCCAAGTTCCTTCACGGGTTAACAATGACCAAAGCTATGAAACCCTCGGAACAGACGTTTCTTGCAACTTAGGATCAACAAATATTGACCACATGATGGAATCACCTGACTTCGGCAAATCAATCCGTGCAATGATGCGGGGATTAACCCACATTTCCGACTTAGAGCACTTAGACATCGTCCCTTCCATTGAAAACGGCAACGCCCGGTCCCACTCTGTCGGTTTAGGCGCAATGGGTCTGCATGGCTACTTGGCTAAGCACCACATCCAATATGGTTCCCCAGTTGCTTTGGAATTTACCTCTGTTTACTTCATGCTGTTGAACTACTGGTCATTAGTGGCCTCCAACGAAATTGCTAAGGAACGGCATGAAACTTTCGCCCACTTCGACAAGTCCAAATATGCTGATGGTTCCTACTTTGACAAGTATGTTGAAAAAGATTGGGGCCCACAATCCGAGATGGTGAAGAAGTTATTTGACGGTATCTTTATTCCGGGAATTGACGATTGGAAAGCCTTAAAGGAAAAGGTAATGAAAGACGGTCTCTACAATGCTTACCGTCTTGCCGTAGCGCCAAATGGTTCGACTGCCTACATTGGCGACTCGACTGCCAGCCTGCAGCCAATTATCAATCGAATTGAGGAACGACAAGAAAAGATGATTGGTAAGATTTACTATCCAGCACCTTACTTATCCAATGACACCATGCCTTACTACAAGTCCGCTTATGATATCGACCAACGTTCGGTCATCGATACGTATGCTGCCGCACAACAGCACGTTGACCAATCGTTATCCATGACTTTATTCATGCGGTCCACGATCCCTGAAGGTATGTATGAATGGAAGAAGGGCCGTACTAATAAGATGACCACTCGTGACCTGAATATTTTGCGTCACTATGCCTACCAAAAGGGTATTAAGTCCATCTATTATATCCGGACCTTTACGGATGATAACAGCGAAATTGGTGCTAACCAATGTGAATCCTGTGTCATTTAACTTGCGTTCTTGTAGATCAAGTCTATACTTATTAAGTATTTTGCACGTGAATAAACTAAGGAGATATAGAATGCCAATTAAGAGTTATAAAGCCATTAACTGGAATGAAGTCTCTGATATGATCGACAAAGCCACCTGGGAAAAGCTGACCGAACAATTCTGGTTAGATACTCGAATCCCGGTTTCAAACGACCTGGACGACTGGCGGAAGCTTGACGACGATCATCAGTGGACGGTTGGACATGTCTTTGGCGGTTTGACCCTGCTGGACACTCTGCAGTCCCAAGCCGGTTTAACTGCCTTAAAGGAAGATGTTCAAACACCTCACGAAACGGCTGTACTGAACAATATCCAATTTATGGAATCAGTTCATGCCAAATCTTATTCAACTATTTTTTCAACGTTAAACACCCCTGACCAAATCAAGGAAATCTTTGACTGGTCTGACAGTGAGGAATTTCTGCAGAACAAAGCTGTTAAGATCGGTAACATTTACCTAGACGAATCAGTAGACCCATTGAAGAAAAAGATTGCCAATGTTTTCTTGGAAACCTTCCTCTTTTATTCCGGTTTCTACACCCCACTATATTACTTAGGCCACAATAAGCTGAATAACGTTGCGGAAATCATTAAGCTGATTCTACGTGATGAATCCGTCCATGGTACCTACATTGGTTACAAGTTCCAAGTCGGTCTGCGGCAGCGTAGCGAAAAACAGCAGCAGGATCTCATCGATTGGTTATACAACTTCTTGTATAAACTTTACGACAACGAAGAAAAGTACACTCATATCTTGTATGACCAAATTGGCTGGACAGATGATGTCTTAACCTTCATTCGTTACAATGCTAACAAGGCGCTCATGAACCTGGGCCAGGATCCACTCTTCCCTGATACTGCTAGTGATGTTAACCCCGTCGTAATGAATGGGATTTCAACCACCACTTCCAACCATGACTTCTTTAGCCAGGTTGGTAACGGTTACCGCTTAGGAGCTGTCGAAGCCATGGAAGACAGCGATTACCATGTTAAGGATCCTAATGCCAACAAGGGCAAGAATGATAAAGAGTAATCGAGACTTAATTAAATTAACGGACTGGAATTTTTCAGTCCGTTTTCTTTTTGTTATATGTATGAATAATTCATCATATTTATTTGTGAAATAGTGATCATTATTTGCAAAAGATTGAGAATGATTTCACAAAATACCACTGTTTCACGAAAACGATTTCATTTCGATCACCTTCCCCATACTCCTACTATGCCACTTAATTAATTCACAATTGAGCTCGTTTAAAGCTAAACTATTTTCCTTGTGCAGTCTCTTTTTTTCTTCAATTTATTTGCTTTTTCGGTACACTGTAATTGTTCAATAATTAACAATAACTACTAAAAGGAGTCTTAAATGATGGCGACTGAAAAGCAAACTAAGCAAACACAACCAGCTGCTCACCCTGAAGGTGCAGAAGCCCAAGCCATGATCGATGACTTGATGGATAAAAGTGAAGTAGCTTTCAATCAGCTGCGTAACTTTACCCAAGAACAAGTTGACCATATCTGTCAGGCTTTGGCACTAGCAGCCGAAGAACACCACATGGATCTTGCGATGGAAGCTGCAGAAGAAACTGGCCGTGGGGTTGCCGAAGATAAGGCAATCAAAAACATTTATGCCAGTGAATACATTTGGAATAACATCCGCCACGACAAGACCGTTGGCATTATTAAAGATGACGACCAGAACCAAACGATTACGATTGCTGACCCACTGGGAATCATCGCCGGCGTTGTCCCAGTTACCAACCCAACTTCAACGGTGATCTTTAAGTCCATCATCTGCTTAAAGACGCGAAACACCATCGTCTTCTCAATGCACCCGCAAGCCATGAAGGCATCCGTGCACACTGCACAGATTCTGGAAAAGGCCGCTGAAGAAGCCGGCGCCCCAAAGAACGTTATTCAGTGGATCCCACGTCCATCTCGTGACGCCACTACTGATTTGCTGCAGCACAAGAAGACGGCCACTATCCTGGCTACTGGTGGTCCAGGCTTAGTTAAGGCTGCTTACAGTTCCGGTAACCCTGCATTAGGAGTTGGCCCTGGTAATGGTCCTGCCTACATTGAACGGACAGCCAACATTCCGCGGTCAATCTACGACATCGTCTTATCTAAGACTTTCGATAACGGGATGATCTGTGCTTCTGAAAACTCCATTGTCGTTGATGACGAAATCTACGACCAAGTGAAGGAAGAACTGCTTAAGTGGAACTGCTACTTCCTGAAGAAGTCTGAGATTCCAACCTTCACGAAAGGTTTCATTGACCCTAAACGTCACCAAGTTGCTGGTCCAATCGCTGGTAAGTCCGCAAAGGCCATTGCTGATATGTGTGGCTTAAAAAACGTACCGGCTAACACTAAGGTACTGATTGCGGAATACGATGGTGTCGGTCCTGACTACCCACTGTCTGCCGAAAAATTATCACCAGTGCTGACAATGTACCATGCTCATTCACACGAAGAAGCATTTGATATTTGTAAGCAACTGTTGCACTTCGGTGGTGAAGGACACACTGCTGCCATTCACACGACCGATGATGACTTAGCTACTAAGTATGGTCTGGAAATGCGTGCTTCCCGGATCATTGTTAACTCCCCATCTGCTTTAGGTGGCATTGGTAACATCTACAACAACATGACTCCTTCCCTGACGCTGGGAACTGGTTCTTACGGTAAGAACTCCGTATCACATAACGTTACCGACTACGACCTGTTGAACTACAAGGTGATCGCTAAGCGGCGGGAAAATCGTCAATGGGTGAAGATTCCCCCAAAAGTATACTTTCAGCGGAACTCGCTAAAAGAACTGCAAGATATTCCAAACATTGATCGAGCCTTTATCGTTAGTGGCCCTGGTACTGTTCGCCGTGGTTATGTCCAACGGGTAATTGACCAGCTGCGGCTTCGTCCTCACGAAACCCACTTCCAAGTCTTTGATGAGGTTGAACCTGACCCATCAACTGCTACCGTTGAAAAAGGTGTTTCCCTGATGAACGACTTCAAACCAGACACCATTATTGCGATCGGTGGTGGTTCTCCAATGGACGCAGCCAAGGCAATGTGGATGTTCTATGAACACCCAGATACTTCCTGGAACGGTGTTAAGCAGAAGTACTTAGACATCCGTAAACGTGCTTACCAAATTGGCAAGCCACACAAGGCCCAATACATTGGTATTCCAACGACTTCTGGTACTGGTAGTGAAATCACCTGCTTCAGTGTCATTACTGACTCCAAGACACACGTCAAGTATCCACTGGCCGACTACGCTTTGACTCCTGACATCGCGATCGTCGACTCTCAATTCGTGGAAACCCTGCCACCAAAAACGGTTGCTTACGATGGTCTCGACGTCCTTTGTCACGCCATTGAATCATATGTCTCTGTAATGGCTACTGACTACACTCGTGGTTGGTCATTGCAAGCTATTAAGGGGGTCATGGAAACACTGGTTGCCAGCGCCCATGGTGATCAGGATGCACGGCGGCGGATGCACAACTACTCCACCATTGCCGGAATGGCATTTGGCCAGGCATTCCTGGGAATTAACCACTCCCTGGCTCACAAGATGGGTGGTGCCTTCGACCTGACACACGGTCTGTGTATCGCGATCGCTCTGCCACAAGTTATCCGCTTCAACGCTAAGCGCCCTGAAAAGCTAGCAATGTGGCCACACTACGCTACCTACCACGCTACCAAGGACTACGCTGACATTGCCCGCTTCTTGCACCTGCCTGGCAAGACGGATGAAGAACTCGTTGAAAACCTTGTTCAACAAATCATCAAGCTGGCTCACGACTGTGGCGTAACCTTAAGTCTGAAGGCTAACGGCGTAAAGAAGGCCGACTTCGACAAGCAAGTTGACCGCTTAGCAGTCCTCGCCTACGAAGATCAATGTACGACTACCAACCCGGTTGAACCACTGGTTAGTCAATTGAAGACTTTGTTAGAACGCTGCTACGATGGTACCGGTGTCGAAGATTAATTAGACTCCAAACACGAAGTTAAAATAAGCATCAAATGGCTTCAATCAGCAAATGCTGATTGAAGCCATTTTCATTATGGTAGTTATTAAACCGTTATTTAACTTACAATCCTTACTACTATTTAGGCCGAAAAATCGCCAGCTAATTATGCCTATATATGTTAGAATATTTTGTGAAATTTGAATTTTTTGTGGTTTTTACTACAAGGAGGACTTTCTAACTCATGAATTTGAAAAAACACTATAAATTGTACAAGAGTGGCAAGCTGTGAGTTACGGCAGCCATCGCTACCCTAGCTTTAACTGCTGGCATGGCCGTCACTTCAACGACTAATGCTTCGGCGGATGCTGCGGTAACAAACGAAAAAGTTAATCTAGCAACCAGTGCTAACGACGGCTCAGGCGCTAAATCTTCCGCATCTTCTACAGTATCGTCTTCCGCTAAGTCTGATAGTGGATCGAGTGCTACAAGTAGTGATGCCTCAGAAGCCCCTAAAGAAATACTAAATACCATTACTGTTACTCGTCAAATCAATTATGTTACTCAAGACCAAGATGGTAACATCATCTTCAACTCAAACCGTAACGTTTACGCGGACAGACAAGGTATATCAAGATGATACAAAAAAGAACACAACTGGGACATGGACAGCTGCACCAGCAAACCAGGACACTAAGTTGGAAGTTCCAGCCATGCAAGTTCCTGCCCAAAAAGGTTATGTCAGCCAGGTTGACGGTAAGTATACCAATGAAATTGCTGCCTTAGCATTAAGCGCAGATGACCTTGATAAGGCATTAAAACAAGGTAAAACCGGAAGCATTACTGAAAAAGATGTTACTGTCACCTACATTCCTTCTACTAAGAAGCAGACAATCACTCCAGAAGACGATAAAGATAAGGCAAAGGTTTACGACAACAGCAAGAAAGCCGACGATCCAGCCAACCAACAAGCCGTCTGGAAGGCAGTTACCCGGAAGATTAACATTGTTAACATTCAGGGTGACGACCCAACGGTTATCACCCAAACTGTTTGGTACAACCGTACCGTAACGGTCACAACTACTATCGACGCAAGCGGTCAGGAACCCCCTGCATATTCTACTTCTGCATGGCAACTAGCTGATGGGCAAAAAGCCGTTTGGGACGAATACCCAGTTCCACAAATTCCTGGTTTTACTTCCTTAATCGGTAACAAACCACAAATCATCATTCCTGCTCAGAACGTAGATGTTAACACTCCTGATACACCGGTTAATGTTACCTTCTATAACGATGCTGACGACCCAGTCAACTCTGATGTTAACCTTGGTTTGCAAGGTAACTGGGGCTACTTGGACGTTCAGCCGCATGTCGACGGCCATAATGGAACCATCTACGTTAAGGGCTGGAACGCGACTAATGAAAGTCGAAAGCGTAACTATCACTACATCTTTGTCTTAGATTACGGTCCGAATGCAGACCCTTGGGGCGATACCCGGAACATGCAATTCCACGAAGTCGGTCGGGTATTGGTGCAAAATGAACAATCACGTCCTGACGTTAAGGCAGTTCACAATGTATGGAACGCGGGTCGTTCGGGATTCGAAGTTAATGTACCAATCAATATGGCAGGTGTTAACCCCGGTGACCACCTGGCAATTATGATGCGGTGGACTTCCGATCCTGACGGTAATCCATCTACCGTTGAAAACAACGTTAGTGTAAAAGGTTCCGCTGACCTTTACAGTAACCTCTTCTCCATTGATTACGGTACTAATGTGGGTTCATTAGACTCCATGCAAGTTGCTAAAAACAAGCTACACGTTTCTGGCTGGCACGCTTCCAACGCTGCATTAGGCAACCGGTCGCACCACTTCTTAATCCTGTGGGACAACAACCTTGGCCACGAAGTGCAACGGATCGAAGTTAAGGATTCTGTTGCTCGTCCGGACGTAGCAAATGTTTACCCAGGTCTACTGAATGCTGCTCACTCAGGTTATTCCGCTGACTTTAGCCTGCACGGCTTAGACCTGAGTCACTCCTTCACCGTTATTAGTCGTTACAGTGACTCCGCAACCGGTGAAGGTAGCAACATCGATTACTGGTCGGAACCAAAGAACCTGATCGGCAACCAAAGTGAAGCCAACCAAGCTCACTTAGATTCCGTCAACATCAGTCAATCAGGCAATGTTCACGTATCTAGCTGGCACGCTACCGACGTCGCCAACTCACTGGAAACTCACCAATACCTGATCCTCTGGGATGCTACTGCTGGTAAGCAAGTTGGTGCAATGGCCATCGATACCAACGCTCGTCCGGATGTTAAGAGAGCATTACCTTACTTCAATAGTGATAAGTATGGCTTTGATGGCACCTTTACCAACGTTCAACTGGAAGCTGGTCACCACTATGACCTGGTCAGCCGCTTCTCCACTAGTAATGATGCTAAGGGTAACGGTGATGATGGTGTCAGTGCATACACTGATTACTGGTTCAATGATGCGATTGTGATGAGCAAGAATCAGCAAGCCAACCATATTGACTCGGTTGCAAAAGACGCACAAGGCAATCTGGTTATCAATGGCTGGATGGCTGCCGACTACTCACAAGCTTACAAGAATGCTTATATTCTAGTGATGAACAACGCCACTGGTCGTGAAGTTACCCGTCAAAAGATTGACAATTTAACTTCACGTTCAGATGTTGCCAAGGCCATGTCTGGCATTTACAACAGTGGTCAAAGTGGTATTTCTAACTTCACTTTCAAGCTGAATGCAGACCAGCAAAAGGCATTGAAGGGTAATTCCTTCTACTTTATCCTCCGCTTCTCCGATGATGAAAACGGTGAAGGACATTATGTTCATCCTTTGTTACTGCCAAAACTTCAACTATGATGATTTGGCAGTAACAAAGGATGAACCAGCAAAGCCAAGTGATGGTAAGGGTAACCAGTCTGACAAAGGCAACCAACAGCCTCAGCAGCCAACTGATAACCAAAATAACAGCAATGCTGGTAAGAAAGCTGGAAAATAAGGCAACAATTGCCAAAAGAAAGGTGTTAATCTATGCACCTTTTCTTTTTGGATCCAATCAATCATGCTACAATAAACAGCATACGTAATTTGGAAGATAATTGGGGAAAGCTATGGACTTAAAAAATATCTTATTGTATGTCGGGATCGGTGCAACGGTCCTCTTCCTGGTGCAATATCTCGTGCAAATCCATCGAGTACGGTCAGGTACAAACTATGTCAGCATGGGTCGCGTCTTTGTCAATTGGATGCTGATCTTCCTGATTGTCGCGGGATTTGGCGGTAGCGCCTATGCATCGCATCATGCACATGAGGAACAACAAACGGTTTCTGATGACCATTCAGTTCGCAAATCAGCAGAAGCAGATTAAATCTACATCCGCTGGAGCAAGAAGAAGGCACACTTGGATAGTAATGGTGAATGCAAGCTCAAGATTGTCGTTTCACCAGATACAAAAGTGGTCATTCGCGGTCACAATACTCACAAAGTTTTCAAGACTTTTGATCCCAAGGATGCTGATGACTCTGTCACCTTGCACTACACGTTTAATCAAGATACCCCTTATGACATCATCGCAATACGTGGCAAGAAGAAGCTGACTAAGAAGATTACGATCAAGCCTTACACGCCAGCTAGTCAATCATCGTCTAGATCCACTAAGGCATCTTCAAGCTCTAGCTCACGGAGCAGCAGCTCATCGTCACGTTCGAACAACAACAGCCAAAGTAATAATAATGGCGGTGGTTCTTCGAATTCTGGTGGCGGCGGTTCTGCACCAGCCGCACCAGCTGCACCGGCACAACCATCAACACCATCCTGGAATGGTGCAATGCACTAGTTAATTAACAGAAAAGCATTGACGAGAAAATCATCAATGCTTTTTGTTATGCAAAAACATAAAAAGGCTCCTTAGCCCGTTTCGGACTAAGGAGCCTTAATAATATACACTATGATTACAGCTGCGTGTATTCGTATTTAACTAATTCAAAGAAGTCACCCATCGTGTAGTTAGTGCCAAAGTAAGAACCCGCACGGTTTGACCAGTAACCATCGGGATCCGTGTGGTCGGTACCACCAAGGAACATTGAAACCATGTGGTGAGACATTAACGTACCATCAGCTGAGTTAGAAGTGAAGGTTGGCTGCATACCATACAGCTTCATGTTGTAAGCGGCGTAATATGCCCCATTGACTAATTCACGGGCAAAGTTATCACGACCATAAACTTCAACCTGTTCAAACTGTACACCATATGGGTTACCATTAACCGATCCCCAGCTTGGACGATCAGTTGGTGCAATTTCTACGATGCGGTCACCATCAACGAAGGCATGAACGAAGGCATTTTCATAAGTAGTGCTTTCGTAATTAATTTCTCCTTCAAGCGAGTCATTCGGATTAGCCGTTTCGTGAACGATGATCTTCACTGGCTTGCCATAAGCATATTGAGTACTGTCACTGCCCGGACCAGTCAAAATGCCACTGCGTGCACCTTGGAAGTTTAAGATGTGACGGAATTCAATGTTGGCATGGCCAATGTGGTTGTTAATGATAAAGGCGTTAATGGCATTGGCGTACATGTTATAGTGCACAAACGATATTGTATTGGAATAGAAGTCAACATAATTACCGTTACCATTTGCATCATCTGTATAACGGTGAATGAAGTAGACACCGGTATGTTCAGTTAAGTTAATGCCACTAGCATCAAAGCTAAAACCTGAATCCTGACTATCAATAATCCATGGGTTGGCTTTTTGCACATCGTTACGACCACGCTTGGAATTATTAGTGATGTTCCAGCGGGCAATTTCACGATTGCTGTTGGCATCCATTGCGATCAGGTACGAGTATGGCTTGTCGTTGATATTATCAGCTGCGTGCCAACCAGAAACGTGGAAGGAATTGTTTTCAATGTTAATCGCATCGAAATTACCCTCGTTGGTAGCTACCTTATTAGTCCAAATATCTGCTGTTTGACTACCATTACCATTGATATCGTTGGTAAACCGCAATACGACTTGCAAATGATCATTATTAGTCAATGCATGGTTGTACGGAATAGTGACATCAAAACCGGAGTTATCACTCTCATAGATACCAGGATAAGCACTAGCAACGTCATTACGTTGGATAAAGTTAATCCGTTGACGGCCCAATTCACCCTGATCATCTAGCAAGATCACGTAACCGTATTGGTAATCTTCGGCAGCATCGTTAGCGACCCAACCAGTAATCTTCATCGAATTATTGCTTGGTGTCCATGAATCAATGTGGTAGGCAGATTGGTTCAACGTCACAGATGGGTACCAGTAATCGGTATAGTCACCACTGCCACCATTACCAGTAGCAGAATCAGAATAGCGACTAACTACTGAGTAGGAGTGATTTGCTGCTAAGCGAATGCCATCAAAGGTGTAGTCAAACCGCGATTGCCCGGCAGTTCTGGTGTTTGGATATACATTGGCCACATCACTGGAAGCAATGTTGTCTACCTTTGCTTGTGCAACTTGGCGGTGAGCAGTGTTGTCATAAATGATCAGAAAATGATTTGTTTCAAAGATAGAAGCATCATTAGCGTGCCAGCCAGTTACCGTTAAACTCCCCTTACTCAAGTTAAAGCTATCCAGGTGACCGTTATTTTGCTTAACGACTGGGTTAAACCAGTAGTCAACGGTCCGGCTACCGTTACCTGCAGGATCATTCGTCCACCGACTGATGAACTGAATGTTGTGGTTCGCAAAACGTGAATTCAAGTCAAAACTAGCCTTGAAGCCAGAAACGTTTGCATTGGCAATTGTAGGATAAGCATTGGCAACGTCATTACGGCTTTCATCTCCGTCAGCAACCAGTTGCCGCGTGATTTCCCGTCCTTCTGTTTGGTCAAAGGCAATAATGTAGTGGTACTTCATGCCTGCCGCAGCGTTGCTTGCATGCCAACCAGTAACTGTTACCTGGCCGTCTTTTCCGCTAAGACTATCCATATAAGCACGGTTGCTTTCATCAAACGTGATCGGTGCTGACCAGTAATCGGTATGTTGACCTTCACCATGCATAGGATCATTACTGTAACGTGAGACAATGCTTAATGAATGATTTAAGACGTTGCTTGGGATCGTAATTTGCAAGTTGTAACCAGAGTTCAGACTATTAGCGGTGTGCGGATATGCCCGTTGCACATCAGGACGCTGCTGTGGTTCAGCCTTTTGCCGCGTTACCTCGCTATGTGTGGTATTGTCATACACAATGATCCAGCGGTAACGTTCATTATTACTCTGCCCCGTTGCCTGCCAGCCAGCAACATTGAGTTCTGTTTGGCCTTGATCGTTCTTGTTGACTGAGTAACTGTCAAGGTGACCATCATTGGCACGCACATTGTTAGCCGTAGTCGTGTCAACTGGCACTTCATTGTTCACGGCTGCTGAAGATGCACTGCTGCTCTGGTTTTGATCAGTAGTAACCAATGCTGCTGCATTAACCTTCGTCGAGCTTGATTGCAACAGTACCGATTGGGATTGTGCAGAAGCCTGCACTGCTTGTACTGTTGGCTGACTAGCAGCATTAGTCGTGTCAGCATGTGCGCTGGTGGTGTTGGCCATGAATCCACCCATTGCTACCGCAGCAAAGGTCATGGCTGAAATGCACCATAATTTACCGCTTTTATATAACTTGAAACGTTTCTTTGCTTCCATCATTAGGTCCTTTCCAATAAATGAGTTTCATAAATCATTTTAAAGTATAATGAATGATTTTCCAGTCATCTGTCGACTTGATAACAGAATTTAATATTGTAATATTTTGTCCATTTGTGGAAATAGTTAACAACCAGAAATGCTGGTATTTAGAGTAACAAAAAAAGAGGATCCACATTTTGCGGATCCTCTTTTAATGGCAAATTTTGTAGACTACTTAAGGGTAACAGTAGCACCAGCGGCTTCAAGCTTTTCCTTGATGTCGTTAGCTTCGTCTTCCTTAACGTCTTCCTTGATAACTGAAGGAGCGTTGTCAACTAAGTCCTTAGCATCCTTAAGGCCAACACCAGTGATGTCCTTAACAGCCTTGATAACCTTAACCTTAGCCTGGCCTGGTTCAGTCAGTTCAACAGTGTAGCTGTCCTTAGCTGCACCGGCGTCACCACCAGCAGCACCTGCAGCAGCAACTGGAGCAGCTGCAGAAACGTCAAATTCGTCTTCGATAGCCTTAACCAGATCGTTAAGGTCAGAGATTGAAGCTTCCTTCAGAGAAGCGATAATAGCATCTTTATCAAAAGCCATGTTAATATCCTCCAATATTATATTGTAAATTTTGTTTTGGTTTTACGACTAAGCGGCATATGAATCGATTATGCAGCTTCTTCGTCGCTCTTCTTGTCGGCAACTGCCTTGACAGCCCGTGCAATCTTGCGCATTGGATCTTGCAATACAGAAGCAAGCATAGACAGCAGGTCTTCCCGACTTGGCAATTCAGCGAATTCGTTAATTTCATCAACGGACTTGATATCCTTTTCGATGAAGCCACCCTTAATTTCAAGGGCGTCGTGGTCGTCAGCAAAGTGCTTCAAGATCTTAGCTGGAGCAATTGGGTCTTCATTTGAGAAGGCAACAGCAGTTGGGCCAACAAATACAGAAGCTAAGTCTGCGTAATCAGTACCTTCAACGGCACGGTCCAAGATCTTGTTCTTGATAACTACCATCTTAACGCCGGCGTCACGCAATTGCTTACGCAGATCAGTGACTTCTTCAACCGTTAAGCCACGGTAGTCAACCACGATGGCAGATTCAGCATCAGTTAACATACCGTTAGCTTGCTTTACTAATTCTGCCTTCTTGGCGATAGCTGTTTCACTCATGAAATTACACCTCCTGTAAATATATTTGGTACGGATTCATAAAAAAATCCCTATGACTTCAAAGACATAGAGAAGGAACATTTCAATTTCTTCCTCGGCAGGCATTCATTAAGGCTTTCGCCGCCTGAGTCTTAGGCAGAGTCATATTTTTAACCACTCAAATAGTATAGATGATAAGTCCTCCTTTTGCAAGTCCCTTTCGTTTTTCCAAAAAGTTTCCCAAAATAATTGCATTCTCATATTTCTAATGATATTCTAATAAACAACAAGTACAGGAAAGAGGTTTTGATCATGCAACAAGTTAAAATTCATGCAATGTATCATCAAACATCCTCCTCAACCACAACAACATCCCTCGTGGTTGGGTGATTTTCTTGTGCAACAAACTCGGTTGTTAAAAGCCGGCTTCACGAAATCACTCATCATCTTGCATTGAGTGTTAGTGAAGCCGGTTATTTTTGTACAACTAAGAATTGGGGGAATTGCAAATGGATGAGGCACACAATTTAAAACGTTCGCTAGGTTTTGGATCGGCAATTTCGATTGTCTTTGGGACGGTCGTCGGTTCCGGTATCTTCTTTAGACAAGGTTCTGTTTTGGATAGTGCTGGTACAACCGGTATTGCCATTTTGGCATGGGTACTTGGTGGCATTATTACCTTAACTGGTGGCTTGACGGTTGCTGAAATTGGCTCACAAATGCCATACACTGGTGGTTTGTATGTTTACATTGAAAATATCTATGGCCGAATTCCTGGATTCATGGCTGGCTGGATGCAAGCCGTCGTTTATGGCCCGGCTATTATTGGTGCCCTCGTTGGCTTCATGAGTATTATGATGGCCAATTTCTTTGGATTAGGTTCCAGTTGGCGACTGCCATTAGCAGCGATTAGTATCATTTTGGTCGCTGCCCTTAACTTATTAGAAAACCGGGTAGGGGCTGCTTTCTCAGTGATCACGACGATTGCTAAGCTGATTCCCATTGCTGTCATCATCGTGTGTGGTATTTTCTGGGGTCACCAAGATGCATTTAACCAGTCGCTACATGAAGTTGGTATTCACGATGGCGGTTTTGGGGTTGCTGTGTTAGCGACCCTCTTTGCCTACGATGGCTGGATCCTCATTGCCAACCTGGGTGGTGAAATTAAAAATGCGCAAAAAATTCTGCCCCACGCAATAGTCCTTGGTATTTCAGCCGTTCTGGTAGTGTACACTTTAATCACGATTGCTACCTTCCGTTTCTTACCAGCTGCCAAGATTCACCAACTGGGTGACAACACGACTTCATACCTAGTTACCTACTTCTTTGGTCCGGTGGGCGGCAAGCTACTAAGTGCCGGAATCATCATTTCAATGTTTGGGACTTTGAACGGTAAAATCTTAACTTTCCCCCGCATCGTTTACGCCATGGCTAAGCGTGGGGACCTGCCCTTCAGTCGTTTTCTATCATACGTAACGCCTAAGGGTAAGTCACCCGTCGTTGCAACGAGTTTCATCGCCATTATGGCATTATTAATGACTTACTTCTTCGACCCTGATCACTTGTCAGACCTATGTGTGTTCACCGTTTACTGCTTCTACTTGATGTCCTTCTGTGGCATCTTCATCCTGCGTCATCGCAATCATCAGCCACGTCCGTTCAGTACTCCTCTTTATCCATGGATCCCATTAGTAGCAATTTTAGGAGGACTCTTCGTTTTAATCAGCGAAGTAGTTAACGACCCAGCTGGTGTCATTCTCTTCTTAGGAATTGTCATCGTTGGTCTGCCAATCTTTTACATTGTCAAGAAGCTCGAAAAGCGAGATAACTAATCTTTAAGTAGAATAAAATTAAAAGGGAGTGTGATAGAAGTCGTTTACGACCTCGTCTTCACACCCCCGCGAGCACATAGAGGCCCAGAGTTCGGCGTTTGCCGGGCTTTGGGCTTCATTTGTATACCGCGTTGTTTACTTTTAATCTATGTAGAGGGACTTATGTCACGTCTCCTTTTTGCGTTTCTAAATCATCAAAAAAAGAGCTGCTCAATGGCAGCCCTTTTAATTTTGACTTAATTACAGCGTATCAACATCCAGCGTTACGGAAGGACCGAACGTTGAGGCAATTGATACGTGCTTGATGTAAGTACCCTTAACAGATGCTGGACGAGCCTTAATGATCGTGTCAGCAACGGCCTTCAGATTTTCAACCAGCTTATCGGTGTCAAAGGAAACCTTGCCAAGTAATACAGCAACGTTACCATCACGGTCAGTCCGGTAAGTTACTTGACCAGCCTTGGCGTCAGAAACAGCCTTGGCAACGTTCATCGTAACCGTACCAGTCTTTGGGTTTGGCATTAAGCCCTTAGGACCTAATACCCGACCTAAACGACCAACTTGTGGCATCATGTCTGGCGTAGCAATAGCCACGTCAAAGTCCAGCCAGCCATCTTGGATCTTTTCAACTAAGTCCTGGTCACCAACAAAGTCAGCACCGGCATCCTTAGCGGCTTGGGCATTGTCACCCTTAGCAAATACGATCACAGTCTGGTCTTTACCAGAACCGTTTGGCAGAACCATAGCACCACGTAATTGTTGGTCGGCCTGCTTGGTATCTACGTTTAAGTTAAATGCAACTTCAACACTTGAATCGAAGTTTGCAAAATCGATATCTTTTACTAATTGAACTGCGTCGTTGGCAGCGTATTGCTTCTTGCTGTCAACCTTCTTGAGCGCATCTTGGTACTTCTTACCACGATTTTTAGCCATCTTGTGTTTTCCTCCTTGCAAATGTGGTCTAACGGAGTCTATACCTCCCACGGAAGCCACTATTTTCATCGTGACTTCGGACTGCTAATAACTAGTCTTCAACAGTGAAGCCCATGCTACGAGCAGTACCTTCAATCATGCGCATAGCTGCTTCTACGTCAGCTGCGTTTAGATCTTGCATCTTAGTTTCGGCGATTTGCTTAACTTGGTCTTTGGTAACCTTAGCAACCTTCTTAGTGTTAGGTTCGCCGGAACCATGTTCAACACCAGCGGCTTTCTTCAGTAAGACGGCAGCAGGCGGCGTCTTAGTAACGAAGTCGAATGAACGGTCTTCGTAAACAGTGATAACAACTGGGATCAGCATACCCTTCTGATCTGCAGTCCGTGCGTTGAACTCCTTAGTGAAGCCCATAATGTTAATACCTGCTTGTCCAAGTGCAGGACCTACAGGTGGAGCTGGTGTAGCTGCACCGGCAGGAATTTGCAACTTGACAACGTTTGCTACTTTCTTAGCCACGAGACAAAACCTCCTTAGTCCGTGTTGTGGTAATGATGGGGCATGAATATTTACCCCTCCCACAGTATGTGGATAGCATACCTTATTATGGTATCACACTGTCCATCATTAAACAAGAATTAATCGTTAACCGTATCGATCTGGTCAAAGCCCAATTCAGCAGTCGTTTGCCGGCCGAACATTTCCAGTTCAACCTTAAGCTTCATCTTTTCATGATCAACTTCAATCACCTTGCCAGTCAAGTCAGCGAAGGCACCAGCAATGATCTTGACATGGTCACCAACGGAAACATTGATGTCGGTACGAGCAACATCCATCCCCATCCGTTTCATAATCCGGTCAACTTCTTCTGGCAGCAATGGCGTTGGCTTGGAACCACCACCGTGTGAGCCTAAGAAGCCGGTAACGCCAGGCGTGTTACGGGCGATGTACCATGCCTGATCCGTCATCACCATTTCAACCAGCACATAGCCAGGGAAGGTCTTTTCTTCAACTTCTTTAGCCTGCCCATCCTTAACCTGACGGACAGTTTCTTCCGGCACAATTACCCGGAAAATGTAGTCCTGCATTCCCATTGACTGTGCTCGTGATTCCAAGTTGCTCTTCACACGGTTTTCATAGCCAGAATAAGTATGCAGTACGTACCAGCGTTTTTCATTTGATTCCACGATTGCTTCTCCTTTTAGTATTAAGTCAAAATTTGCGTAAACAAAAAAACCTCGCACTAGACGAAGTTTCTCACCAGACATATTGTATCAGAAATTAAAGGCCGCGCAAAGATTATTTAACAAATGCGAGCATCCCATGTTGGATAATCCAGTCAATCACCGCAAAGAAAATCACGAAGAAAATCGTCAATGAGATAACGATTGACGTATCACGACGGTTTTCTTTAGCGGTTGGCCAAACCACCCGATGCATTTCAGCCCTAACGCTTTTTAAAAAACGAAATAGATGCATAACTATCCCCCATTAACGAGTTTCACGGTGTAACGTGTACATGTTGCAATGCTTGCAGAATTTGCGGATTTCAAGGCGTTTATCACCACGTGGCGCAGGAACCGTATAGTTGCGCGCACCACATTTACTGCACTCTAACCCGACTTTTTTAGTGGTCATTATACCACTCCCTTTTTAATCACCTATTAACATTAGCATTTTTTAGCAACTAAAACAACTCTTCACTACTGGAGTCACAGTAATGAAGAGTTGTG
This sequence comes from Candidatus Limosilactobacillus merdigallinarum, assembly GCA_019114515.1. GTDB lineage: Bacteria > Bacillota > Bacilli > Lactobacillales > Lactobacillaceae > Limosilactobacillus > Limosilactobacillus merdigallinarum. The sequence continues at coordinate 72,515 of DXFH01000013.1, forward strand.
CAAACAAATGTTAAGCTAATTCTTGTATAAACTTCTTTTTTGCCCTTTCTAGAGCACTCCGAACGCATTGTCGTTTACATCCCAATTTATCGGCAACTTCGTCAACTTCAAATCCTTGATTGATTTCAACAAAGATTGTCCACTCAAATTGCGAGCAATGATCCCTAAAATGATGGTAAGTCCGTCGAAACTCTGCAACCTCAGCTGGTCCTAAATGATGATCAACAGCCATTACCTCAACATGCATGTCGGTCAGTGGTTCTAAACAACACGCAGGCACCCGTTTCTTAGCCGCCTGCTGACGGTATAAATCGCGGATCCGATTCGTAAGGGCCTGCTTTAAGTACCAGCAAAAATGTGTCTGCTGGTCAGAATAATTGCATACCACCCGGTATAAAACCAAAGCCGCTTCTTGCTGCCAGTCATCAAGGGAAGTACTTGTTAAATGAAACTGGTACCACAATTTACAAATCAAAGGTCGGTAGCGGTTAAAAAGAATCATAAAGCTCGTGGAATCCTTGGTTCGCACTTGAGCGAGTAAGACTGCTTCCGGTGTCACTCCCAAATGTTTTTCATAATTCATTGTTCTAGTTCCTATGTGGAACTTCATGAAGTCCAAGTATCACAAAAAGATCTTCCCACTTGAAAACCCGTGCACCGATCATCGCACTGCCACAGCGACTTGACAGGAGGAAAAGAATAGGCTTTTCATTTCCCATTCCTAAATGACCTTCCCCGACAAATTTCCTCGCTGTTGTCGGCTTCGGTCACTCGATTTTTTTGCTATTGTTAAGATAGCAGTTTATGGAAACGCTTGCAATAGGTGCTAATGAGCTTTTTTCTACTGATAAATTAAAAAATAGGCTCAAATAAGAGTCTATTATTAATAAATATTTTTTAATTACTTTAATGGATGACGGGAATTAAATCCTTGATAGATTAACAGACTAGCCGCCACGCTGGCATTCAAGCTTTGAACGTGGCCAAGCATCGGAATTGTTAGCATTTCATCACAGGTTTTCTTAAGTAATGATGAAATGCCCTTTCCTTCATTACCAATGACGACACAGACTGGTCCTTTTGCATCCCAGTGGCGGTAGTCGATGCCCTTCATATCCGTACCAAATAACCACACGCCACGGTCTTTAAGTTCATTGGCTGTTTGTACCAAGTTCGTTACCCGTGCAACCGGCACATGTTCGAGGGCTCCCGCCGCGGTTTTTGCTACGACACTTGTCAATCCAACCGAACGGCGCTTAGGAATGATAATTCCATGTACACCTGCCGCATCCGCCGTCCGCATGATTGAACCTAAGTTATGCGGATCGGCTAATTCATCGAGAATAAGGAAGAAAGGCGCTTCTCCCTTGGTTTCTGCGCACGCAAACAGGTCATCAATACTAGCGTAATGATAAGCGGCAACCGCTAAAGCTACCCCCTGATGGTTACCATGGTCGCTTAATTGGTCCAATTTAGTTTTAGGTACGTTGGAAATTACCAAGCGTCGTTGCTTGGCTAGCTTAATAATTTCAGAAATAGCATCAGTTTTTAATCCTTTTTGAATGAATACTTTGTTGATTTCCTGATCAGATTTCAACGCAGCCACCGCTGGATGCCGGCCAATAATAAAATCATTTTCTTCAGTCTTCATGTTCAATCCGCCCCCGATCGACTTGTTCAATACACCATGCACTTAATTGATCCAGTCGCTGGTATTGTCCGGACAACTTTAAATAGCCAAAGAGAGCTTCAAAGCCGGTTGACATGCGGTAAGTAAGGACTGATGTATGCTTAGCATGTGTATAGCTATTGGCATTTCGTCCCCGCTTAAAGTAAGACCACTCTTCATCACTTAAAATGTCGTCTTCCTTCATCAAGTCGATTAATGCCGCCTGTGCTTTAGCAGAAACATAGTGGGTCGCCTTTTTCTGCAAACGGTTGGGTTTACTCATACCCAACGATAATAGGTAGGTACGTATATAGACTTCATAGACAGCATCACCGAGATAAGCTAAGGCGATACCGTTTAATTGTTCATAGTCTGCTTGTGCCATCTTATTCCTTTCTAAAACGCGTGCCCTGTGGCGTATCCTCAATAATGATGCCCTGCTTCTTTAAATCATCACGGATTTGATCGCTTAAGGCGAAGTTCTTTTCTGCACGCGCAGCATCACGCTTTGCAATCAATGCCTTAATTTGATCATCATCAATTTGCGTCTTCGCAGTTAATTTAACACCGAAAATGCTCAATAAAGTCTGCATTAAGGCTTTGATACCTTTAATTGCATCCGCATGAACGGTATCGTTTTCCAAGTAGTTATTGGCATACTTGACTAATTCATAGACTACAGCAATTCCGTTTTGTACGTTAATGTCGTCATCCATTGCTTCAACAAATTTTTGCTTGAAGTTCACTAATTGTTGACTAACTGCCGGATCATTGCCTTCCGCTGCATCTTTCAGACGGTAAGCCAAATTATCATAACTATTTTGAATGTGGTTTAGGTTGTTTTGCGCATCCGTTAAGTTGTCTTGGCTATACTGAATTGGCCGCCGGTATTGCGTAGTCGCCATGAAGAAACGCAAAACTTGTGCATCAACGGTCTTCAAAATTTCATGAACAGTCACAAAGTTATGGAGCGACTTACTCATCTTTTCATTGTCTTTGCCGATCGTTACAAAACCATTGTGCATCCAATAATTAACGAACTTCTTACCGGTTGCCGCTTCGGACTGGGCAATTTCATTTTCATGGTGCGGAAATTCAAGGTCTTGCCCCCCAGCATGAATGTCAATCGTATCAGCCAGGTACTTAGTAGACATTACTGAGCATTCAATGTGCCAGCCCGGACGACCTTCACCCCATGGCGACTGCCAATGAATTTCGCCGGGTTTAGCTGCTTTCCACAAAGCAAAGTCAATCGGGTCCTCTTTCTTATCTACTTCGTCAGCAGACACGTGTTGACTAGCACCGGTTTCCAAGTCATCAATGGATTGACCAGATAACTCACCGTAGTGCTTAAATTTGCGTGCACGGTAATAAACATCACCATCAACTTCATAAGCATAGCCGCGGTCAATCAAACGTTGTACAAAGTTAATAATTGCCGGGATTTCGTGCGTCGGCCGTGGGTGCAGTGTAGCGGGCTCAATATTTAAAGCGGTCGTGTCTTCCATGAACACCTGGATGAACTTGTCAGCCAGCTGCGGAACTGTGATCCCTTCAGCAGCTGCTTCTTTGATCATCTTGTCATCAACATCCGTGAAGTTGGAAACATAATTGACCTTGTAGCCCTTGAATTCCAAATAACGACGGACAGTATCAAAAGCAACCGCACTGCGGGCGTTGCCAATGTGGATATAGTTATAAACCGTCGGCCCACAGACGTACATATTAACGACGCCTTCGTGAATTGGATGAAAAGCTTCTTTTTTACGAGTCAGAGTATTGTAAATTGTTAGCATAACTGAGCTCCTTTTAATCACCGATTTTACTAACATCTTACCACACTACGGCTTTTGGCAGGAGAATTCGCCCCGCAACAACTCTTAAAGCTTTGGTCACAATTTCTTCAAACTTTCCTGTTAGTATATAAAGCGTAGTAGAAATCAACTACTACTTCTAACCGAAACCGATTATTTTTCTATTACTCCTCCCAATAGTAACCGAAAAATATTCCTACAAAATCTTCCCCAAAGATTTAACAGGCTGTGTCTCCCAATGCACAGCCTGTTTTTTGTATAAAAAAGCGGCGACCAGATGTTGATCGCCGTTTAATTGTATTGTACGGAGTTACTTAATCCTTATTTAGTTTTTCTTGTTCTTACTGTTTTCGTGATTGTCATGATCGGACGACTTTTTATCCTGATCATCACTGATTCCCCGCGTGGAATGCGACGGACGAGCAAAGATCATCCGTCCGGCATCCGTTTGCAGAGCACTCGTAACTTCGACATTAATCAATTGATTCATGTAGAAACGACCATCTTCGACAACGACCATGGTGCCGTCATCCAAGTAGGCAACCCCTTGTTGACGCTCGGTCCCTTTCTTAACCACCGTGACTTCCAGATGTTGGCCAGGAATAACCCTTGGTCGTAGCGACTTAGCCAAGTTATTGATATTCAAAACCTGGACATTTTGGAATTGGATCACTTTATTGAGATTCCAATCATTCGTCACGATAATCCCGTCAACTTTTTTAGCTAAGGCAATGAGCTTACTATCTACTTCGGGAATATCTTCGAAGTCGCCTTCGTACATCTCAATAGGGACAATCTTTTCTTTGCGCAGCTTGTTCAAGATATCCAAACCACGCCGGCCCCGTACCCGTTTAATACTGTCGCCAGAGTCAGCGATGTATTGCAGTTCATAGAGGACAAAGTTTGGTACCAGAAGCGTCCCTTCCAGAAAACCAGTCTTGGCTAAATCATAGATTCGACCATCGATCAGGATATTAGTATCCAAAATCTTATAGTGATGATAGTTGGCATCCTGTCGTTTGATGATCGTTCCATCTTGAGCGTTGTCTTTAGGAGCACGCCTAATTGTTAATAGGCCTTTCCATTCATCTAACCGTGTTGTCCCCAACCGAAAACCGAAGTAGCTAAAGATTACCATTAATAAGATGGGTACAACATTATTAACTACGGGGATGGACAAACGCCATAAAGGAATAGAAATTAAAATTGCAAGAATTAAACCCACAATAGTTAATAAAGCACCAAACAATAGGTATATCGGGCTCTTTTGAGTGAGATACTTTTCCACTCGCTGGGTACTCGCCAAGATCCAATTTGTTAAGGTCAGCGACAACAGCCAGAAAATGACGGCGCCAATGAAGACATCGACAACAATCATCAGTGGGCCTGAAATGTTGACCCCAATTGCCGGCCACAGCGGGCCAAAGTAGTAGTAACCAATTGCCGCACCAAACAAAGCAAACAGAATCCGAATAAACCCTTTTCGCATCGGTTAACCTCCTTTCTTTAATTACGACAAAGCTAATTTTAATGCTTCACCGATTGTAGTAACACCGATAATTTGAATATTTTCGTGTGGATCCCAACCCTGCAGGTTATTCTTCGGCACGAAAATGCGACGAAATCCTAACTTAGCGGCTTCGCGAACCCGTTGTTCGATCCGATTAACCCGCCGAATTTCGCCAGTTAAACCAACTTCCCCAACAAATGCATCCGTCGGGCGGGTTCCCTTATCACGGTAGCTAGAAGCAATGGCCACCGCAATCGCCAAATCAATAGCTGGTTCATCCAGCTTAACACCACCGGCTGCTTTCAAGTATGCATCTTGATTTTGCAAAAGCAGGTTAGCGCGTTTTTCCAAGACCGCCATAATTAACGATACTCGGTTCCGGCTTAAACCGGTAGCGGTCCGTTGTGCGTTGCCAAAAACGGACGGCGTGATCAATGCTTGAATTTCAACTAAGATCGGCCTAGTTCCCTCCAGAGAAACCACGACCGCCGATCCAGTGGCGTCCTTTAGCCGTTCTTCCAGAAAAATTTCTGACGGGTTGGCAACCTCTTTTAGACCATCCGTATGCATCTCAAAAATGCCTAATTCATTCGTGGAACCAAACCGATTCTTCACGGAACGCAAAATACGGTAGGTGTGGTGCAAGTCCCCTTCAAAGTAGAGAACCGTATCAACCATGTGTTCTAGAATCTTGGGGCCAGCCAGGACACCACCCTTAGTCACATGACCGACCACAAATACGGTGATGTTCTTGCCCTTGGCAATTTGCATCAATTGGGCGGTAACTGCACGAATTTGGGAAACGCTGCCAATTGCGGACGTGACATCCGTTGCCTGCATCGTTTGCACCGAATCGATAATCAGGTATTCCGGATTAAGGTTGTCAACCGTCGCCCGAATACTATCCATGTTTGTTTCCGGATAAATGTAGAATTGATCCCCCGCCACGCCAAGACGTTCTGCACGCATCTTAATCTGCGTGGCACTCTCTTCGCCGGAAACGTACAGCACAGAATGCCCTGCCGTACTCAGTTGACCTGACACCTGTAATAGTAACGTTGACTTACCAATACCAGGATCGCCACCAATTAGGACCAATGATCCCGGCACAATCCCACTGCCTAAGACACGGTTGAATTCTTTCAAATTGGTTGTCACCCGTGGCATCTCATGAGTATTAATTTCATTTAGGCGCTGAGGCTTAGCCACGATTCCGGTTAAGGTTGTAGTGGTGGTGGTGGCAGGTTTCTTGACGGTTGATTGGTCAACTTCTTCCAGAAGCGTATTCCATTGGCCACAATTTGGGCACCGTCCCAGGTAACGGGGTGACGTGTAACCGCAATTTTGGCAAACGTAATGTGTTTTTGCTTTGGCCATCATCAGCCTTCTTTCTTATTTTTATATATTAAAAATTAGCGTTTGGTAGAACCAAAGCCACCTGTACGATCCAACTTTGGCTGCTCTTCATCATCCGCCGTTAAGTATGGTACAAAGATACCCTGAGCGATCCGGTCACCCTTCTTGATGTGGTAATCACGCAAGCCATAGTTAATCAACTGAACGAAGATTTCACCCTCATTATTAGGGTTGTTGTAGTAATCAGCATCAATAATGCCCACGCCGTTTGGCAAAATCAGTCGCCGCTTAAAGGGACCGCTGGAACGGTTAAACAGCATTAAAACTTCATCTGGCTGCATATAAGCTTTAATCCCGGTTGGTACCAGGTAAGGCTGCAGCGATTGGTCCGCCAGGAGCGTTTTTTCGTCCGTTAACTCCGTGCCCTTGCGTAAATGTCTCAATGCCTTTAAAAACGGCCGCTTCCAAATTGACGGCAATACGAAGTCTTCAGATGCCTCAAAGTCGTAGCCAGCCGCCTGCTTAGTCTGTCGCTGTGGCAGGTGCAGACCCTGATCTAGCTTAGTGGAAACTATTTCAAAACCACGTTTCACTTTCATTCACCTCATTTTATGCATACACATTGATTGTAACATGACCTGGAACAACTTTTCGTTGCTTGACTTTTATTTATAAAACAGTAACAATTTATGAAAGATTAAGTAGTAAAAGGTTTTGAAAGGAGCTTATCATGCAGCTGATTTTTGCAGATGAAAAGCTAACTGTTAACTCTGAGCGTGGTCAGTGGATTGGCGATATTGCCTGCCCAATGATCGACACTAAGTTGAAAAAAGTCGTTGTTGAACGGGTCTTTGTCGTCCCCGAATATCGCGGTCATGGCATTGCGGCTCAACTGATGCAGACACTGGTGGATCATGCTCGTGAAGAACATTGGCAATTGGAGATCATGTGTCCCTATGCTAAAAAGTGGTTTCAACTGCATACAGAAGCGCAGGACGTTCTTTTTAAAGCCCATCATAACGAGTAACAGGAGGGTTATTTCATGGACCAAAACGAATTAAAGGCACAAGTTGGTGCTGAAGCGGTTAAATACATTCAGGATGGCATGATTGTTGGCCTGGGTACAGGTTCCACAGTTCGCTACATGGTGGATGCCCTGGGAAAGCGGGTCCACGACGAAGGCTTAAACATTGTGGGGGTAACTACTTCTACGCGGACTACTAAGCAGGCCGAATCACTGGGAATTACGATCAAAGATATTGACGATGTTGACCACATTGACTTATGTATCGATGGTGCCGACCAAGTAGACGATGACTTCAACGGCATTAAGGGTGGCGGTGGCGCCCTGCTCTGGGAAAAAATCGTTAACAACGCTTCAGTAAAGAAGATTTGGATCGTCGACCAGTCTAAGCTTTGCCACCGGATTGGTGCTTTTGGTGTCCCTGTGGAAGTCATTCCTTTCGGTGCTCAGCATGTCTTCAACCGCTTTGAAAAGAAGGGTTATCACCCACAATGGCGATTAAATGACGATGGCTCAAAGTACCGGACTGACGAAAAGAACTTTATCATCGACTTAAAGGTTGGTGAAATTGCTGACCCCCACGCATTAGCTGAAGACCTAATTCACACGGTCGGTGTAGTGGAACACGGTCTCTTCTTAAACCGTGTTGATAAAGTCATTGTTGGTCGCGATAATGGGTCAGAAGTTTTAGACGCTAAGTAAATTATCCATCCATCCATTTTATCTTTGGACAAGGCTAGTCACAATTAAATATGTTTTAATAAGGTTGGGAATGTACCCAACCTTTTTTATTGAGGAGGATCATTATGGACGCAAATACACAAAAAATGATCGACGGCTTGCCTTATGAAGCTGGTTCCGCCGAATTGACTAAGCTAATGCAAAAATCACATACGCTCTGTGCGCAATACAACCAGCTCACCGACGACCATGAGCCAAAGCGTGAAGAAATCTTGAAACAGTTAATTCCACATCAAGGTAAAGGCTGTTATATGCAGGGCCCGATTCATTTTGACTACGGTGTCTTCACCCATTTAGGCCAGAATTTCTATTCTAATTACAATTTCACTGTGCTGGACTGCGGTCCGGTAACGATCGGTGACAATGTAATGTGTGGGCCAGGTGTTACCATTGCTAACGCGATGCATCCCCTGAAATGGCAGCAGCGCAATCCACGTACACAAAAGGATGGTCAGTTCACCACGGTAGAATTTTCTAAACCGGTGGTGATTGGCAACAACTGTTGGCTAGCCAGCAATGTCACTGTTTGTCCCGGTGTCCACATTGGTAACGGCTGCGTGATTGCCGCTGGAGCCGTTGTCACTCATGATATTCCGGATAATTCTTTAGCGGCAGGAGTACCCGCAAAGGTGCTGCGTAATATTACTGATGCCGATCGGCTCAATAATTATCCTTATTAACCGTTTTCAGCTATAATGTTCTTTAACTAAGGCTTGAATTAGTTATTTAACATACTAGCTGTGGTAGTTGTTTGCATAGTATCCGTGAACGAATCACAGTAACAGTATTTAGTAAACAAGCAAATCGATACAGACTGCTATTTTAAACTTGTACATGCTCGGCGGTCTCAGTAGCGAAATTCGACTTAGCGAGTTATCGCTTAGTCGAAGCATCAGTTTGAAGACCGGCGCAGACGGGCTTCAAATGATGGCCGCTACGATCCAGACCGCAAAGAGCAAAACAAGTTTGATTACTACAAAATTGGCTTTTCAAGCTTCAGTTACGCAATTAGTTTATGAGGAGTGATTTAATTTGACTTTTGCTATTAGTCAACACGACATTAATAAATTTGCTGAAGATTACCATCACCGTCCAGAAGCCAGCGTCATTGAAAACGCAGTGACGAAAAACGGCGTTAAAGCAGCTAGTTTTAACTGGCATTCTATCGCTGACAATGATCCCCATTTCTCTATCGAATTAAATACCGGCGATGTGACCGACCAGAAGCAGTCAGGCCGTTGCTGGCTCTTTGCCGCTTTGAACACCATGCGGCATGAAATTCAGCAGAAGTTTAACCTGCCAGATAACTTCCAGATTTCACAATCCTACCAATTCTTTTGGGACAAGTTTGAAAAAGCCAACTACTTCTATGAAAACGTACTGAAGACTGCTGACTTAGATCACGATGACCGTCGTGTTGCCTGGCTAATGGAAACTCCTCAAGGCGATGGTGGCCAATGGGATATGCTGTGTGCTTTAATCGAAAAGTACGGGGTAATACCACAATCTGCTATGCCGGAATCATTTAACTCCAACCGTTCTGATGGCATTAATGACGTGTTGAACAACCAACTCCGTCACGACGCTATTATCTTACGGAATTTAGCGCAAAATAATGCAAGTGAAACACAGATGAATGATACTAGAAAGTCCATGCTGAACAACATTTACCGGATGCTGTCATACGCGTTTGGCGAACCAGTGCAGAACTTCGATTTCGAATACCGCACCAAGAAGGACAAAGAGTACCATCGTGATGCCAACTTGACCCCACAAGAGTTCTTCAAGAAGTACGTTGGCTGGAACCTTGACGACTATGTTTCTATTATCAATGCGCCAACGGATGACAAGGAATATGGCAAAACTTACACCATTGATATGCTGGGTAACGTTGTCGGTGGTCGTCAAGTTAAGCACTTGAACCTATCTATGGCTGACTTTAAGGACTTAGCCATCAAGCAGTTGAAAGCTGGTGAAAGTGTTTGGTTCGGTTCCGACGTAATCAAGTACTCCGAAACCAAGCAAGGGATCATGGCGCTAAACACCTATGACTACTCTGCCCTCTTTGATACTGACTTAGATATGACCAAGGCGCAGGCACTAGACTATGGTGAAAGTATGATGGACCACGCAATGGTTTTGACTGGTGTTGACTTAGTTAACGGCAAGCCAACCAAGTGGAAGGTCGAAAACTCATGGGGCCCAAAGGTCGGCACCAAGGGTTACTTTGTCATGAGCGACGCTTGGATGGATAAGTACTGCTACCAAGTCGTTATTAACCAAAAGTACCTGTCTGATGAACAAAAGAAGCAAGAAGCACAAGAACCAATCGTGCTGAAGCCATGGGATCCAATGGGAACATTGGCCTAATTGCAATCAGTTAATATAGATACAAAAACGCGGATGTTCTTATGGAGCATCCGCGTTTTTGTATATTCAATTTAATTTAAATTAGTGAACCAGTTTGGCAACGGCACTATTAACAGCATCCTTTTCGCTATCAATCAGCTTTGCCCGGCCAGCAATAATCCGGATATCCATCTTAATATCACGACCTAAGCCTGGCACACTTTCCTTTGGGCCGAAGAAGTCTTTGTATTCGTTCAACTCTGCCGTGGTGTAGAAAGCACTAGCTGTGTCATTGATGAAGCGGCTAAATTCCATGTCGCCACCGAGGTGTTCCCAAAGCCAGTCCCACTGATCACGGAACCATTCCCAAGCAATTGGCTTAGCAACTGGGTTGTCCAGAATGAAGTGGTACCAGTAACGAATGTCTTGTGGCTTGATAACATCCGTCTGTTCAAAGTGGTCAATGACCTGCTTGATCAAATCTGGATCCTGTGCCTGACACATTGCATTAGCCAGGTCCATCTTGAATGCTGGATCAGTGGATTCTTGATACAACTTCAGCATCTTTTGCAGTAAGTCAGTGTTGCCATAATGTTCCATCTCGTTATCCAATACTAATGGACGAATAGCAGCTGAAAGACCGCTCAAGTTATCTGCATTGTCAACAAAAAGCTGGTGAACAGTCTTTTTGGCATCCGCATTCTGCGCATACAATGCTGCCCGCAGAACGTAAGGACGCGTCAACTGATCATCATTGCCCTCGTCATCCTTAACGGTCCAGCCTAAACGAGCTGCCTGCTTTTCACTCAATTGGGCAAATAACTGACGGAGGTTAGCACTCGTTTGCCCTTCTGGATCAACAAAATTCTTCAGACTGTTAGCAATTTGGTAGAGGCCTGAGTTAACTATGTAGGACTTGCTCTGAGCGAATTGTGGCAACAAGGCAACCAGACTAGCATAATTTGTCTGTCCGCCTTCCGCCAACAAATGCAGATCTTGCAGCAATTGCAGCTGGGCAATGTTGTCCAAGTCATCTTTATGAGCCATAATGTCGTCCAACAGCGTCTGGTCGTACTTAACGATAAAGTGCGAGTTGTTGCCCACATTCAAGCGGAATGGCTTATCATTTTGCTTTCGTAATCCTTGATAGTCGCCAAGGTCTAAGTCGGCATCCTTCATGATCGTTGGCGCAGCGTCATAGTTAGCGTTCAACGGAATCTGCCACAGATGGCCCTTATCTTCATGTTCACCAATGAAGAACTGCTGCTGGTGCAACTTCAGGTGACCATTTTCAACCTTGGCAGTAACAACTGGGAAGCCTGGTTGGTTCAGCCATGAGTGCATGATGGCACCAATGTCCATACCAGAAGCCTGGCTTAAAGCATCCCACAGGTCGTCACCCTTAGCGTTGTGGTACTTATGAGCGTCGAAGTACAGTTTCAAGCCCTTACGCAGGTTGTCGTCGCCCAGTAATGAACGAACCATAACCAGCATCCGGGATCCCTTAGCATAGACGATTGCAGAGTCAAAGATGGAACTGATGTCGGCTGGGTCTTCTACTTCAACGTGAACGGATTGAACGCCATCAATGGCATCACGCTGCAGAGCCATTGGTACTTCAGAAGTCTGGAAAGTCTCCCAAATGTTCCAGCTTGGCTCCAAGTGGTCCACACACAGGTATTCCATCATGTTTGCAAAGCTTTCGTTCAACCACAGGTCGTCCCACCAGTTCATGGTTACTAAGTCACCGAACCATTGGTGAGCTAATTCGTGGGTAACTGTCGTGGCAACGTGTTGCTTCTGTGGCAATGTAGCGTTGTCTGGATCCAACAGCATGTATGATTCACGGTAAGTTACCAAGCCCCAGTTTTCCATGGCACCAGCAGAGAAGTCTGGTAATGCGAGCTGGTATGAATGCGGCAGTGGGTATGGCGTCTGGTAGAAGTCTTCGTAGAACTCAATTGCCCGCTTGGCGATGTCTAATGCCAAGGTAAGTTCCTTTTCCTTGTGCGCCTTGGTAGCAAAGACGCCGATTTCAACACCACTCTTGGTCTTTGTCAATTGATTCTGCATGTCACCAAAGGCAAAGGCAACCAGGTAAGGTGAAATCCGCAGCGTCTGCTGGAAGTAGTGCACACCATTTTCTTCATGGTCTTCTGGCATGTTGGCAATAATCGTTTCGCCTGGATTTTCGTCAAACTTAATGGCCATATCAAAAGTTGCCTTGGCAGCTGGTTCGTCAATTACTGGAAAGGCTTGCCGTGCAAAGGTCGTTTCAAATTGTGTGCCGATCAGTTCCTGCTTCTGGCCATTCAACTGGTAGTATGACGGGTAAATCCCCATCATCGTGTCAGTCAGATCAGTATGATAGTCAATCACAACCTTAGTATCACCGTCGGCAGGCAAAGTGATATCAACCTTTTCGTTTTCATCATCAACAGTGAACGGTACGGGTTGGTTGTCTACTTGTACGCTATCGATCTTCAGGAACTTTTGGTTAATCGCGATCTGCTGTTGGTTAGCGTGACCCGTCATGGTTACCTTACCCACAATGGTCTTCTTTTGCCGGTTAATATCGACATAAATTGAATAGTTCTGCGGAACAAAGTCATCTAACAGTCGTTTGCTCATATTAATCCTCCTTATCATCGGCATCGTCCGGGTGAACGACCCCATCTAAAAACTGCCGCACGATCTTGTAAATCTGCGGACTCCAGAAGTCACGCTCGTGGTTGGCGCCCTTAACCCGGTAGGCTTCCACGTTGGCGTGAGCGGCCTGCAGTCGATCATACATCTTCGTCATCTGGTCATACGCAACGACCTCATCACTATCACCATGTAGCAATAGGAATGGCGGGTATTGTTGACTATCTTGAACGTGCGTTAACGGGCTCATTTCCTGCTTAATGGCTGGCCACTTTTGCGGGTCATCACCAAAGAGGCAGATCTGCAAGATGTCTGCGCCAGGGATGTTTTCCGCATGTTCAAAGGTTTCTTCTACGTCTGTCGGGCCAAAGCAGCTGACCACCGCACTGACCGTGTCCGATTGATCAGTGTAGCTATCGCTTTCGTAACGCGGATCATTAATGGTTAATCCCGTTAGCAAGGCCGCATTAGCACCAGATGATGTTCCCCACACAACCACACGCTTAGAATCAATGCAGTACTCATCCGCATGCTTGCGCAGGAAGCGGATAGCCGTCTTCACATCTTCTAAAAATGCCGGGAACGGATGGCCATCCAGTGAATTGCGGTGCTGAACCGTGGCAACCACATAGCCATAGTGGACAAATTGAACCAATTCGGGAATTTGCTCACCCATCGTTGGCCTTCGCCATGATGATCCCTGAACGAACACAATTAACGGTCGTGGATCCGGTTTAGGTACCGACTTTAGGTAGCCGACCCGCTGTGCCCACGGCGCCAACACGTCCATCTTTAAAGCTTCACCATCTTCAGCTGCATAAATGATATTTTCAATCAGCCGCACTTGGCCTGCCATCATGGGGTTGTTATCGATCTCATGAATTGCCATTTAGTTCACCATCCCTGATTATTTCCTTCTTGATCAGGTGCAGATGGTCATCGACATGATAGACGATTGGCTGGCCATTCGGTACCTCGACCTTGTCAATCGCATCATCCGGGACCTGTTCAATGTATTTGACTAACGCACGTAGGGTACTGCCGTGAGCAACAATCAATTGGTTGTGATTATCCAGCAGCCGCGGCGCAATGTGATCCTGCCAGTAAGGCAAAATGCGTTCTAGCGTCATCTTCAGATTCTCACTCAACGGTTCCTTGACTCCCAAGCGGTCGTAACGACGCTCATGTTGCCGTTCTTTTAGCTGTGGTGGCATTTCTGTGTACCCCCGTCGCCAACGGTGTAACGTTGCCTCGCCGACTTTCTTGCCAACGGCCGCTTTGTTTAAGCCGCTCAATGCACCATAATGTCGTTCATTGAGACGCCATGTTTTGTGCATCGGAATGTACAGCTGGTCAATTGCTTCCAAAACAATGTTTGCTGTAATGATTGACCGTTGCATATATGACGTATATACGTCGCTAAAAACAAATCCACGTGCCTTAAGTTCTGCACCAACTTGCCGGCCTTGCGCGATCCCCTTGGCTGTTAACGGTGAATCACTCCAGCCAGTAAAAACATTATCCAAATTGGCCTGACTCTGTCCATGACGAACCATTACCAGAGTTGCCATAATTTAGCCACCCCCAAGTTTGCTTAAGCACCTTTTATTTTACACCCTTTTGATTGTTCTTTGAGAGTGATTGGACAGATCAGACGGATTGTTCGATTAAAAGTTTTTGATTATGTGGTCGTTATTTTTTGCATACACTCTTTTACGCTGTTAATACGATGAAAAAAAGTATTTAAATGATTGTCCGGCTTGCACGATGGGGCTCAGCAGCGAGATTGCCGTTAGTGTGCTAACAATTACGACAAGACCAAGCTTTGAGACTATAGGCTCAAAGTTGTGTCCGCTGCGATCCAGCCCCAGAAGAGTGCAAGCTTATGTTTATTAACTTTTACAAACATTAATGAATTCGTCCGGGTTGAATAATAAAGCTGAACTGGTGGTCTGCTTCACCAGAAAAATGATACTGGGTGTCGACATCACTGCCTCAGCTATCAATACCGCCAACGCCACGGACAGCTCCGGCAATTACCAATACTGAACGTCGTAATGGTGGCAGCTCTTCAATATGGGTAGCATTCTCCAATTCTTCACTGGTATATGGCCAGAGGATGAAATTAAAGGGCTGTTCATCCGCTAACAAACTCAAGTAAAATGGCTTTTCGTCCTTGTCAGCGTTGTTCAACGTGGTGCTCCGGGTGGTCGTTAATAACTTGGTTTGCATATGTATTCCCATTTCTTGCGGCACCAAGTATGGGGTTAATGGCGTTCCTTGTACTTCGTAATGACCGCTTATCCCACCGGCCATGCGATCGGGGTAAGTTTCGCCGGACAAGCCATCATAGGCAAAGCCATCCGCTACTGTCGGTGTAATCAACCGTAAGCCAAAGACCGGCAGTTCTGGCAATCCTTTACGACCGGCAAAATATGCCTGGACTTTAATTTGACCGTCAACCGTAACCGTGTACTTCACAATCGTTTGGGTAGCTGGGGTGGTTGCCGTTTGATAAGAGAAAGTAAAAGCAACCTCCCTGACCGTTTCATGGTTCGTATGATGATTGTTGTACGGAGCGGTTGGCAATTGATCAATGTGTTTACCATCGATTTCCAAATCAGTGTCAATCACCTTAGGGAACTGATCAGCCCCTAGCCACTGCGCACTACGGTAGGAGAAACCGTTCCCGCGATCATTATCGGTAGTTGCCCGCCAATAAGTTGGGTAAATTGGTCGGTATAACCATTCTTTTCCGTCAACTTGCAGGGATTCCAGGCTGCCCGTCTCGTAGCTAAACTGGTAATGAAAATGTGCTCCGGTGAGGCCTAAAGTACCGTCACCATAAATAATTCGCATCGTGTCAGCACTGTCCATAGTAATAACGCACCTCCTGCATCGACGGCTTTTCTCTCCGGTTAGCAAACATTAAAGCGTCACCGCAAAACGCACCATCGGTATGCCGGTCGTCAAAATCGCCACCGTAGCGCAGAACTTCTTTACCCGTCACTGGATCATGTACTAACAGGGCTTTATCAATGTAATCCCAAATAAAGCCGCCGCAATCTTGCGGATACTCCTTTACCAGGTCAATGTAATCCTTCATGCCACCAACGGAATTCCCCATTGAATGCATATATTCACACTCTATAAATGGCTTTTCTGGGTGATTGCTCAGGTACTGGGTAACTTGTTTTGGCGGCAAATACATCCTGCTTTCAAAGTCCGACAAACGATCACGGTAAGATGGTCGTCGACAGACACCTTCATAGTGCACCAGCCGGTCAGGATCCGCATGTTTGTAAAAGTCATGCATGGCAACCAAATCGTCAACCGCGTATGATTCGTTACCTAACGACCAGAATAAGATACTGGTGTGATTTTTCAGTGTTTCATAATTGGTCCGTGCCTGGTCAACCACCGCGGCCTTCCACTGTGGCAGTGATCCTGGCACGTTATATGGTGGTTCAACCTGTCCCATCTTCTGCCAGCTGCCATGACTCTCTAAATTGGTTTCCGCCATCACGTAAATGCCGGCTCGATCGCACATATCGTACCATTCCAGACGGTCCGCATAGTGACAGGTCCGCACCGCATTGATATGGTTCTTCTTAAAGGTATCAATATCGAAACGCATGTCGGCTAAACTGATGCAGCGACCAGTATGGCAGTCCCATTCATGCCGGTTGACCCCATTGATGATTAACCGGAAACCGTTCAACAGCAGTACATGGTCGGATGAAATTGCTACCCGGCGAAAGCCAAACTGGTAAGGAACCACTTCTACTACCTGACCCTCATCATCACGCAACGTAATCCATAATTGATAAAGGTAGGGATCGTTATTCGACCACGGATGAACATTTGCTATCCGTTCATTTGCAACCGTGACTTCTTCTGTGCTGGGATGGGTTTGCATTAATATTGGTTTGCCCTGTGCATCGTCTACTTCGATTACCACTTCGGTAAAGGCATCACCCATTAGTTTAACCGCCAAGTTAAAATGCCAGTGTGATTATCATTGGCCAACTGTGGTCGGATCGTTAAATATTCAACGTGCACTTCCGGCTGGGCCTTTAGCGTAACTGAGCGAAAGATCCAGGAAAAACGGAACATATCCTGATCTTCTAAATAAGAAGCTGTCGAATGCTTAAACACGGCCACCGCCATGAAGTTACCTTCGTCTTGCAGGTACGGAGTCAGGTCAAATTCACTAGCGGTGAAGCTATCTTCTGCGTAGCCCACAAAATGACCATTCAGCCATAGGTAGAAAGCACGTTCCACGCCCGCAAATTATACCCGCACCCGGCGATGACGTAGGCCGTCGGCAAGGTCAAAACGTCGGCAATAAAGCCCCACGGTATTATCAAGAGCTTGTGAGAAGCTGCCGGCACTCTCTGCTGGGTCATATGTCCCCGCTGGGCGCCGATATTCATGCCCTTCCCACGGATATAGGGTGTTGATATATTGAATCTGCGCATCATTATGTAATTCGATCATTCCGGGAACCGGGATTGTGCCGTAATCACGATGATCACTGGCGGGTTGATAAAAGGCTCCGGAATGTTAGGCGGATCCGCCGCAAATTTAAACTGCCATTCACCATCTAATGATTGAAAAAAAACTCCTTTGGTGTGCACTCGCTTCTGTGCGATTGCGGTACCAACTATGATCGCTGTGTGCCGGTAATTGATTAACCCGGAAGGTTTCTGGATCATCTAACCATGACAACTGAGCTTTCATTAACACCTACTCCTTTACTTGATATCACTTATATTATAGCGCTTTCATCATTAGTGTCTAATAGGTGTTGATAATTATGCAAAATGCATTTACCAGATCTTTTGTAAATCATTGTTACTTGCAACAAAAAAGCCTTGATACATCGCTGTATCAAGGCTTTTTACTATATGTTATGCGGCCAAGAGGATTCGAACCTCCACGATCTCAACGATCACAAGATCCTTAATCTTGCGCGTCTGCCAATTCCGCCATGGCCGCATCAACACATTAAATCATATCAAAAATGCAGGTGCTTAGCAAGAACTATTTTGCAGCAACGAACTGTTTCACCAGGCGAATGCGGCCACCACAACGCGCACACCGGAAGCGACGCACATTAAATCGTCGCCGGCGCCAAATTTGCGCACCACACTGCTGGCACTGATACAGGTAACGGTGCTTACTTCCCGCTAGTTTACTGGTCGGTGGGGCAAACCGTGAACCGCCAACTTGAGCCAACAATTGGCGAAAATCATGATCACGGTGCTGGTAGCCATGGCCTGTTAAATGAAGGTGGTAATGGCACAATTCGTGTAAGACTACTCCTTTTAAAGTAGTCAGATTATACTCCGTTAACATTAACGGGTTGATATCGATATGGTGATCGCCTAAATGATAACGACCACCCGTGGTCCGCAAACGACGGTTAAAGAAAATTTCATGGGTAAATGGCCGCCAAAAATACTGTAATGACCATTGTTCGGTTAACTGTTGCAGTTCAGCGTTAGTCATTATGGTCAGGATTCACCATTGTCAGTTGAATCCGTTGCCGATCATGATCGACGTCCAGTACCCATACCGTGACAATATCACCAACGGAAACAATCTGCCGTGGGTCTTTGATGAACTTCTTAGTTAGATGCGAAATATGGACCAGGCCGTCATGCTTTACGCCGATATCCACAAAGGCACCGAAGTCCACGACATTCCGGACAGTTCCTTGCAGCTTCATGCCAGGTTTCAAGTCATCAATTGTCACCACATCCGTCCGTAAAAGTGGAGACGGCATCTGGTCACGTAAGTCACGCCCTGGCTTCTGGAGGTTGGTGATAACGTCTTTTACGGTATCAAGCCCAAATTGCTCGGTGACAAAGGCTTGGGGGTGTACTTGGGCGAGCTTCTCATTAGCGTGATAACTACCGAGTTCATCCGCGCTTACGCCCGCTTTTACCAAGATGTCCTTAGCTAAACCATAGCTTTCGGGGTGAATGTCCGTGTTATCCAGCGGGTTCTGACCGTCAATGATCCGCAAAAAGCCGACCGCTTGCTGGTAAGCTTTTGGTCCCAGCCGCTTGACATCCATCAATTGTGAACGGTTAGTGTATGGCCCGTTCTCATTGCGGTAAGCAACGATATTGCTGGCCATGGTCGAACTCAAGCCCGAAATATGGGTCAAAAGCTGCACGCTAGCTGTGTTGAGATTAACGCCCACGCGGTTGACTGCCCGTTCAACTACCGCCCCTAATTCATCCTTGAGTTCACCCTTAGGCAAGTCATGCTGGTATTGGCCAACCCCGATTGCTTGCGGATCAATCTTGACTAATTCGGCTAACGGATCTTGTAGACGCCGGCCAATACTGATGGCGGATCGTTTTTCGACTGGTAACTCAGGAAATTCGTCTCGCGCGGTCTTGCTGGCGGAATAGACCGATGCGCCCGCTTCATTGACAATCACGTAGTACACTGGCCTACTCAGCTTATGCAACGCCTGCGCAACGAACTGTTCCGATTCCCGGCTAGCCGTCCCATTACCGATCGCAATCATTTCCACATGATACTTTTCCAGCAAGTCCAAAAAGGCTGGTTCAGCAGCTGCACGTTGCTTTTCGGACGCCGGTTTGTGCGGATAAATCACGGCGGTCGTGAGCAGTTTACCAGACGGATCAATCACGGCCAACTTACAGCCCGTTCGGTAAGCGGGGTCAAAGCCCAAAACGGTGCGCCCCTTCATTGGTGCCTGCATTAACAGGTTATACAAGTTTTCGCCAAACACCTTGATCGCCTGTTGATCGGCATTATCGGTCAGCGTTTGCCGGATTTCTCGTTCGATTGCTGGCTGCAGAAACCTCTTATAAGCATCCGTAGCCGCAGCCATCACGAATTTCGTTGCGTCATTTTCCGCATGTGAACGAATCAGCCGGAAACACAGGTAATTAATAACCGTTTCTTCGTCGTTTCTTACGTGGACGCGGAGGACTTTCTCCTTTTCACCCCGGTTAATTGCCAGTGTTCGATAAGAGGTCATGTCGCTCACATCGGCCTTAAAGTCGTAGTACTGCTGGTATACGCCCTGTTCATCTAATTCTTTACCCTTACTGGTAACTTTGCTCTCTACCCAGCCATGGTTTGCAGTGTAATTTCTTAGCCAACCACGGACCGTGCTCATTTCACTAATGGCTTCAGCCAAAATCTCATGTGCACCATCAAGAGCTGCTTGGGCATTTGGGACATCATCGTTGACAAAATCGGCTGCTTTCGCCGTCAACGAGCTATCTGGATATGTCAGCAGCCAGTTAGCCAATGGTGCTAACCCATGTTCACGAGCCTGCTGTGCCTTTGTCCGTCGCTTCTTCTTGTAAGGCAGGTAAAGGTCTTCGACTGCACTCAATTCCTTAGCATTTAAAATGGCCGCCTTCAAACTGTCATTTAATTTGCCCTGCTCATCAATCAGCTTGACCACAGCCTGTTTACGGTCGCTTAGTTCCTGTTCCTTATGATAGGTTTCCTGAATATCTTGCAGCTGTACTTCATCCAGGGCACCAGTCATTTCCTTTCGATAACGGGCGATGAAGGGGATGGTGTTGCCTTTATCCATTAATTGCAGTGCGGCAGTGACTTGCTTATTACGCAAGCCATCCATTTTTGCTGCTACCGCTTGGACTACCGTCTCTTCCATTACAGTGACTCCTTCCACCAGCTGTCCACTGGGCTCACTGGCAAATGACGCTTATGCCGCGTCTTTATAAACCATGCTTCAATCTTCTTGGCTGCTGCTTCACTAACATCTTTGCCTTCTAAGTAATCGTCAATATCGTGATAGCTAACTCCTAAAGCAGCTTCATCTGGCAAAGCCGGCCGGTCTTCTTCCAGATCAGCAGTTGGTGTTTTCTCGTACAAATGTGCGGGGGCATTCAAGTATTCCATCAATTGACGACCCTGACGTTTATCCAACTGATACAATGGTGTAATGTCAGCCCCGCCGTCACCGAATTTGGTATAGAAGCCCGTTACCGCTTCGGCCGCGTGATCCGTACCAACAACAGCACCACGGTGAGCAGTGGCAATTGCATACTGGACAATCATCCGTTCACGGGCTTTAATATTCCCCTTATTGAAATCGGTAATCTGGATACCGGCAGTCGTTAACTCCTTAACCATCGCATCAACAGCTGGTTGGATATTGACTCGCACCACATGATCAGGATGGATAAAGTCATTGATGGCACTCATGGCGTCCTCTTCATCCGCTTGTTGCCCATAAGGCAGACGGACGGCATAAAACTGGTAGCCGTCATCACCAGTCTCCTTTCGCAGGCCTTCAACAGCGAGCTGCGACAGGCGGCCCGCTAAAGAAGAATCCTGACCGCCAGAAATCCCTAGCGTCAAAGTCTTCATCCCCGTTGTGCGTAAGTAATCCTGCAGGAATTGAACCCGTCGCTGCACTTCATGTTCCGGATTAATTTGTGGCTGCACATGTAATGACTGAATAATCGTTGCTTGTAATTTTCGCATATTTAACTCCTAATGCAATTTCCGTACGTACTCGTGAATTTGCTTGATCATCTTCATCTTGTTATCGTAGCACTTCTGCGACAGGTCGACTGGGTAAACTTCTGGATTGAGATCGCGCCGGTATTCATCCCATAAGCGGTCCATGTGTCCTTGCCGCGCATCATGAATTTCCTTTAGGGTCGGTTCTTCATAAACCTGCTTACCGTCGACAAAGATATCCTGTAATAGTGGCCGGGCAGTAAAGTCCGTGACCGTCTTATTCAAGAAAGTGTAGTTGGGATCAAACATGTACAGTGAATCCAGTTTCCGTGGGTCTTCGCCGACCAGAGTTACCAAGTCACCTTCGTTTTTGCCGTCCTTCTTATCATTGATTCGCCAAACCTGGTGCTTGCCTGGTGTGGACATCTTAGCGACGTTGTTCGATAGCTTCATCGTGTCCACCATTTCACCGTCCGCATTTTCCACTGACACCATCTTGTAAACTGCCCCTAACGTTGGCTGGTCCATTGCCGTGATCAGTTTAGTGCCGATTCCCCAAGCATCAATCTTGGCACCTTGGGTCTTCAAGTTCAGGATGGTCTTTTCATCAAGGTCGTTAGAAGCCACAATCTTGACGTTTGGATAACCCGCATCATCCAGCATTTGCCGGACCTTCTTGGAAAGGTAGGCCATGTCGCCAGAGTCGATCCGAACGGCCTTGAAGTTGATCTTATCACCCATCTCGTTGGCTACCCGGATAGCACTCGGCACACCGCTGCGAAGGGTATCAAAAGTGTCCACTAAGAAAGTACAATCGTGATGGGTTTGCGCATAAGCTTTAAACGCTTCGTAATCGTTCATATAAGTTTGTACTAAGGCGTGTGCGTGTGTTCCGGCAATTGGAATGCCAAATAGCTTGCCTGCCCGTACATTACTGGTAGAGTCGAAACCGCCAATGTAGGCTGCTCGGGTTCCCCACAAAGCAGCGTCAAATTCCTGGGCCCGCCGCGTACCAAATTCCATTACTGGCTGATCGCCAACAATGTTCTTAATACGGGCTGCTTTGGTGGCAACCACAATCTGGTAGTTGACAATGTTTAGCAAAGCAGTTTCTACTAACTGAGTTTCCAGTAAAGTGCCTTCTACCTGGATAATCGGTTCATGATTAAAGACCAATTCTCCTTCGACCATGCTGCGCACTGTGCCGTGGAATTCAAAGTTCGCTAAGTAGTCAATAAATTCATCATCAAAAAAGCCCGTGGAGTGCAAATATTCAATATCGCTCTTAGTAAAGTGCAAGTTGTTTAAATAACGAATAATATGACTTAAGCCCGCAAAAACGGCATAACCATTTTCAAATGGCATTTTCCGAAAGAAAACTTCAAAAACAGCGTGCCGGTTACCGATTCCTTGCCGCCAATAAGTCTGCATCATTGATAGTTCATAAGCATCCGTCTGTAACGTCAAGCTGTCATCAGGATATAAGTACTTCATTTTTTCTCTTCCCCTATATGATTACTTCTCCAGTACAAATTCAAATCGACTGCCTACATACTGGGTGTGCACATACTCAAATGGCCGCCCATCTTGCAGGTAGGAAATCTGTGTCATCCTCAGCAATGCATCACCCCGGCGAATATCCAGGTAGTTAGCAATCTTTTCGGTGGCATTGGTAGCTGAAACGGCCTGAGTGGCATGCCCAGGATGAAGTTCAGCCTTCTCCTCCAACGTGCGGTAGAAAGACGAGGTAACCTCTTTTTTACTGAAGTTGGCTACTAAATCGGCCGGCACCGTCGCCACTTCGTAACAGATTGGCACTCCGGAGCCATAGCGTACACGCTCCATTCTCAGTACCCGTTCGCCTGCCTTCAACTTAAGTCTTTTCGCTTCAGTCTTTGATGGCACGGTTAAGTGATAGGAAATCGTCTTGCTAGAAGGCTCTTTCCCCTGTGCTTTCATCAGTTCCGTAAAGCTTGTGACCCCGGACATCTTCTCTTGAACTTTCTGGTTGGCCACAAACGTACCAGAACCAACCCGGCGCTCCAAAACTCCTTCATCAACTAGTGTCTGGATAGCCTCCCGCAGGGTCATGCGACTGACGCCAAATTCACCAGCCAAAACCCGTTCAGCCGGAATCTTTTCACCAACCTGCCATTTACCCTGTTCAATATTTGCCTGCAACTGGTTGTGAATCTGAATGTAAACTGGTGAACTCATTGTGAAACCTCCCTGCAAATTTGCTTCTTAGTGTACCACCATTTGCTAATGGTCTAAACCACCGATAGAACTTTATTACCAAAAAACGGGGCTGCAACTAGTTTGCACTCAGTTGTCGTCCCGTCAATGACTTTTCGTTACTTATTAATGCTTTTCGTTGAATGGGTCCCAGGTATACTTAGCCCGTGCGCCACCAATCAACTTCGGCCGTGAGCTCAAGTAAGTCGTGTGCGCATGACCCACTTCGGTGACAGAAGTCCGGATTGGCAGTTGCACAAACTTAACCTGCATACCAATGGAAGTGTCGCCAATATCCATGCCACCCTTGGCTTGAACGTGTTCTACTTCAATTGGGTCCTCAAAGTTTTCAAAAGCAGCAATCTGGCCGGAACCACCAGCATGAATTTGTGGAAAGACCGTTACTTCTTCCAAACCAAATTTCTCAGCAACGGACCGTTCCACCACTAATGCCCGGTTCAAATGCTGACAGCCTTGTACAGCTAAATGAATGCCCAATGGCCGCAAAACAGAAATAATCGTCTTGATAATGGCACGGCCTACCGCAATGCTAGGGTCCATCCCAATTTCATGGCCAATTACTTCACTGGTGCTTAGGCCGACGACAAACAGGTCGCCCTTCTTAATATGGCCCTTGTCCAAAGCCTCGGTCAAACCTGTCTTTACTTGCTGCTTAATTTGTTCGAGTTGTTCGTCAGTCATGTTAAATCTACCTCTCTATGACAAAGTTGATATCTCATTTCCATCATTAATTATAAAGCACAATAACTATTTTTTGATAGCAAATTGAAGCCTGAAAGCCATCACATTAATCAACAATTGCTGATATTAGCGAGTATTGCCTGTTAATAAATACTTGCAAAAATAATATGTTCATTTTGCACTATGGCTCCATCAACTGCCAATCGGTAAGTCAATCAAAATTACAATTTATTTAGCCGATCAATCCAGGACTGCGTACCGGCATCTTTGGCTGTACTCAAGCTCTTATTGAATGGCTGCAAGAGCTGTCGCACAATCGTCCAATTAATCTGTTTATCGGTCAAAATTTGCTGTTGCAACTTTTGCGCCATCAACTGCTGTAAATTTTTATTCTGCGTATTTACCAACGTAATCGCAGCTGCCTGTTTGCCTAACAATTCAGCAATTAGTTGGTCTAACTTCTCTTGATCAACAGGTTGCTTAAGTAGAATCCGTCGAGCAAGCGGGACCGCTGGAATTTCTCGCTGACAGAAATGCATTATCGTATTCCATGAATCACTTAAAAGCTGAAAGAATTGCCATGGCACCCGTCCAAGACAATACTGCAGGGTTTCTGCGACTGCTTTTGCCATATAACCATCCGTCTTTTGTAGACGTGGCACAAGCTCCTGCAAAAAGCGTTGATCGCTCTCAGCCGTCATTGCTGACAAATCCTTTTTGCTGGTTAACGCAAAACGAGCAAGGACAAAATCACTGAACTGCTGATCGGCAATCATTCGTCCCGGCTGTCTTTTACCACGTTGACGCACTGACTTAACATGGCTCTGACGTTTGCTTTGCGCATACTGGCCTTGTTTAGGCATTATGGGCCTTCCCTTCTTTATTCCTGGGTACAAAAAAAGCCGCCACAGTGTGACGACTTTGACAGTTGGGCTAGCTGGATTCGAACCAGCGCATGACGGTACCAAAAACCGTTGCCTTACCGCTTGGCTATAGCCCAATAATAATGGAGGAGGACGGATTCGAACCGCCGAACCCGAAGGAATGGATTTACGGTCCATCGCGTTTAGCCAGACTTCGCTACTCCTCCATAATATCCGTTAGCCATAACTAACGGATATTATAATACACAAGTTAATTGGTAAATGCAATACTTTTTTCCGAACTTTTTTGGCGGAAATTATTCTACACCTTCCATTAAACCATGAATCTTCTTAACAAAGAAGCACAGGATAATGCCGAAGATAACACTGACAGCACCGATAGTCAGGAAATATGGCACTTCGGTTGCTGACGAGTAGTATTTAACAATTTGGGCGTTAACCGCTTGACCTGCAGCGTCAGCCAAGAACCACATACTCATCATTTGTGATTGGTAAGCCTTTGGTGCCAGCTTTGTGGTGACCGACAGTCCAATTGGGGAAATCAGCATTTCACCAATTTCAACAATAAACCAGGAACCCACCAACCAGAAAGGACTAACCCGGCCAGCAGTTGTGCCGTTAATAATTCCTGGCAGCGCCATCCATAGGTAGGAAATACCAGCAACAATTAAGCCAGCGGCAAACTTTCCTGGTGCGCTCGGCTGATTCTTCCACTTTCCCCAGAGCCAAACGAAGAATGGCGTCAGAATCATGATAAACAATGGGTTCAATGTTTGGAAGTTAGCAGCAGCAAAGTGCCAGCTACCGATGTGCAAAATAGTCCGTTCTTGAGCAAACAAAGCTAAAACCACGGAACCGGACTCTTCAATTCCCCAGAAAATCGCAGCTGCGATGAAAAGCGGAATGTAAGCCAACACCCGGGAACGTTCAATTTTAGTGACTTTCTTGCTTTGCAGCATCATGGCAAAGTAGACAATTGGCAAGAT
The DNA here is from genome assembly GCA_019114515.1 of Candidatus Limosilactobacillus merdigallinarum. Taxonomy (GTDB): domain Bacteria; phylum Bacillota; class Bacilli; order Lactobacillales; family Lactobacillaceae; genus Limosilactobacillus; species Limosilactobacillus merdigallinarum. The sequence continues at coordinate 98,924 of DXFH01000013.1, forward strand.
GATTGCTGCAATAGAAATCAGCATAATGACGTTCGTAATATTCAAAGCGCCTAGCGCAGCCATGAAGCCTAAGACAATGGCTAAGGCCACAATACCGATAATTGTCCAGGTAATCACCGGCTTAACCTGATCACGATCAATCGGGTCAGCCGCATAAAGAGAATCTTTGGATAAGTATTTCTTACCATCAAAGTAGTACTGAACCAAACCGAAGAACATTCCGATGGCCGCCAGTGAGAAACCGGCATGGAAGTTCATTTCAGAGCCAAATAAATTAAGACCGAAACCATTGGCAGCCCACGGAACGGCCCATGGAGAAACTGCCGCACCCAGGTTAATCCCGAATACAAACATTGAGAAACCGGCATCCCGACGCTGGTCACCCTCACTGTACAGGCTCCCTACCATGTCAGAAACGTTAGGCTTTAATAAGCCAGTACCGGCAACGATCAGCGCAATTGAAATATAAAGTGCAGTCACGCCAAATGGAACTGACAAAGCAATATGGCCAAACATAATAAGGACACCACCGATGAAGACGGTCTTCCGTGCTCCCCATACACGGTCAGACAGCCAGCCACCGACAACACTGGACAGATAGACTAATGATCCGTAAATTGACATGATTGAAGCGGCAGTAGCTTGATCCATTCCCAAACCACCTTTAGTTACCGCGTAGTACATGTAGAACAGCAGGATGGCACGCATCCCGTAGTAACTAAACCGTTCCCACATTTCCGTGAAGAACAGAGTGGATAAGCCCCGTGGCTGACCAAAGAAGGCTGTATCCTTTTTGTTTTGCTGATCCATTTATTATCCTCCTAGATAACCAAGATAATTAACACTGCGCTCATTATCTTCACTAAGAAAAATTAGAGAAAAGTGTTAAATCAATTAACAATACTTAATAATTATATTGAATTAGCACAACCACGTCAACTTTATTCTACTAATTCATTAATATTTAAATAGTAAACTTCTCATTTATCTGACCAGAACGCCTGCTACTAGTAGTATATTGGACCGTTCCAATAAAAAACATGGCGAGCACAAATTATGGCGTTCGTCATGTTTAAATCATTATATTGCTGTTATTTGTCCTAAAATTGTCAGTCGCCAATGGACTTATATTAGCTGCTTAGACGCTAACTTTAATGGTATTTTCTGCATCATTTCAATGGCATCATCGTTGGCTGGTTTAAAACATGCTGGTAGCCTGGCTGAGCCTCCACACATTGAGGGATTACGTCAACACTTGGCGCTGCACTAGTAACGTAACTTTCTTCCAGTGGGATCATGTTATGAACTTCCACGTCAATGGTTGGAATGCCTTTGACCTGGATATGATTGTCGATGGCTGGTTCAGGAACGACATCATTGCAGATCTTGTGGACATAAATCAAGCTAACCTTCTCCTCACCGTTAACATAGCCAGTCATGGTGAAGCGGTGTCCCATCATGGTTCCCTTCTTAATTAAACCAAAGGCACGCGGATGTAAGTCTTGTGGTGCAGTAAATACTTCATGCTTTACTTTCACATCATCAAACTTGAAGCCCAAACGGTCGCCCATTTCATATACCGCCGCAATATAGTAAGCCGCAATACCGGCTTTCAGCTTGTCCTGCGGGAACTTGTCTGGGTCCATCCCGTAGCCAAAGACTTTGACCCAGCTCGACGTGTTATTCTGGTCATCTTCACCAGATTGAACCGTTAGCTTGTCGACATGGTCAACCAAGTTGCACAGATAGAGTGGCAGGTGTGATGCATAGAAACCTGGCAACAGGCCACTTGGCATAAAGGTAACACCATTCTTGACGGCCGCATCGTTAATCATCTTGTAGAGTTCAGGAGTCGTAACTTGAGAGTAGTAAAGCGGAATCGTCGTAATGCAATTCTTCTTTGCATTCAATACCTTGACCATATCCTCCGCAGAAGGCGTAAAAGCACCAGTCTTTGGGTCGTGGCGCAGCGGTGTGTAAACCAAGATGACATCCGCATCCAACTTTAATGCTGCATCAATGTCATCGGTAACTTTAACGCCGATGTCAGGAAAGCCGAATAGTCCGGCTGCATCTTTGCCAATCTTTTTGGGATCCGTATCCACTGCTGCCACTAATTTAACGGACTTACGCTCACCAATCATTCTTACAGCTGCACGTCCAACATTACCTAAACCCCAAATGATGACTTTATACTGTTTCATGATATTGCTTCCTTCCATTAAACCGAAACAGTCATTATTAAACGTTCAGAGAAGCAAGTAACTGATTGAAACTAAATGTGACTTTTACTAGTGTTTTTCTAATTGTATGACAACAGTCGCTGTTCAAGCTGTAAAGGTCACCAGGCTAACTTTAATCACCCCATTACTTAAAGAAATTCGGGTCCTTAAATTCTGCATCTGGATAGTGATAAAAGCCTTGACCAGATTCAACCCCAGTGTGGCCAGCATCAATCATTGGCTTCAACTTATCAGCGATCTTCTTGAAGATCTCCTGACCAGTCTGCTTGTACTGGTTGCTGACAACGGCATAGGTGGTCCGCAGACCAACAATATCTTGAATCATAAATGGTCCTAATGGTGAGCCGTTCGCAATCATCCAGTCTTTATCGATTGTGTGTGGATCAGCCACTCCATTAGCCCATAATGCCATTGCAGCGTTCAGTAATGGTACTAAGAGGGCATTCATAATATAACCGTGCTGTTCCTTTTTCAGAACAACAGGGACCATCTTAATTTGCCGAGCAAAGGTCACCAAATCATCAATTACTTCTTGGTCAGTCTTAGGATTGCCCACGATTTCAGCCACATTGTGCTTCCAAATGTGGTTGGAGAAGTGCATGTGTGCAAAACGCGCTGGCCGATCCGTAAAGCCAACTAATTCACTAGGAATAAACGTGGACGAGTTACTAGTCAGGATGCACTTATCTGGTAAAAGCGGGCAAACCTTTTCGTAGAAGCCTTTTTTAATCTCCACCGACTCTGAAACGGATTCGATGACTAAATCGGCATCCGCCATGGTCTTTTCCATATCATTACTGATGTCAATAATGTTATCCATTGCATAATCATAATCGCCATCGCTTGCATTCATATCTTTTTCAAATTGCGCCTTAATTGCTGCTAACCGCCGCTGTGCACGGTCAATATGCCGGTTCCAAATCTTGACCTTAAAGCCACAGCGTGCCGCCTGAAAAGCAATCTGGCTGCCTAATACTCCTGCGCCTGCTACTACTACATTTTTAATTTCCATTATTTAACCACCTCCATATTCTCTGAACACTTTTATTTTAACATGGAAGCGGTTGCATAAAGGCTAGAATATCAATAACTTTACACTTTTTGCCAATAGCATGAAGCATACTAAAAAACGCAGCCGCAGAATCAGAAAATGCTCCGCGGTTGCGCTCGTATCTTTCACCTAACGAACAACTATTTGTTCATGTTTACTTTGCTTATCAACATTAATCGTCTTGCGCAAACGTTCAAGATGGCTATCTACCTGGTCATGTGCATGCTTTTGTAACAATAAGATGTTCAAAACCAGTGGTGAATATGAAAGCCGATTTAGTCGCCAGTAAAATGCCATTGCAGCAATCTCACTAACCACCATCACTGTAGATCGATGATGGTAGCTCCCAACATGCCATAAGTCCACCTTAGCGGTTTGGGGGAAGGCGTCAGGATGCTGACCCTCAAGAAAATGAAACAGCTCGTGCCCCATCACAATGTTTAAAATTACCCGCTTAGCAAAATCTGGGAGTTCGAGGTTCACCAACTCTTGAATTGGCTAGTCAAATACTTTCAAATCGTTGGGCTCCGTTAAACTAGCTAACAATACTGGATTCACAATCGGTGGGACATCAACATGAGTCACCTTACAGAGTTTATCAGCCAGTTGTGCCGCATCAATCGTGCCATATTGGTCGCGCATTTCATCCGCAAACTGTTGACCACAATTAAGCGCACCGTTGATCAATTCTTTTTGTTGATCAGCAGTGATTTTATTGCGTAGTGGCTCGCCCGCAAACAAGTAGGCACACCAATCCGGCAGCGAGTATTTCTTTAGTTCATTAAAAAGGGTCACAGTTTTCATATTACTGTTGCTCCACGTTAGCGGCAACAATAATGACATCGTCGTCTGATTCTAAGGATTGTACTTCCAAGTCAGTTAGCATCTGCAATTGCTCAAAATCGGTTGACGAGAAATCCATTACCCGCGCACCAAGGCACAGATAGAAGTCTGGGCGTGCAATCGTTTCTGGCTGGTAAACCGCCATATCCTCCCACAATTGCTTCATGGCTTTCACGTAATCTTTGGCCTTGCATTTCAGTGCCATTGCCCGACCACGCTGAACCTTAATGAAGTCTTTCTTATCGATAATCCGCATCGGCTGAGCAGGGTCATCACCCTTGTGTGAGCCAGCAAAGATATAGAAGTACTTATCTTGCTGAACTAGTTCAGTTTGATCAACCGTCAAGCGCATATCATCCGCGGCAATCTTACGGGCTTCATCTTCCGTAGCCGCCTGTGATAAGTCGGCCGTCTTAACTTCTGTCGAGCCAGTTGCGATTGCTGTAATTTTATTGGTCTGCTGGTCGATTTCAACGTGAACATCTACTGAATCCGGCGTAGCACCTGGTTCAACAGCCTTATTGAGAGCTTCATTCTTGATGGTGCGGATATCATCCTTCGTTGGGTTTGGCACAATCCGTTCAACAACGTCTCGTACCATGGATAAGGCCACCCCAATTGAAGAAATAACTTCAGCGTCATCCGGAATACGGTACTTCACGCCAGTCTTCTTCGAAAAGTAAGGAACTAGTGCTGCCGCACCGCCACCAACACCAACTAAAGTCGTTTGATCAGCTTCCAGTTGATATTTAGCAATCAATTCATTGTAAATGGACTCAACTTTGCTAAATGCTTTCTCCATGATTTGTGTCGCAATATCATCCACAGTCGTGCCACAATAGTCAGCTAAAACTTTAATCGCTTTGCGGCAGTTTTCACGGTTGCCATGAGAGAAGTATTTTGGTTCAATCAAACCCAGTGCGTTTGCTGCACAAGTATTGGTGATTATAAACGCGGTGCCATCTTCATTGACCAACTTGACATAGTCATTTGGGTCATCCTTCTTAGGTGAGAAGAATTCCACGTGTGGATTCTTAATCTTCGCGGGATCAATGAAGGCCGCATAGTCCAAACCAGCAATGTGGGCTGAACGAGGGCCAACATCAATGACCCCTTGCTTGTTAGCGCAGATCATTGAGCCACCCGCGTCACCAACTACCCGCACATCCAAACTGGAAATGTAGGTTTTGTGCCCACCAACTACTGAGTAATCAATTGCTGGCCGACCATTCTTGATGACCCCGATGTTAGTAGTGGTCCCACCAACTTCAAAGTAGATCCCGTTAGATTACCGCAGGTAAATCAGGGATCCCCTGACAGAAGCAGCAGAGACTGACAGCATTGTCAAGGCTGGTAGTTTCTTCATTTCAGAAATTTCCATGACCCCACCGTCGCCACGCATGATCATCAATGGTACTTTAATGCCGGCTTCTTTGATAGATGCTTCCGTTTTCTATTTACTTTATTTGTCTTATTATTTTTGTCTTCTTTGCATTGTTTTCTATTTTATTGATCAAGATATTTTTGATATTTTATTTTTAATAAACGTTAGTCGCCCTTTTGTGTATAATTTCTACTTACGGTATTGCTACTAATCACAATTGTCTTTGGTAGCTAACGCATACCTTACCTGCACAGGCTGACTTTTGTTTATATAATAAGGTTACTAATTATGATTGGGAGGAATTATCGTGAATCTTAACGATGCTATCCAAGAATGCTGGAGAAAAATTGATGAAGGGCAGGTAGCGAACTACATTCCTGCTCTTGCTAATGTAGATCCTTACCAACTTGGCATATACCTTTTTGACGTTACTAACGACAAGAAAGCGGAAGCTGGTGCTTCTCAGGTCCGCTTTGCTATCGAAAGTGTTTCCAAGGTCATCACCCTTCTCTATGCAATTGAACGCTTAGGCCTCGCCGCAGTTGAAGCTGAAGTAGGGACTCGGCAAACTGGTTTCCCATTTGACACGGTCCTGAACATGGAGATCACCAAGGAAACACATCCACTAAATGCCTTTATCAACAGTGGGGCAATTCTCATCACTTCCCTGATTGAAGAACAAGACGGACAATCGCCTTTTGATCAAATTCTTAAATTTAGCCGTAAGATTTGTAATGATCCGCAGATTACCCTCAACAATGATATCTATCAATCTGAATTGCGGACTGGTGACATGAACAGATCACTGGCGTACTATCTCAAAGCTAAGGGGGTCTTAAATAATGACGTGGCGACCACTCTTGAAACTTACTTCAAGCAGTGTTCAATGATGGTAACTTGTCGGAGTCTCGCCAACCTTGGTGCTGTTCTGGCGAATGATGGCATTGCACCGTGGAGTGGCGAACGGATTATTTCTACTGAGGCAGCTACCTATACGAAATCGGTCATGATGACGACTGGTCTTTACACCGAATCGGGTACATATTCTGTTAAGATCGGGGTGCCCACTAAGAGTGGCGTTGGTGGTGGCCTCGTTTCTGCAGCTCCCAGTCACTATGGGATCGGTATTTTCAGCCCTGCCCTTGATTCAGCAGGAAACAGCGTGGCCGGTCTCGCACTTTTGGAATTAGTCAGCAAGAAACTCAAACTTGATATTTTCAGATACTAATCATCCTCGATTAATAAAATAGCAACAAAGTTATTTATAACTTACAAATAGCACAGCACTTAAGTTAACTAGTCTGAATCACCGTGATTAGTGACCCAATTGATTTTACATATTGACGTCGGTAAGGATAAGATGATTTCCTATCCTTACCTCTTTCATTGCTGATCTTTTGATTAACATTTAAGTCCAAAAAAGTCCATATATTGACTATCAGCAATCAACATATGGGCTTCTTCGTTCTATGAACATAATAGTGCCGACGAGAGGAGTTAAATACCCTCTGCAAACGCCGGTATGTCAACATTCATGTTTCATTTTTCCGCAGTTTTTCCGCAGCTATTACAATTCTGCCAATTTATTGATGATTTCAGTATTGTTTTTTGCTTGATACTCATCTATCAAATAAGCATATATGCTTTGCGTAATTGATACGTTAGCATGGCCAAGTCGCTTACTAATTCCATAAATGTCTACACCCTTAGCCAACAGGTAGGCAACATGAACATGCCGCAAAGAATGAAAATGAAAGCCTTGCTTTTGAATACCTGCTGACGACATAATAGAGCGTAGACATTTATTTAAAGCGGTACTGGTAGGAATGTTTCCTAGCCGGTTTCTAAAAATCATCGTGGAATGATTAGCCTTTAAATCGCATAAACGGTTCAGCACCTCTGAGTTAACGGGAATAACCCGGTTGCTGCTGACCGTTTTTGTTGGTTTAAAGGCTTTTTTAACATCATCCCAAGACTTATTGATGGTAATAGTATGGTGCATAAAGTCGATGTCGTTCCAGGTTAGCGCTTGAATTTCACCCTTACGCATGCCGGTATAAATAGCTAGGTAGATCATATACCGACTGACTTTATATCGGTTAATACCATCAAGCACCGCTGATTTTAGCAGTTGAATTTCTTTCATTGTCAGATACTCAACTTTGCGTTTCCTGGACTTATTGGAGACTGGCTTAACGTTGTTAGTAAAGTTCTTGCTGACAATATCATCGTCTTGCGCATAGTTAACACATGTTCTTACTGCACAATTGAACTTAGACACTGTAACCGGTGCATGATTAGCACCATACCAGTTCATAAATTCCTGGTAATCTGACCTTTTAATATCCCGTAACCGGGTATCTTTAAAGTAATGTCGCAGCACATGCCCAATATTAAGATACCTGGCTATCGTTGGCCGACTTAACCCTTGTTCCTTGTATAGTTTAAACCAGCGGTCGTAATAATCTGCCAGTGAAACATCCGCCAAGTCTTGGTTAACCTGGTCTAGTTCTTTCTCTAATTCATCCGCTTTTGCCAGCGCTTGCCGTTTCAGTTTGAAGCAGCCGGCGCTTTTTTGATGACGTTTGCCATCCTTAGTTCTAAATTCAGCAATACCGTAGTATCCCTGTTTAGCTTTCTTAGCATAACTCATAAATAAAACCCCTTTTCATCATGCTTGCCGGCGGGGATGAATAAGGGTTTAGCTGATAAGGGAGCTACCCCAAAACCTCAGAAAACCTCAAGGTAAAAGCCTATTACAGCATTATTTAGTTTAGTTATGACTAACTGCACCATTATCACTTACGGTCGCCGTATAGCCGTCACCTGAAAAAGTCCATCCGTTGCTAGTTCTAGTGGCTTGCAGATCGCCATTAGCGCCACCTAGACGCGCGCGAGCCTGGTCTTCAGTCATAGGTGCATTCTGTTGAGCTTGATTATTAGCAGCCGGTGAAGTTGGCTGGACTTGTTGCGTTTGCTGACCTTGTTGTTGGCTGGACTGATTAGCAGAATTTGAAGCGGATGAACTGCTGCTAGGTACCGGCTTTTTAGCCCTTTTCTTTGAATGCTTTTTATGGTGCTTAACGACCTTAGAACTTGATACTTTACTACTTGAACTTGCTTTCTTGCTGGAACTATTGCCACATGCTGCCAGTGATAAGCCAGCAATGACAACAGCGCATATTAAACTAATCTTTTTCATTTTGCTTCTCCACACAACTTTTAACGTCCTTCACGCTTGGCCGTAGTCTGCCTTGCTGATTTATCGAAAATTTTCATCATAGAAATTAGCAAAAAGTCTATAGAGCTTATCTTTAATTTCATCGTTACCATCTTGCAAGTAGAGAGCGAATAACATTGTTTCTTCAAACAAAAGAGTGCTTATTTGTTTTTCAGATAATTGATTAAATTGCTTATGTAATTGTTGGTAGTAATCCTTACTTGCAATATTGCGTATATCGTTAAATAGAACATCCTTTAACTTACTTACATTACTAAGGTCTATATCGCGCTGCATGAGTGATAAATAAGTTACATCCATAACAGGCTTGTCTTTCTCTGTTAAATGTATGCCTGTCCTTTTAGCAAAGTCAGATGAGTTAAATTGAGCCCTTAAAGCGTCTTCATCACGATAATTAACCTCCGATAGCCCCTGTAAATAAGAAACGGGTACTTTGAAATAATCAGCTAACTTTACCCAAGTTTCTAATTTTGGCTCACGTATTCCCTTTTCATAATGAGCAATAGCACGGTCGGATTTTCCTACTGCTTTGCCAACTTCTTTCTGAGTCTTATGTTGGCTTAATCGGACTTCTTTAATACGATTGTTATTTTTTGACTTTGTCTTGTCCAACTTACATCACCACACTTTCAACAAATATAATACTATCTTTTCATTGACTCTACAATGTGTTCGGTATATATTTTAATTGTAGCGAACAGTATGGACGCTTATTTTTTTGAAATTCAACCGTACAGTTTGGGGGGCGAGCATTAATGCAGCTTACTAATCAGCAAGTAACAGCAATCAAGCGCAAACGTGGAGAACTTAACTTGTCTACTGTAGCGCTTGGCCGTGAACTTGGTTTAAGCCGGTGGACGCTAGACAACATTTTCAAGCGCAACCATCGCAAGGTAACACCAGCTACTTACAAGAAACTAAGTGACTGGCTGATCAAGGAATACGCCGCAGCAGATGACGCTGAAAGCGTCGCAGCTGCCATGCAAGACAAATAAAAAGGGGGGGTGAACATATGGAATTACGAGTTGAGAACTGGAACGGTCATGACATCCGCTTTATTGGCGATGGTGACAACTGGAAAGCCGTTGGTTATGACGTGGCCACCGCATTAGGATACAGAGAACCACGCCACGCAATTCAAGCACACGTTGATGAAAAAGACAGACAACTAATTAATTTAAGTTCCGTCCTAAATCAAGCCGGAACTGTTACCGACAGTTCTACGGTAAAACGCCGTACAACCTTAAGAGGTGGTTCGCCGGTAATGTTGGTTATTTCAGAGTTCGGTATCTATTCGCTGGTGTTTAGTTCGCACATGGATCAAGCAAAGCAATTTCAACGCTGGACTTATGGCGTAATTAGGCAGTTACGACTGTCTGCCGGCCTAGAGGGTTACCAGGCTTTTAAAATGCTGGACAGGCGAATGCAACAGCAATCAATGGCCAGACTAGAAGCAATTAGCGATGTCGACTACATCAAAGCCAACGTGATTGCTAATAAGGCCGTTTCCAATAAATACGGTCTGCCCAAGATGATTAAAAAGGACGAAATGACGCCCGCAATGCTGAAAGATCGACCGGGCATTTTAAATGATGTTGTGGACTTAATGAATGTCAAACAACGCTACGGCCTTGATTTTCCGGTATCAGAGACTATTTACAACAACCTGGATAAGCTATCGAGGTGATAAGCATGGATGATATGGCCGTGAATGTTCAGCTACCGCCAGAATTACAACAGGCCACGCAACACATGGTCAAGGCGGCACTAGATCAAGCTATCGACCAAGCATTACAAAAGGCCAGTTTTCCGCCGTATATGACGCAGCAGGAAGCATGTAAGTATCTGCACGTTGCCCCTAGCACGTTTAATCAATGGCTAAAAAAATATAAAGTCCCGGTAATTCGGATTGAGGGGGTGAAGCGTTACGCACGGAGTAGTTTAGATAAATTCATGAAAACGTTAGAAGAATAGACCAATGCTTGCCGGCGGGGGTTATACACATGAATTTTTAAGAACTATTGACAATTGGACATTGAGTTTATGGCAGGTATCAGCGGATGAATGGCTGTGGGCTTATCTATCAGCAGCCATGATCGTTTACACCGTTGTAGCGCCATTCTTACCTTAAGGGGGGTTAAAAGCATGAATAAATTAGACAAGGACGAACAGCGTTTATTTGACTTGTTGCCGAAAGGAATGGAGCGGCCGCGTCCATTAAAGGAATTAGTTAACCTAACTGGATGGCCTAGTCGCAAAGTTCGCGGCACTATTTACCGGCTGATCGTATTACACCATCGACCTATCGGTGCTATCTATCAGCAACCAGGCAATGGTTACTTTATTATCACGAATGACACAGAACGCAATAAGGCACTAGCCCCGTTAACATCACAGATTGCGATGATGACTAAACGAGCGCAAGTGATTAGCAACAGCAAATTAGAGGAACAATCATGATTGAGAAAATAAAAAAGGCCGCTAAACGTTACTCACAGACCAAAGTTGATAACGTCTAGCAGCACATAAGTATAGGCATGACGGTAATTGCGCCGTCTTGCTTATTCTATCATGAAAAAATTTTATTTCGGAGGTATAGGCAAATGAATGATAATTATCAGTTTTTATTAGCAGATGACCACAAGGGTAATAAGGTGCTGGCCGTTATCAAGGGTGAACTTTCTATGGAATTAGTTAAGAGTACCCGCCTTATTACTGACAAGCGGTTTAATCACCTAGCCCAACAGCTTAAAAAGATTATCGACTCGTCTAGTGTTACGGATAATGACAAATAAGAAAAGGAAATACAGTAATGGCAGAAAAAAGAATGTTTAGTAATAGCGTTGTATGGACAGACTCATTTCTAGAACTATCAAACGAAGCTAAGTTGCTATATATCTATTTTGGCATGCAGGCGGATGATTGTGGCTTTGTAGATAACTCAAAAATGATTGCACGTACCCTAGCTATTAAAGACCCCGACAAAATTATTCAGAGACTAATTGAAAAAGGCTTGGTGATTAAATTTAATGATGGCCGTTTGCTTTTGATCGCGGATTGGAATGTGAATAATTATATTCACCGATACCGCGCAAAAAGTAAATATCTGACTAAACTAAAAAAACTATATATGACTGAGGACGGACAATATACATCCGCTGAAACTAACCAACTAGCATTTGATTACTTTCAGGATAGCAAAGGTAAAACGACCGAAAAATCAGATGAACCAGATTGGCTAAAAAATATTGGCAGTCGTTCCAAAAAGCATGTTTAACGGATGTTTGGCAATTGTTTGGTAGATGTTTGGCAATTGTTGGCCACCTTGTCAGCAGGCTGTTTGGTAATTGTTGGCGACCTTGTCGGCTAGGTTAGGTAAGGTTAGGTTAGGTAAGGATAAGATAGGCAAGGAAATGTTAAGCGATGAGAAGCCAGGTTAGGCGATGAGAGGCCAGGAAAGGGCGAAAACAAATGAAATTCAATATTAAATATCCAATGTTAGTGGAGCAAGCATACAGTCAACTGATTGCAGGTGGACTAAAGCCCCGTAAGGACAAACTATATAAAATGCTTGTGGACGAAGGGATGATTGATGAGCTAGGCAACCCTACACAGGCAGCAATTGATAATGGCCTAGTTGAAAATGTTGAAAATGTTGAAAATAACCCTATTAAGCGATTTAAGGCAGAAAACCCCAACTTTTCCAACATTCCAGACCAGCATTTTAAAGTTAAGGATGGCCGTGTATTAATGGACTGTTTCGCTGTTAAAGAGGCAGCTACTATCGTGTTAAATGATCCGCAAGCAACGGAAGAACAGAAAGGAAATGCTCGGAGCTTACTACAACAAGTGAATAACCTAGACAATAACGAGTGGCACTAACTAACAATAGCTTGACTAATCCAATGAAGACAATTAAGCGGATGAACTGAACACAATAAAAAAGGATTGGTGCATGTGAAATCAAATATTATCTATCCGCCATTAGTAGAGACGGCTTATAACATGTGGCCTAATTCAGAATGGCTAGAAGAACATTGTAAGCATACGAAACCAGATGTTTATCGCTGTTTAGTGGCAAATAATGTTATGGATAAATATGGCCATCCTACGCAGACCGCCATTAATTGTGGCCAGGTAATATTAATTGGCAATCCACTAATTAGGCAGGCTAAGAACATTTACCCTGTATTACAAGGTATTCCCGACCAATTCTTTATCAAAAAGCAGGAACAATTATATTTGAAAACCTATGCTATTCACGAAGCAGCCGAACACGTGCTTGAAGATCAGAATGCAACCGCAGAGCAGCAAGAATTAGCAAAGCGATTGTTAGAGCGATTAGACGCTGTTTACCGTGAATTTAACTGGTAAGAGTAAGAGGGTGGTCACGATTGGCCGCCCTTTTCAAAACCGGCAGAAACTAACATCCGCTTGATGGCGATATGTCAATGCTGGTTAAGGTTTGATGATTTAATATTCGTCGCAAAAGGAACAAAATTGTAGTTAACTAGAAGCAATTTAAAATGGAAAGCTGATCATGTGTTCGATATGGCGAACCCCGCTAAAAATTTAGGCAGTTTTAGAACGGCCAGGTAGTAAGTAATATAATTTATCATTCAACACTTAAACGCGCTTAGAAGAGCTTACAGAGCCAAATAAGAACATATTCAGAAATGGAGTTGATAATATTGAGTTGGTATCGAGGATATTTCACGTTCGGCAAGCGTTCCTTATTAGACGCGATTGAAGAGAGTAAGAAAGATTATCATTTTCGACCACGTAATAAAAAGCGTGCAGAAAAAACGGTAATCAGTTTTGTTTATTCTGACCAGGTAAAGAAAGACCGTCGCTTTTATTGCCCTTGCCGGGTATTGTACGAGCGTTATTGTGATTACTGTCAGCAGCATTGCCATGAACCATTAGGAAACCGTCAATTCAAGCAGAATATGGAGTTACTAGGGTTTGTGTATCAAAAGCACCATCGTTTTTATGCTGGCTATTACAGCAACAAGGTAACGACAGCATACAAAAATATCGGTTTAGTGAGCGACTGAATGTTCCACCAACTTCACAACTTACCAATGTTCGATAATCGTTGATATAACGGTATATCTACTCAAAAATGGACTGGTCAAAACTGGACATTATCGGGAATATTTGTAGTTAATTGGAGCTTAACAAAAGCTAACATTGCTTATAGTTTCGTAGTTAGTTTGGTGGTAATAACGTGAAACTATTCCATGAAATAGGAAACACTGGCAATTGCCGCAATCGTTGAGTTAAAAGCAATTATCATCCCCAAAGATTACCCAAAATTGCCACCTTGTGGGTATGATCGTAGTTAAAAGAATTGCTCATACTTGAATACTGGCAAATGCTTGCATTATAGGGTTTCACCGCAACAAGCTGGAGCAATTAAAGTCAATAAACAGCCCTTTATTGCTGCTAAGTTTGAACATGAAGAACCTGTAAAAACCTGTTATTTATTACTGATTCGTAGTTAAAAGAATACTGGGAAATCAAAGGGTCAAAGCCTATGTTGACGGTAAATGTTCCACGTAATAGGTAACGTTATGAACTGTCACAATCGTTAATACAGCAGCAATCATTATTCTTAACGAGTGCCAAAAACTGGCATTATCGGTAACAATCGTAGTTATTTAAATGCTGACATTTGTTAACGTTTTTACTAATTCGTAGTTAAATGAACAGCATTAACGCGGATGCCGTAGCCTTTTAATAAGGTCTCAAGTGTCTCACTAGAATAAAAAAGACAGCACCAAATACCGGTGCTGCCTTAGAAGATTTAATATCCAAAATGAACCCTAATAACATTATAAGGGGCAATATCATGAATGAACAAGATACCATCCGCGCACTGAAACGTTTCTTTAAGCGTAATTACCATTCTATTTACTTACGTTCGGCCTTGTGGATGTTGAAAACTTATCCGCAAGCGCAATTGGACAATGTTGGCGACCCGCAGTGCCGTAAGTGCTGCCAAGATATTCAGACGGTCATTAGTGCATGCACGCCACGCAATCAGCAGATCATGCAATTGCGATACGTGAAGCAGCTAAAGGTAAAAGAGGTCACGGATGAGATGACCATTAGTCCGACAACTTACTACATAGCTGATAAGGCAGCCTTAATCGAGTTTTCGCAGCGCATGCAGGTAATTGACCCGCACATGTTCGATATGATGATTAATCAGTGTAATTAAGTTGGTAATCGGTGTAAATATGGCCGGTTTAGCACTGATACCCGCCCCTAGTATGCAATTAGAAGAGCGCACACATTGTCGCCATATTAACCACAAACATTAATTTGAAATATTTTTACAGAGGGGGCTAAACTTGGTAAAACTTGGTATATCAATGATTATGGCCTGCCATAAGAGCAAGTTGCGGAAAAATGGCGGAAACGACAGATACTAAAAAAAGAGCTGCCACGATAGACAACCCCTTAACACCTAACTAAGTTTAATAACTTTATAATATCAAAACATCCGCCTGGCGAAAATATTAAGCGGATGGCCAGCATACAAAAGTCATAACCGCATAACATCACTAGCAAAACTTAGTATTTCTTAGTGTTAACCTGTGTTTTTTCCGCAAAAGCAAAATAAAAAGGCCGCTGAAATAGCGACCTGCCCCCACTAGCAAGCATATTTGTTTTTCCGCAGTTTTTCCGCAGAATTTGATTTTGATAGCTTTTAAACGCTGTTTGTTAAAATCAAGAATGCTGTTATATCAACGTTTTAAACACTATCGAAAAGGTATGAAAACCTTAGACAATGCCGACGAGAGGAGTCGAACCTCCGACCTTCTCTTTACGAGGGAGATGCTCTACCAGCTGAGCTACGTCGGCATGATAATAAAAAAGGAAATGCTGATCAGTCTTTCAATCAACATTCCCTCACAGCAACTGCGAATGTCGGGCTCGAACCGACGACAACCTGATTAACAGTCAGGTGCTCTACCAACTGAGCTAATTCGCAATAACAGCGCGGCAACGTCCTATCCTCGCAGGGAGCGATCCCCCAACTACTTTCGGCGCGTTGAAGCTTAACTTCTGTGTTCGGCATGGGAACAGGTGTATCCTTCAAGCCATCATCACCGCACTATTGAAAGCTTG